>JAUNLD010000010.1:9551-62180 GCA_030532425.1 Lautropia sp. | reverse complement strand
TTCTCGCTGGCCGAACTCAGCAGCCACATCAGCAGGAAGAAGGCCATCATCGCCGTCACGAAGTCGGCATAGGCAATCTTCCAGGCCCCGCCGTGGTGGCCATGCCCCCCCTTCTTGATCCGCTTGATGACGATCGGCTGGACTTTCTTCGATGCAGGCCCCGACATCGCTCAGGCCCTCTTCTGCTTGACGTGACCTTCCAGCTCGGCAAACTTGGGCCGCTCGGTCGAATAAAGCACCTTGCGCCCGAACTCTACGCAGATCGCCGGCGCATAACCCTGCATGCTGGCCAGCAGCGTCACCTTCACACACTGCAACTCCTTGGCCGCCTCATTGGTTTTCTGCGTCAGCAGATCGGCAATCGGCCCCACAAAACCGTAGGCCATCAGGATGCCCAGAAAGGTACCCACCAGCGCGTGCGCGATCATCTCGCCCAGAATCGCCGGAGGCTGGCCCACCGAGCCCATCGTGTGGACCACCCCCATCACCGCTGCGACGATGCCAAATGCCGGCAGGCCATCGGCCATCTTCTGTATCGAGTGGGCCGGCACCATCGCCTCGTGGTGATGGGTTTCCATCTCGTTGTCCATCAGGTTCTCGATCTCCAGCGCATTGAGATTGCCGGAAATCATCATCCGCAGATAGTCCGTCACAAACTCGATCAGGTGATGATCGGCCACCAGTTCCGGGTAGCGTGAAAACAGCGGGCTGCTCTCGGGCTGCTCGACATCGTTCTCGATCGCCATCAACCCTTCCTTGCGGGCCTTGTTCAACACGTCGTACAACATCGCCATCAGCGCCAGATAACGATCCTTGGTGTACTTCGATCCCTTGAACACGGCCGGCAGCGCACCCATGATCGCCTTGAGATCCTTTCCGGGGTTGGCCACGATGAAGGCCCCAAAGGCCCCGCCCCCGATCATCAGCAGCTCCAGCGGCTGGAACAGTGCCCCGATGTGGCCACCCGCCATCGCATAACCGCCGATGACGGAGCCCAGGACAACGATATATCCGATGATGACAAACATGATGTTGTGTATCCCTTGACTGGTTGGCGCACCAGAGGCGCTGTCCCTCTATTCGGATGCCGTGAGCGATTCTTTAACACCCGCGCCCGGGCCGGCGCCCGCCACCTGCCGGACGGCAGGGAACGGGGGGCGGGCGTCAGCGCCCCCGGGGGCCACATGCGCTTGCCACGAGGGTCAGCAGCGGACATCAATGGATCCGGTTCCACTTCGTTCAGCCAGTCAGGCGTCAGCTTCAACGTGACTCGGCCTGCCCTGAAAGAAAACCTCTGATCTTCTTGTCATCCAACGAAAAAAGGCAGCCTGGCGACACTTCGGGTCGACCAGGCTGCCAGCAGAACCAGGTACTCGTCGCCATCACGCAATGGCGACGAATCCGGAGGAGGCTTTTCTTCTACAGGATAGCAGTCCTGCCCGATGACCCTGCCTTGCCCACAAGGTCTCTGGGCAGCAACGGACGCCTGATGTACCTTGCAGGCAACGATAAACACCCCTGGATGTTTCCCTGAAGCCCTCTTCACATCGACGCGCCACTTGCGCGGCATATGTTCACGACAGTGCCCTGACCGCTTTCGCGCTGATGATGTGCTCAGGACTCCGGGTTGGCCAACCTCAAGCCACAAACCAGCCGCCGAATGGCCAGTCGCCGCGTACAAGCGGATGAAGCGCGTCTGTCTCCTGTGGCAAATCATGCCAGACTTAGGGGCAGAGCAAGCAGAGTTTCCGGATACGCCGGAAAGAGTCCATGACCCTGCCTGTCCTTTCTTGGGCACACCTGTCCGAGATGCACCGGGAAAAGGATGCCAAAACACCCGATCATCTCCGGACTGCGTGAGATCCTCATCATGAAACAATGTCGCGTAGGAATCTTCAACACCCGGGGAGCCCCATGAAGAAAGTTGCACTGACCATGATTGCCAGGAACGAGGAGCGTTGCATTGCGCGCTGCCTTGCCAGCGTGGCACCATGGGTTGACGAAATGATCGTTCTGGATACTGGTTCCACCGACAGGACGGTCGAAATCGCCAGGGAACTCGGCGCCAGCGTATATCACCGCCGATGGACCAACGACTTCGCTGCTGCAAGAAACGCTGCCCTTGCAAAATCCGATGCGGACTGGAACCTCGTTCTGGATGCCGATGAATGGATCGTATCGGGTGGAGAGTATTTCCAGGAACTCAGAAACACTCGCGACCGTGCCGTTCACTACGTCAGGATCGACAGTGACCTCGGCAACGAGGTCAATCGCCTGAACACATCTCACCTCATCGCCCGGATCCTGCCACGAGGGGTGCGTTATGTCGGGAAGATCCATGAACAGCCCGCACACAATCTTCCCACCATCGAGTCTCCCCTGATTGTCCGCCATGATGGCTATCTTCCCGCCCAGCTCAACACCAAGCGAGGGCGCAACATGACGCTGCTGACGGCGAAGGTTCGGGAAGAGCCCACCAATGCCTACTTTCATTTTCAACTGGGCAAGGAATACGATATTCAGCACGATCTCACTGAAGCCATCGCCTGTTACAACCGTGCCCGCGAGCTGGTCAGCGGCCGTCCACCCTGGTATCACGACATGCTTATACGAATGATTGAATGCATGAAGCAAGCCGGTCGTGTGGAAGAAGCCATGCTCCTGGCTTCGGACGAAATGCCCTTCTGGGAAAACTCTCCGGATTTTCACCTGAGTGTCGGGTCCCTGCTTCTTGAACAGATGAATCGTCGACCCGAACAGGGCCCTCACCTGCTGCCAATGATGGAGGAGTGCTGGCTGAAGGCCTTGCGTATCGGTGACAATCCACAACTCGCGGGGTCCGTATGCGGCAGAGGCAGCTTCATGGCAGCCCAGCAGCTTTGGGCGCTTTATGACGCACGCAACGACACCGAAAAGGCCACCACTTACGGCAACATGTACAAGAAGCTTTATGCCGAGTACCAGGCCTCCCTGTCATCCGAGGAGGCCAAGCTTGACCTGTCAACCTCGGGTTGACTCATTTTTCGGGCAGACAAGAACAATGATGGGTCCAACGCCGTTTGGCTTTCTGGCTGAGCGGCGCTGGTGTCGCACCCTTCGTGTGTCATGTCAGCCCCTGGCCAGACATCTTGAGGTGAAAAACTTCTCTCCTGTCGCCATCTTCCAGAGAAGAAATTGGCCCGTGTCGCTCACCATGTGACAGATACCCCTCTGTAGCCATCACCTCACGTCCCTTGCTTGCTCCCACTCCCAGATCAGGCTCCATGAACCCGCCAGACGTCATACCGTTTCTCAACCTCAAAGCCATCAACGAACGTCACCGCTCAGCGATGGAGCAGGCATTAACCCGGGTCCTAGACAGCGGATGGGCGTTGCTTGGACAGGAAACGGAAAACTTCGAACAGGCATTTGCCGACTACTGCGGCGCCTCACACTGTGTGACCGTCGGCAATGGACTCGACGCCTTACAGCTCATTCTTCGTGGCCTTGACATAGGACATGGGGACGAGGTCATCGTCCCCTCCCATACCTATATCGCCACGTGGCTGGCGATCAGCTATACGGGTGCCACTCCCGTACCAGTAGAACCCGCGCCAGGAGATTACGCCATCGATCCTGCGCAGGTGGAGCAAGCCATTACACCCAGAACCCGTGCCATCATGGCGGTACACCTTTACGGAAGACCCGCAAACATGGCTGCATTGCGAGCGATTTCAGACCGCCATGGCCTTGCATTGCTGGAAGATGCCGCACAAGCCCACGGTGCCTCTTTGGGATCAAGGCGATGCGGCAGCTTGAGCGATGCGGCCGGCTTCAGTTTCTATCCTGGAAAGAACCTGGGTGCACTTGGCGATGCAGGGGCTGTCACCACTCGAGACGCATCCCTCGCGCACAAGATCAGAATGCTTAGAAATTATGGCTCTGAAAAGAAGTATGTTCACGATCTGAAGGGCGTCAACTCACGCATGGACGAAATACAGGCGGCATTTCTTCTGGAAAAACTGCGCTATCTCGACGCAGACAACCATCGCCGCTCCGTCATTGCGAAAAATTATCACGAACATCTTGCCAACACACCAGGGCTTCACCTGCCACCGCCAGACGGCCTGATTCTCACAGGCAGTTCTACTGACACACAACGATTCACCAGCGAGGCACAACACGAGTACTGTTCCGGTGAAGTGATGCCCATTCAATCATCCTGGCATCTGTTCGTGATACGTCATGAACAGAGGAATGAACTGGCCAGACACCTTCATAGCAAAGGCATCCAGACACTCATTCACTATCCAACTCCTGTGCATCATCAACGCGCTTATCACGACCACCCGGTCAGCCAACGTCATTTTCCACTAGCTGAGCAGTACGCACGGGAGCTTCTCAGTCTTCCCATGGATCCGATGATGAGCGACGGTGATGTCGAACGGGTCATTGAGGCGGTGCAAAGCTTCTGACCTTCGGCAAACCTCCCCTTTCAAACAGAAAAGGCCGCTCCGAAAAGCGGCCTCTTTCATCAGGCAAACTTAAACAGAGACTGCTTCACGGTCAAGCGGTCGTGATTCTGCCCCCTTGCGACGGCCGTGAACTTCCAGCATGAAGTCGCTGTAGTCTCGAAGGTAATCCCCTTCATCGTAAACAGCAGACGCCAGAACCATGCAGACACTTCCTGAAGAGAAGTTGTCCAGCTCGCGCCAGGTCATCGGGGGAATGTACAGGCCTTCATAAGAGCGGTTCAGGTGGTAGCGCTTTCGGCCAAAACCATCATCCAGCACGATGTCGAAACTTCCCGACATTGCGATCACGAACTGGTGCAGGGCCAGATGCGCGTGCCCACCTCGCTCTGATCCTCCTGGCACATCATAGAGGTAATATACGCGACGGATGTCAAAAGGAATCTGCCTTCCTCCTTCCACGAACGTCAGATTGCCTCGGGGATCGTTGATTTTGGGCAACTGCATGGTTACACAATCTGCAAGCATGATTTCTCCAGCAAGTACGTTCTGATGGCTCCGTTTCAACCGGGAACGCCAAGGCGTTCGCCACGATCGGCCGGCTCGGCAAGACTCCCGTTCAGGGCACTCTGGCTGTCTGACACGCCGCGGTCTGCAACCTGCAGTCCCTGCACGATCTGATCCGATAATCCCATCGCGAACGGTGCCGCGCTGGCCCCGACCAGCTCGATGCCAGGCATGTGTGCCCGCAGACGCTCCTGGTCGTGCAGAAAACGCTCAACGGCCTCGTGTGTCGGCAATGGCAGCGCACCATCGAAACGGCGCAGCTCGGAAGCGGACGGCAATGCCCCTTCCCTGAGCAGCTCCATTCTGACCATATCCGCCGTCATCGCTTGAACGACCTCCTGATCGTCGGATAGAGCGCCATGGACAGACATCAGACGATTAGGATTCGCCTCGACCACCAGATGAACCAGACCTTCGTCATTACGATTGCTGCATGCCGTACTATTGGTCACACGATACAGACCGATATTGGCAGAAACCGCGTGAACGAAACTGTGATTGCGCAGCAGGTCCTGCTCCCGAAAAGCCAGAAAGCCCAGTACCAGAGGCAGACGAGCATCGTTCGCGGGTGATGCTGCCATGCCAGCCAATGCCACACCCTGCTCCGGGGTCAACGCCCAGACCAGCCGATCAGTACTCAGCCGTCCCTTGGCGGCCAGGACAAGCTCGAAGCTGTCAGGCGTCCGGCTCATGGCCAGCAGATGATCGTCCACGAGGGTAATCAGCGGGTTCTCCCGAACATTCGCAACAAGACGCTGGCAGAATTCAGCGACAGACTCTCCATCGGCAGCACTCAGCAATGTGGGCGGTATGGACGCGCCACTGCCATCCAGCTCGGCCAGAAGGCTCTCTGGCCAATAAAGGGGCAACCACGGCAAACGGTGGTACAGCGCTGAGAGATGGCTGGCATCGCGATTCATCACCTGCCGGGCAAAAGGCAGGAACAGTGCCTCATGCAGAACATCCCCGTGAACGATACGAGACACTGAGTCGCAATCGAAGCCCAGGCCAGAACGCCCTGCCAGCTTTTCCCAATCAGCGGGAGGCTTTCCATTTGCTGGCCAGGTGCCCTTGTTGGCCGGATGGCAGAGACTGCTGTCGGGCCGAACCCTTGAAGAGATGTCAAGCAGCTGGCGACGCGCCTCGGCCACGCAACTCAACCGCGTCACGGCCCGGATGCCGTTGCCCAGCATCATGTCAGGTAACCATTGGCCATCCGTCCACATCTGTGGCGTGTCGATCACCCGGGTTTTCTGCTGCTGGCCTACATACCGGCGCACGAGTCCGCAGAATCGACCGACATCATTTCTTCGCATCGGATCATAACTGGACAGAGACGGCATTGCATCCGTTTCACGAAAAGAACTGAACTCGTACAGCACCATGCCCGCGTCACGACGTCGCCCCATGACATGGACACCCGAAAAATACCCCCCCAGCGCACCACCGGAGCGGATGATCACTGTTTGCAAACCGCGTCGTGCACGCTCCGTTGCGGCAACCAGCACCGCCAGAGACGAACCGACCACCACCATAGCTGCATCACTTCGTGTTGTCATCTTCAACACCATGAATGTCGATGGCCTCACGCTTGCGGTGCGGTCATCAGGTTGACGAATATTTCCGATCCCATGCCCGGCAGATGCTTCTCCAGCCGCATCAGGCCGGTCAGCATGCGCTCGTCCAGCAAGCCAATCTCTGAAAGCAGGTACATCTGCGCATGCGTAAAGGGCTTGACAAAGAATGACCCCTCTTCAATCACCCGATAACCACTGGCCACGCAGAGTGCCTTAAGACTCTTGATGTCGAAGGTATGATTCTGCTGCAAAGACTCCTGGCGTCCGGATATCTCGTGAATGTCGTTCACAATGCCCATTTCGAAAGCCAACAGACGATGCAGCGACCGTGCATTGGGTACATTGACATGCAACCTGCAGTCGGCACCAACAACCCGATGCAGCACCCTCAGCAATTGCCCCGGATCATGCAGTTCATGAAGGAGCCCTGAAACGATCACGCAATCAAAGTGCTCCCCGGTCAATGCACCAGACTCGATGGCATTTTCTAGAAAGTCCTCAATGATGTGAATGCGCGGGCTTCCAGCAGCCTGCTCGCGAGCGATCTCTGAAAATCCGCGGCCCGGTTCGACCACAACCATCCGCGCAAACTGCCGGTAATGATTGAACAACGGGTCTGCACCACAACCAACCTCCAGTACACTGGCCGGCTGCCAGAGACGCAACTGCTCCAACACCACCTGCTTGCGCATCCGCGCCTGCACCGGTTCGAAGCTGGATTCGGCATATGCCTTCTCATAGCGCGCCATATCCCGTTTCTCGTCCGTTTTGCTGCTCATTGCCCTACACACTCCCGATCTCTATCTCGTAGCTCTGCAGCACCGTACTGCGTGCACCAAACCGTTCCTTGTAAAGCAACAGCCCTTCGTTCAGCACACGGCCTCCGTCAACGGTGGAAACCCCAAAGTTCAACCAGCGCTGGCCTTTTTCGCGGGCGTACTCGATGACGTGCTCGACCACCGCATTCATGGCGGCCACACGGTAACCGGCTTCGGACGCCGCCATATACTGCGTATGCGTCACCCCATCATAGTGATAGAGTACCGCTCCAGCCAGCAGCTCCTCATCATCCTGCCGGGCTGCCCCCACGCATTCGATGCACGGGAAGTCTTCCATCAGCCGCTGCATCTCTGCCAGGGAATGCACCGGACTGGCGCCATGGCGGCGCTGCAACGTCTGCTCCAGGACCGGCCAGAAGTGTTCAACACTGCAAGTTGCTGCCACCACCCCCGCACTTTCTGCCAACGCCATCTTCTGTCTGCGGTGCCCCGACTTGATCACCTCTCGCTGCAAGTCAAGCGTGCTGGACAGTTGCACACCACTCAACCGCGCTCCGAGACGATGCAAAGCGTAAAGATCGTCTTCACTGGGCAAGCGGTGGTAGATGTGCGGAACAGGCCTCAATAGCAAACGTTTGAAACCCTGGGCACCCAGCCATTCACACAACGCCGTCAGGACGGCCAGCACCTCTGCCCCCCCGAGTTTTGGATGCATCACCATACCACCGAAGGTCAGTCCACCATGACTCATCAGTACAAGATCTCCAGCCTCATTCACCCGATGCGCTGGCAGTACGGCCACGATCCCCTGGCTGGAAGACGACCTCACGATGACGGAAGCATCCACGAACCGATGGGCGTGATAGTCCATGTACGCACGCTCGAACAGGAAGACGCCATTGCGACCTCGTCTGACAAAATCGTTCCAGCTGTCCTTGGCATCAGCCTGATAAAACTCGAAACGAAATCCAGACATCAGCATCCCCTCCTTGTCCGCATGGCAGCGGCCTGACCCGACTTGGCAATTGCGTCAACGCGGGCAGCGAATACTGCTCGGGAGAAGCCCTGCTCATAGAAACATCTTGCCTTATCGGACAAGTCCTTCAGCCGGGGTACGACCTGCTGCAACCTCGTGGCAAGTTCATCCACGTCTCGCCAGCCCAGCGTCATATCCGCATAGGACGAGTAGTCTGCGATCAGGGAGCCTTCCTCAAAGCCGCTGAAAGGTAGTACCGGATATCCGCATCCCTGCGCTTCAACGGCACTGGTACCTCCCGAGAATGGAGCAGAACCAATATATACCTGCGCGTCGAGCGATTTCAGGCAGCCCCACAGCGAAGGTACCTGCCCAAGACTGACGAAACGCCGGGGATTGATCCCCTCCTGCTTCAGGTACTGCCGTATGATTGACACGGAGTCTGACGATATCGCTCCAACGTGATAAAAGCGCCCCCCAACCACCTTCAGTGCCGATGCAACCATCCGTTGCAATGCCACCGGCCCCGCAAGCACGAATTTGCCAGCCCGGCCAGCTGTCACTACTGACACTTCTTTCGCATCCATGCCTGCCGGCCAAGACTTGACGCCCAAATCGGGCGTATACAAGGGCAAACGGAAGCATTCCCGTTCCAGATGATGTTCACAGACCTGTTGCAGCGTCTCCGTAATGTCGACGTGCAGCAGATCAGGCAAGGTACACCCCAGGCTTGGATTATGATCAGAATGATGGATCATGATCTTCGGGGTCTGTTTGAAGGACAAGGTTCCGACAAAAGCCACAGCATCCTGCTGATGCTGGAGATACCAGATATGGCCAGGACGGGTGCGCTCGACTACGGCATGTAGCGCTTCTGCCTTCTTCCAGGGGTCATTTCCCTCAAGAATGATCAGTTCGACGCCCTTCAAGCGTTCTCGAAGCCAGTCCGCTGACGAAGGAGACTGCTGATAGGACATGAACGCATCAGTCAGCACCACCACCGGGTTTGGTACATTCTCCACCAGAGATTCCAGCAACCGACTATGTCCACCCACCGTATATAGTTCGCTGGCAATCACCATCGTAGGCCGCAATGCCTCGGCCATGGCAGTCCCCAAGGAAGCAGAACCGCTACCTGTACCCGCCTCTACCAGTTTTTCGGCAAGCACCTTCAACCAACAGTCCAGTCTCGGATAGTACAAGGCATGATTGATGATGCCCGGTTGGTGATGATGGGTGTTTACCGTCCATGCCAGTACACGCAACGCCAGATCATACTGACCTTTTGCAACGATTTGTGCTATCTGGTGGTCCACATCATCGATTACCTGAGACCGCGGAAACTCTCTTCGATCGACGTTCATTACACCCCAGTCTTCTGCAGCGTTTGCATCACCGGGCAACAGCTCAGATGGATAAAGCGGCCCCGCCTGAAGGCTCTGTGACGCCAAGGACAGCACCCGCCCATGGGCCTTCCAGACGCCTGCAGCAAAATCCAGCAATTCGGCATAGGAATCCAAAGGATCAACCTGACGAAATGCATCCAGTTGCTGTGTCATCACCTGATAGAACAGCGGCGAGCCGAACTCCTCTGCAAAGAAGAACTCCATGAAGGACTCATCCAACCATGTCACACAGGCATCGTAGGCAGAGCCAGGCTCACTGTCTGGATGACGCTCTGAAATGACCGGTGTACCGTTCGACAGACTTACAAAGGCCCGTACCTGCTCAAAACGGGCACTATCATAGAAATGCAGGTTGAGCAGGGCTTTTGCCTGACGCAGGATGTTGTTTCTCGCAGAGCCATAGACGGGGGTCTGCTGCACATGAACGGTCCGACCCATCGCTTCGATACGGCGGATCAAGGCGAGACGTCGGTCGTTGACGCTGCCAAGGAATAGTAGGTCAACGGGTCGCTTCTCCAGCGGCAATGCTCTTCCCGCCTCTGGCCACAGGTAAGCGGCATGCCCGAAGGAAAAAATCGGTACGTCTTCCGGATTGCTGGCATAAACCGCAGGATTCCGCGCATCGTAATCTGCCATGATGGCTGTTCTAAGCAGCCGATTGTAGGCAGAAGGAATTTTGGCTCCACCTTGTCCGATCTGCTCTAGATTGACGATGATGCAGCTGTATCGGTTCAGCCAGGCAGGGTCGAAACCCAGATGAGCCCCAAAGACGAAATTGACCGCATCATGCCTCAGCCTGTTTCGCTCGAAGCTTGGCTCTGCTCCCAGGCGACGGAACTGGTGGTGAAAATACAGGGCCGGATCCAGCAAGGCCCCCGCGTGCACCTGATTCTCCGGCTGCATGAGGCAGACATGTATACCTGGCTTGCTGTTCATGACATCAAAGGTTTTCATTCGAGACGGCGGTAGTTCGATCCAGATCGGCTCCCACCGCCTTCCCGAACCATTTCCTCACTCCGTGGAGGCGCTTTCTGCAAACGGTCAATGAATCGACCCGGCCTTGCGCGCCTTGCCTGCCCGTGCCGGCGGATCGCACAGACCACAGACGAACTGGTCCTCCAGCTCATAGGGGTGATTGATGAACATGCCCTTGCAACGCTTGCACTGCATGGCCGTCACCAGACCGCTGTCGATGAATCTCACCAGACGCCAGGCACGGGTGATGCTCAGCATCGGTTCGACACCGTAGCTCCTCACCTCGGCCGTATACAGCTCGTAGGCCTTGATGATGGCTTCCGAATCATCGATCGGCGAGCTTTTCAGCAGATAGGCGTGGATGTTGTAAAACAGCGAGGCATGGATGTTCGGCTGCCAGGTCATGAACCAGTCGGTCGAGAATGGCAGCTGCCCTTTCGAGGGCGACTTGCCTGCCACTTCCTTGTAGAGCTTCAGCAGGCGTTCATAGGGCAGTTCAGTTTCCGACTGCAGCATCTGCAGCCGTGCACCCAGCTCGATCATCCGGATCGCGCGGACGATCTGCTTGTTGTCTTCCAGCAGGCTACGCGTGCTCATCCAGGGTCTCCTCGAACTTGCCCGAGCGCAGGATGGCGGCGTGCAGGCGCGATGCGCTGCGATCGCTTACCCCTTCTGCCTGCTCACCATGATCGGCCAGCAGCGACCACAACATCGCATCGTCGAAGCGGAAGCGACAGATCAGCATGTTGCCCTGGGCAATGCGGGCCAGTTGCCCCGGTGACAATCCGTCCAGCAGCTCGGCCACTTCTTCGGACAGCCCAAGACGATACAGCGCCTGTACCCGGTCGGTGCGGATCAGCGACTGGGCCAGGATCAGGTAGGACAGGTTTGCCTCCCTGATCTCGGCCATGATTCTTTCTTCGTTCATCTCTGTCCATTCCCCATGACAAGAAGATTGCCGCCGGACATGGGGGTCTGACGGCAAGACGATCTGGCAGCAACTATGCCGCGCAACCCGACATCTGGCCAACGGCGCACCGACCAGTGGCCGAACGGTCGTACACCTTCATGAACGAGACTGTTGCGAGAAAGCCCACACATCCTGCAGGTTGTCGGACAGCGCAATCCGCCGGTATCCAGACGCAGCTGATGAGATGCCAGTACGCCGACCAGCGGCCCTTTTGCCCGTATCGGAGGCAGCCACGCGTCCTGTTGCACGACCACCGCAATCAGCAACCTTGTTGTCAGGCGAAGACGCCTTTTTCGTGTCCGAAGGTAATTGAAGTCATCTGGGTATCTGTCGATGACTGGCCCATGACAACGTCATTCAGGGTCGGATACCTACGCAATCAGCCAGGACCAGAGAGAGCCCCGTCCCCTCTCTGCTCGATCAACGGCCAGCTCCACCGTCATCAACGGTGGGATCACGCTTAAAGCCCACCCCCAGAGCGCCGATATTCATCGCAACGGGAACGTTTCCCGTCCCTCCCGGAAAGCGGGAAGCAGCACCGATACCAACTTTGCTTTCGATAAGGAATGCCAACCATGGCCCAGATCATCAACACCAACCTGATGTCCCTCAACGCCCAGCGCAACCTGGCCGGCACCCAGGGCATGCTCGCCCAGTCGGTTCAGCGCCTGTCCACCGGCCTGCGCGTCAACAGTGCCAAGGACGATGCCGCCGGCATGGCCATCGCCGAGCGCATGAACACCCAGGTTCGTGGCATGAACGTTGCCATCCGCAACGCCAACGACGCCATCTCGCTGGCCCAGACTGCTGAAGGCGCCCTCTCCAAGATCAACGACATGGGCCAGCGCATGCGTGAACTGGCTGTCCAGTCCTCCAACGCCACCAACAGCGCCGGCGACCGCGCTGCCCTCGACGCCGAATTCCATGAACTCGCCGCCGAAATCAAGCGCACCCTCGAAAGCACCAACTTCAACGGTACCCAACTCTTCTCGGCCACGGCTGCCCTGACCTTCCAGGTTGGCGCCAACGCCACCGTCACCGACCGCATCGGCATCCAGACCGCCAACCTGACGGCCAACACGACCTTCACCGGCGTCATCGGTGCAAACAATGCTGCCGGAGCCTCCATCGACACGGTTGCCAATGCCTCGTCCGCCATGGACAAACTCGACAAGATGCTGACCGAGGTCAACAGCGCCCGTGCCAAGTTTGGTGCCACCCAGAACCGCTTTGAGGCTGTCATCAACACGCTGCAGATCAACGCCGAGAACCAGACGGCCGCCCGCAGCCGCATCCTGGATGCAGACTTCTCGAAGGAAACCGCTGCCCTGACCCGCTCGCAGGTGCTGCAGCAGGCTGGCACGGCCATGCTCTCGCAGGCCAACTCCATCCCCAACAACGTGCTCTCGCTGCTGCGCTGATCACTGAGGAGCATCCACGGCGGCATGCGCCGCCGTGGATGCTGGCCTGCCGGAAGGACTGCCCGCGCAGCCCTTCCCCACTCACGGCGTGTCCTGTTCGTTCAGGCACGCCGTTTTGCTTGGATCGGCACACACCACCGGCCGCACAGCCTCTGCCAACTTCGCCCCCGACAGGCGCATCAGCCCCCACGCCAGGACAACCGACCCCCTGCGCAACAGCACGAAGAAAAAGCACCGCAGGATCAACGGCGCTTTTCGACGATGAATGGTCGGCGCTGACTTAAAGACGCCACACCACGGGCCGATATTCAAGGCAACGGGAACGTTTCCCACACCTCCCGCAAGCAGGGAAGCAGCACCGAAACACATAACCCACTCTCAAGGAGCACCATCATGGCCCAGATCATCAACACCAACCTGATGTCCCTCAACGCCCAGCGCAACCTGGCCGGCACCCAGGGCATGCTCGCCCAGTCGGTTCAGCGCCTGTCCACCGGCCTGCGCGTCAACAGTGCCAAGGACGATGCCGCCGGCATGGCCATCGCCGAGCGCATGAACACCCAGGTTCGTGGCATGAACGTTGCCATCCGCAACGCCAACGACGCCATCTCGCTGGCCCAGACTGCTGAAGGCGCCCTCTCCAAGATCAACGACATGGGCCAGCGCATGCGTGAACTGGCTGTCCAGTCCTCCAACGCCACCAACAGCGCCGGCGACCGCGCTGCCCTCGACGCCGAATTCCATGAACTCGCCGCCGAAATCAAGCGCACCCTCGAAAGCACCAACTTCAACGGTACCCAACTCTTCTCGGCCACGGCTGCCCTGACCTTCCAGGTTGGCGCCAACGCCACCGTCACCGACCGCATCGGCATCCAGACCGCCAACCTGACGGCCAACACGACCTTCACCGGCGTCATCGGTGCAAACAATGCTGCCGGAGCCTCCATCGACACGGTTGCCAATGCCTCGTCCGCCATGGACAAACTCGACAAGATGCTGACCGAGGTCAACAGCGCCCGTGCCAAGTTTGGTGCCACCCAGAACCGCTTTGAGGCTGTCATCAACACGCTGCAGATCAACGCCGAGAACCAGACGGCCGCCCGCAGCCGCATCCTGGATGCAGACTTCTCGAAGGAAACCGCTGCCCTGACCCGCTCGCAGGTGCTGCAGCAGGCTGGCACGGCCATGCTCTCGCAGGCCAACTCCATCCCCAACAACGTGCTCTCGCTGCTGCGCTGATCACTGGGGAGCATCCACGGCGGCATGCGCCGCCGCGGATGCTGGCCTGCCGGAAGGACTGCCCGCGCAGCCCTTCCCCGCTCACGGCGTGTCCTGTTCATTCAGGCACGCCGTGTGCTTTTTATCGTATCGTTCAGCAGTATCAGGCCGTGCACAGCGGTGCATATCGTCGGCTTGTTTTACAACTCGACAGAAGGCTGGCGTCACCGATTGATACCTGTCTTTATATACAGTATTCTATAGCCTGCCACCTGGGGGTGGCACCAGTGCTGCTTCCGTTCTTGCCCTGTCCATGGTGTGCCCATGCCCATCAGTCATGACCAGAATTTCAAGAATCTGATTCTCGATTATCCCCGGCAGGCCCTGGCCTTTTTTGCCGCCGAAGAAGCCGCCCGTATCGATCCTTCAGCCCGCATCACCCCCATCCGCCAGGAGCAGCTCAAGGACCGCCTCAGCGACCGCTTCTTTGAACTGGATGTGCCATTGCTGGTGGAATGGGGCAATGGCGAACGGGAGTCGCTGCTCTTCATGCTTGAAGAAGAAAGCAATGCCAGGCGCTTTTCCATTCATCGTCTCGGCATCTATGCCCTGCAACTGGCCGAACACTTTCAAACCGACCGGGTCGTGCCCGTCGTGATCTTCCTTCGCACACATGCAGGCCTGCGCACGGTGCTGCATCTGGCCACCGTGCAGCGCAGCATCCTGCACTTTCAACCCCTCGTTTTCGAGCTGGGCAACCTCGACTCGCGCGACCATCTCGACAGCAACAACCTCGTCACCCGCCTCACCCTGCCCTGCATGCGCCATCATTCCCTGCAGGAACAGGTCGATGCCCGTGGCAGGGCGCTGCAAGGGCTTCTGGCCCTTGAACCCGATCCCGAAAAACGACTCAAGTACGATCAGTTCATCAGGTACTACGCCCCCCTTGATGAACAGGGGCAGCGCCTGTACTCTGAACGCTATGCAACGGAGGAACACCAGATGAACGACATTGCCGAGCAGCTGCGGGCCGAAGGCCGGCAGCAGGGCATCCAGCAGGGCCGGCACAAGGCCCTGGTTGAGCTGGCATACCCCCTGCTCGAACAACGCTTCGGCCCGGTCGACGACGACACCCGTACCCGTATCCATCAGGCCAGTGCCGCCGAGCTGCAACGCTGGATTCTCAACATCCCGCATGCCAGCCGGCTCGAAGAGGTTTTCCGGCTGCAATGACCGCCGCCGGGGTGCTCTGGCCCCCGGCCCCTGCGCAACGACGGGCATCGGCCGGTCTGCGCCATCCGTCTGCTGCGTACCAGCCCGCCCGACCGACGGATGACCGCATCCCGCAGCCGGTGTCGACTCCCCTTACAGTCAAGCCATGCCAGCCGATATGATGTCTGGAACAACCCTTTTTCCAGAGGTCGACTTATGGCAGGCTCCATTACCGCTGCCGGCGGCTCCATCGATGTCAACGGCATCGTCAGCCAACTGATGGCCCTTGAGCGTGAGCCCCTGGCCAAGCTCAAGCAACAGCAAAGCGGCATCAACACCAAGCTTTCCAGCTGGGGCAAGCTCAAGTCTGCCCTGTCTGAACTGCAGACGGCCACCGACAAGCTGACACGCCAGAGCACCTGGCAGAACAACACCGCCAAGAGCGGTAACGACAGCAGTGTCGTGGCCACCGGAGGCTCGGGCGGTGCCCGTGGCGCCCATTCGCTGGTGGTGCAGCAGCTGGCCCAGAGCCAGGCCGTTGCCACTCGTGCATTTGGCAGCCCCGATGAACTGGTGGGTGGCGGCATCCTCAGCATCCAGCTGGGCAGCGTCAACGAGGCCGGTACCACCTTCACCGCCGACGGTGCACGGCAGGCCGTGGAACTGACCATTCCCGCCGATGCCACTGTCAAGGATGTGCGCGACATCATCAACCGCAGCAAGGCCGGCATCAGCGCCAGCCTGGTGAACGACGGGTCTGGCACCCGGCTGATGATTTCCAGCAGCGAGACCGGTTCGAAGAATGCCTTCCAGATCACGGCAACCCGTCGTGGCGACAGCCGGCTGGACAACTTCGACATCTCGGCCACGGCCGCCCAGGGCAGCAATGGCAGTCAGCGTACCCAGATCGCCCGCGATGCCCGCATGGAGATCAACGGGCTGGCCGCCACGTCGGCAACCAACAAGGTCACCGACCTGATCGAGGGCGTGACGCTGGAGCTGAAGAAGGCCGATACCGCACCCGTGTCGATCCAGGTCGAAAGCAACACCGAGTCGCTGCGCGAGGACGTCGACAAGTTCATCGAGGCCTACAACAAGGTCAACAGCCTGATTGCCGAAGAAACCAAATATGATCCGGGCTCGAAGACGGCCGGCACCCTGCAGGGCAACGCCACCGTCATCCGCATCCAGAACCAGCTGCGTTCACTGGTGCGCGCCCAGCCGGGTGATGACGACAACACCAGTCTGAGCAAGGCCGGCTTCGAGCTGGCGCGTGATGGCAGCCTGAGCATCAAGAAGGACAAGCTCGACAATCTGCTGAATGATCCCGCCCGGCTGCGCACGCTGCTGGCCGGCGACCCGAACGCCAGGGCGAACGGCACGGCGGGCAGCACGGCCACCGGCGCCGCTGCGGCACCTGCCGGTCTGGCCAAGCGCCTGGGAGACCGTCTGAAGGAAATTCTCGACCCCAAGGGCAGCATCAACGGGGCCACCGAAGCCCTCAATCGCAGTCTCAAGGCCTACACCGACAAGCAGGACCGGATCAACGAGCAACTCACACGCCGCGAGGAACAGCTGCGCAAGCAGTATGCAGCGCTGGATGCCAACCTGACGAGGATCGCCAATTCGTTCTCGTCGATTGCCGCCCTGCTGCCCCGCTGACCGCTGGAGCCGGGGCCCCGCCTGTGGCCCCGCCCTCCTGGCCCGCCAGACACGCGCCCCCTGTGGGCGCGTTTTGCTTGCTGCGTGCCCTGCTGGCCGTGGCCGCCCGGCGCCACGACGAGATAAGCGCCATTAAGCCCGCCAGTTCTGGCGCGGCCTAAAGTCTGCCGTCAAAGCGTCGATAAAAGGAGCAACACACCGCCGCCACTGCCGACCGGTGGCGGCCAACGGGTGGCAGCATGGAACCCGTTCGATCCGACACTCCGACATTCGACAGTACACAGGACCCCCAGCATGTTTACCAGCCTCCAGCAGACCCGGTCCGCCGCCTATCATGCGGTCGACATCGAAAGCGCCGTGCACCTGACCGACCCGCACCGGCTGATCGGGATGCTGTTCGATGGCGCGATCGCCGCCGTGCTCAAGGCCGGGTTCGCCCTTCAGCAGGGCGACATTCCGGCCAAGGGAGAATCCACATCGCGTGCCATCCGGATCATCGACGAGGGTCTCAAGGCCTCGCTGGATCTCGATGTCGGCGACATCTCGCTGAATCTGGCCTCGTTGTACGACTACATGACGCACACCCTGCTGCAGGCCAACCTGCACGATGACCAGGCCCGCTACGATGAAGTCCTGACGCTGCTCAAGGACCTGCGCGACGCCTGGCAGGCCATCCGCCCCCAGGTGGTGAACCAGCAACACAACGGCTGAGACGGGACGACATCGTGGACCATACCGACACCCTCACGTTGCCCCCCCAGTATCACGAGGCCCTGGCGCTGGCCGCATCGATGCGCCAGGCAGCAGAACGCCAGGATTGGGACGAAGTCCGGCAGCTGCGCACCGCCCTGCCCCGCCTGGCGGCCGATCTGGAAAACGCCTGGCAGGTGCTGCGGGCCGATTATCCCGAAGCCTGTGAGCTGCTGGAGCCCTCCCGCATCAGAATGATCCGCGAGATCCTGCAGGTGGATGAACAGATCCGCCGCCTTGGCTCGGGCGGTTACCGCCGCCTCTCTCCCTGGCTGGCCACACGCCCCATGCACGCGCTCCCCCTTTACGAAACCTGCCCCCATCAGGCCTGACGATCATGCTCGCACACGGAACCGCCGACGCACACGCCCCGCTTCCCGGCCATCTTCCGCTGGCCTCCCAGGACGACCTCGACCAGTTCCGTGTCGAAGGCACCATGCCGGTTCGCGCCATGATTCGCGAACTTGTCAATGCCCAGGTGCAGGTGGCCATCCACAGCGACGATCAGGCGCAGCTGCCGCTGCTGGTGCGTATCGACGGCATCGATGCCGAGGCCATCGAGCTGTCTGTGGCCAGCGAGGCACAGGCCTCACTGGCCGCTTTCCTGCAAGTGCCCCCGTACACCCTTGTCGGCATCACCGGTGCCGTCAAGATCCAGCTGCCGCTGGACCATCTGGCCCTGCATCACGGCAGTCAGGGCGTGCACCTGCAGGCCCCCATCCCGACCCATGGATGGCGGGTGCAACGGCGCGATGCCTACCGCGTCAATCCGCCCGACGATGACCAGGCGGAAGTCATCATCCGTCTGGCCGAGGCACACGAAGGCCACGGCCGGCTGCACGACATCTCGGCCGGCGGCCTGTGCTTCTACTGGCCCGATTCCCTGCCCCTGCCCGCCGTGGGTGAAACCTTGCGTCACTGCCGCATCGAACGCCGCCGTGCGCCTGCCCTGCCGTGTGATCTGAAGATCATCCGCACAGCCCCGGCCGATCTTGCCGGCTACCATCTGGTCAGCAGCCGCTTCCTGTCGCTGCCGGAAAGCGTCTCCCGCCAGATCCAGGTGTACGTGATGGACGTGGAGCGCCGCATCCGCAACGCCCGCCTGACCGACTGACCGCGCCCGCCAGGCAGTATGGCGGGCAGCCGGATGATCGAGCCGGTCGGCACCTCTGCCGGCTGCACCGCCACATAACGGACACGGGGCCGCAAGCCAGACTCCGTCGGAAGCAGCACCGGCAAGCCTGCCGTCACGCCACCGATGGGGACCGGCCCCCGGCCCCGCTGCCACGAAAGCAGGCCGCCGGAAAGCGGCCTGCCCTGTTCACACCTGCAAGCTCATGATCTCGGAATACGCCTGCACCAGACGATTCCGCACCGTCAACGCCGACTGAAAACCCAGCTGCGCCTTCTGCATCGACACCATCGTCGACTCCAGCGACGCACCGGCCTCACCCAGTTCGAACGCCTTTTGCTGCGTATCCGCAACACCTTGTACCTGGCTGACCTTGCGCAGCGCATCCATCAGCAAGCTGCCAAACGAGCCTTCAGCTGCCTGGCCAACCGCACCGGCAGGCCCCGAATGACTCATGAAACCCGCAGCCTGCGGACGGGCGGCGGCAGCGGCTGCATCAGCGGCAGCCTTCAGCGCAGATCCCGGAAATTCCACCTGCATAAACAACTCTCCTTCATGGGGCAGACACCCTGCCGTCCATCACATCGTAACGGCAGGCGCCTGAACAACTCGGCAAAATAGCAGGCATCCAGCCCGGTATTTGGTGAATATCCCGCCCACGCTTTGCCGAATAATGCTCGCCATGAGTACCAATGCCCCTGCCCTGCCCAATACGACGCCGCTTGCCGGCAGTCCGTTTGCCCAGATGCCGGCCGCCACCAAGGTGAAGGCCGGGGTCGGTGTCATCGCGCTCGGCGCGGTGGCCGTCTCTGCCTGGCTGTGGTCGCAGCAGCCCGACTGGAAAGTGCTGTACGACAACCTGCCCGACCGGGAGGGCGGTGCCGTCATCGCGCAGCTGGTTCAGATGAACGTGCCCTACAAGTACACCGAAGGCGGTGGCGCGATCATGGTTCCGGCCAGCATGGTGCATGATGCGCGCCTGCGCCTGGCAGCCCAGGGCCTTCCCCGCAGTGACACCACCGGCTACGAGCTGATGGAGAAGCAGCGCTTCGGTACCACCCAGTTTCAGGAGCGGCTGAACTTCCAGCGCAGCCTGGAGGGAGAACTGGCACGCTCGATCCAGGGCCTGGCCGCCGTCAGGCATGCGCGTGTGCACCTGGCCATGCCGGTACAGAACGGCTTTCTGCGCGAGCAGCAAAAGCCCTCGGCCTCGGTGGCACTGACACTCTACCCCGGCCGTTCCCTCGATCGTCAGCAGGTGCAGGGCATTCTGCACCTGGTAGCTGCTTCGGTGCCTGACATGAATCCGAAGCAGGTTTCGGTCGTCGACCAGTATGGCAAGCTGCTGTCCGATCTGGATGCCGACGGCGGCACGATGAACACGGCCCAGATCAACTATCGCAATCAGATCGAAAGCAACCTGTCACGCCGGATCAACGATCTGCTGGAGCCCATTGTGGGCAACGGCAACATCCGCGCCCAGGTGGCCGCCGATATCGATTTCACGCAGAGCGAGGCCACCGCCGAAACCTTTGCGCCCAACCAGAACCCCACCAGTGCGGCCATCCGCAGCCAGCAGACGATGGCCTCACGCGATGGCAATGGAGCGCTGGTGGCACCCGGCGGCATTCCGGGCTCGCTGTCGAACCAGCCGCCTGCCTCGCCGTCGGCACCGGTGAACGGCCCCGCCCAGAACACGACGGCTGCGGCCGGTGCCTCGAACAGCCAGAGTGGTGCCAACGGCTCCAGCCGTCAGGAGTCTGTCACCAACTACGAGGTGGACCGCACGGTTCGCGTGACGCGCAACCAGACGGGCACCATCCGTCGCCTGTCGGTGGCGGTGTTGCTCAACCAGAAGGAAAGCGTCGATGCCGAGGGCAAGACCGTCTCGACACCGCTGACCGCAATGGAATTGCAGAGCATCGAGGCGCTGGTGAAGCAGGCCGTGGGCTTTGCGGCAGAGCGTGGCGATTCGGTCCAGGTGGTGAATGCCGCCTTTACCAGGATGCCGGCCGTGGCCGACCCCGAAGTGCCGCTCTGGAAGGACCCCGACACCATGTCCTTTGCCAGGGACGTGGGCAAACAGCTGGGCTTCGTGGTGCTGGCGCTCATCATCCTCTTCATGTTCATTCGCCCTGCCCTGCAGGCGATGAAGAAGCCAGCCCCGGCAGCCGGTGGCCAGCTGGACGAGAAGGTGGACGAACAGCTGAACCTGCCCGGTCCGCAGGACGCATCCGATGCCAGCCCGCAACGTCTGGAAACCGTGAATCCCGACCAGGGCATGGGCATGACGATTGCACAACACAACGCCCTGCAATTGGCCCGTACCGACCCCACCGCGGTGGCCACGGTGGTGCGGCACTGGGTCAATGGCACCAACCCGGATGATCCAAAATGAGTGGTTTTGACGAAGCGGGCACCCGTGATGCCGCCGTGCTGCTGCTTGCCCTGGGCGAGGAGACGGCGGCCGAGGTCTTCAAGCATCTCACGCCCAAGGAAGTGCAGGGTCTGGGCGAGGTCATGGCCCGCACCCAGTACACCACCAAGGACCATATCAACGAGGTGCTGGAGCGCTTTCATCAGCAGGCCTCGAAGCAGAGCACGCTGGTGCACGACCCCAACGCCTATGTTCGTGGCGTGCTCAAGCGCGCGCTGGGCGATGACAAGGCCCACATGCTGATCGACCGGATCGTTCAGGGCAGCGATGTGTCGGGCATCGAGAGTCTGCGCTGGATGGATGCCGCCTCGGTAGCCGAGCTGATCCGTCATGAACATCCGCAGATCATCGCCTCGATCCTGGTGCATCTGGAACGCGACCATGCCTCCAGCATCCTGCAACAGCTGGGTGCCGACATCCGTGCCGACGTGATGTTGCGCATTGCCACGCTGGACAGCATCCAGCCCAGTGCCCTGAAGGAGCTGAACGAGGCCCTGTCGCGCGTGCTGACCGGCGGTGACCGCGTCAAGCGTGCCCGGCTGGGTGGCAGCAAGGCCGCAGCCGAGATCCTCAATTTTCTGGGCGGTGGCGAGGAGGCCACGCTGCTGGAGAGCCTGCGTGCCGAAAATGCCGAGCTGGCCCAGGAGATCGAGGACCAGATGTTCACCTTCGACGATCTGCTGGACCTGGATGATCGCGCCGTGCAGACCGTGTTGCGCGAGATTCAGAGCGATCAGCTGATTATTGCCCTGAAAGGCGCCGAGCCGGCACTGCGCGAGAAAATCTTCAAGAACATGAGTTCGCGCGCCGCCGAGACGCTGCGCGAGGATCTGGAGTCACGCGGGCCCGTACGCCTGTCCGAGGTGGAAGCCCAACAGAAGGAAATTCTCAAGACGGTGAAGCGCATGGCCGACGAAGGCACGATTGCCGTCAGTACCGGAGGTGGCGATGCCCTTGTCTGATGATTGGGGCGCCCCGGCCTTTCTTCCGGCCCGCCCTGCCCGCATCAGCCGCCAGGAGGTCTGGAAACCCCTGGCGGTACCGTCGTTTGACGCACCGGACGAGAACAGCCGTGAGGCCCAGGCCGAGGCGGCACGCCGTGCCGAACAGGAGCTGGCAAAACAGCTGGAGGCCTCGTGGCAGGCCGGGCGTGAAGCCGGACTGGCCGAAGCCCGCCAGCAGCAGGCCAACGAGGATCAGGCCCGTGGCATGAAGGCGCAGGCGCACTTGCAGGCGCTGCTGGCCGATCTGGACAAGGGCGCACAAGCCCTTCACGAAGAACTGGCGCAACAGGTGCTGAACCTGGCACTGGCCTTTGGGCGTCGCATCGCCTGCGAGCAGATTCGCGTCGATCCCGGTGCATTGCTGCCGGTGCTGGCCGAATCGATGCAGCACGTCCATCAGCGCCATCGCCAGCTGGAGCTTCAGGTCAACCCCGACGATGCCGGCGTGGCACAACACTGGTTTGCCAGCGAACATCCAGAACTGAGCCTGAAGATCGTTCCCAACCCGCGCATCAGCCATGGCGGATGCGTGTTGCAGGCCGGCAGCACCACGGTGGATGCCCGGCTGGAAACACGCATCGAGCGTGCCTTTGCCGGCATGGGCATGCAGGCCGGCACCCTGCCCTCACCCAACGCACGGGCGCTGGACAACTACGGCCGCATTGCCGCCACCGACACGATGCCCTCGACAGGCACGGCCGAGGCCACCACGGCTGCCTCCTCCCATGCGGACGCAGAAGGAGCGGCCACGGCCAGCCCCCGCCCGGCCGATGATGCGGCCCATCCGGGTGAATGACATGGTGCTGACCGAACAGCTGTCCGGCTTTGTCCGGCATTGCCACGCGCTGGCTGAGTGCATCGAGCCGGTGGCGGTCGAAGGCCGCCTGGTGAAAGTGTCGGGCATGCTGGTGGAGGCGGCGGGCATCAGCCTGCCGGTGGGCGCGCTGTGCCAGCTTCGTCAGCCCGATGGTCAGGCCATCGAGGCCGAGGTGGTGGGTTTTGCCAGTGCCCATACCTATCTGATGCCGTCAGCCGACACCAGTGGTCTTTCGCCCGAAACACGGGTGTGTCCGCTGGAACCGGCGGTGCGCCAGCCAACGCTCGGCCGGCCCAGCCATCCATGGCGCCGCCAGTCGGACCGGATGCGCCATCTGCCGATCGGCCCCGGTCTGCTGGGGCGGGTGGTAGATGCCGACGGCAGGCCGATGGATGGCCACGGCCCGCTGGAGGACGTGGAAAGCCGGCCGATTCATGGCCGTCCGGTCAATGCCATGGAGCGTGCCCCGATCCGCGAGGCGCTGGACACCGGGGTACGCGCCATCAACGGTGTGCTGACCATCGGCCGCGGCCAGCGCATCGGCCTGTTTGCCGGTGCAGGCCTGGGAAAGAGCGTGCTGCTGGGCATGATGGCGCGCTACACCGATGCCGACGTGATCGTGGTGGGTCTGATCGGCGAGCGGGGCCGCGAGATCAAGGAGTTTCTGGAAGACATTCTGGGCGAACAGGACCGGCAGCGCGCCGTGATCGTGGCGGCGCCGTCGGACATGCCGCCGATCGCACGGATGCAGGGCGCCAGCTATGCCACCGCCATTGCCGAGCACTTCCGCGACCAGAACCTGAATGTGCTGCTGTTGATGGATTCGCTGACCCGCTATGCAATGGCAGCGCGGGAGATTGCGCTGTCGATCGGCGAATCGCCTGCCACCAAGGGCTACCCGCCTTCGGTGTTTGCCCGTCTGCCTGCCCTGCTGGAGCGTACCGGCATGGGGGCCGCCGGCCGGGGCTCGATCACGGCCTTCTATACCGTGCTGGCCGAAGGGGATGATCCGAACGATCCGGTGGCGGATTCGACCCGGTCTTTTCTCGACGGTCACATCGTGCTGAGCCGGGAGCTGGCAGACGCCGGCCATTATCCGGCCATTGATATCGAGAAATCCATCTCCCGGGTGATGAGTGCCGTGACACCGGCCTCGCACCAGCAGCAGGCCCGGGAGCTGAAATCCCTCTGGTCGGCGTGGCGTCGCAGCCGCGAGCTCATCACCATCGGCGCCTATAGCGAGGGCAGCGACGCCCGCATTGACCGCGCCATGGCATTGATGCCCGGTATCGAGGCATTCCTGTGTCAGGACGTGCACGAGCCGGCCAGCCTGAACGACACGGTTTCCGCACTGACGACGCTGCTGGAAACCACGACCGAATCTGTGGAGTCTGAATCGTGATGAAACCGGCACTGGAACTTGCCGTCGAAAACTACCAGCGGCTGCGTGACGAAGCGGCCGCCGCGCTGGAACTGGCCCGCAAGGAGCTGATCTCGCTGCGCAACACCCTGGCAACACTGGAGGGTTATCGCAACACCTTGCAGGACCGCCGTCGCGGATCTGGTGAGGTGGCCCGTTCGATCGCATCGCTGCAAATGGATACGCACTTTGCCAGCAGGATCGAAAGCGCCATCCGCCAGCAACAGCATTACATCGAGCATGCCGTGCAGCGGACCGAGCAGAAACGGCTGGATCTGCTGAACTGCCAGAAGCGCCTGAAGGCCGTGGAAGTGATCCTGAAGCAGCGTGCCGAGCAGGCTGCCCGGACACAGGCCCGTCAGGAACGGCTGGCCATCGACGAGCAGGCCGCGCTGAAGCATCGTGCCCTGCACCTTGCCGCGCAAGCCTGTGTGGATGTTGAACTGGATAGCGAGAGCTACGCATGAAAACGAGCCTCCCATTCAATACCGGCCCGGTGCGCACACCCGAGCATGCAACGCCGAACGGCCCGAACAGCCGTACCGGCGCTGCCGGCAAGGGACGTGGCACCTCGGGCCATCTCGATTTCAAACTGCTGTTTGCCGACATCAAGCCGACGGTTTTCCGGGACATGTTCAGCGGCAGCAGCACCGACACCGCCAGTACGCTGGCCCGCCAGCAGGAGCAGCGACGTCTGGACAGGCAGCGCCAGGCACAGCACCCGCGTGAACAGGATCAGATCGGCCTGCACGCTGGCGATCTGCAGCGCAGCCCGGCAGCGCCCGTCATGAAGCGCGTGCAGGAAAGCGCACCGGCTCCGGCACGCACGGAGGCCGTCGGCCGGACACAGCGCGAGGCGCGGACACCCACACCCGCCCAGGCCACCACCCCTGTCCGCAGCGCCACGCACCGGACAGAGGCCAGCACGGAAGATGGCCATCAGCCGGCAACCCGGCAGATGGCAGCCACGGCAACATCCGGGCCGGCAGCATCCGGACAGCAGGCCGCCACCACGGCCACTGTAGCAGTGGCCGAACCGCACCAGACTGCCGCCACCGCCGGCGATACACGTTCCGCGGCGGCCCCCCTGCACCACGCTGCGACCGCAACGACGAGCCTGGGCGGGACAGCCAACGCCGCCGCGCCCGACACCGCCGCTGTGTCCGCCGAAGTGGCCGAGCTGGCCGGTACACTGAAAGACGTGGCCCAGCCCGCACCGCTGCCGGTCAGCGAGGCCGAGGCCGCCCGTCTGGGCCGCGAAGCAGGGCTGACCGGCCCGGCGGACGAGGCACAGGCCAGCAGTCAGGCCCTGCGCAGCCCCGCAGCCCTGCACACCGTGAGCCAGGCTGACGGGGCGGCCGAGGCACAGACCGACACGCCCGTGCAGGACGGACAGCTGGCCAGCATCGACGAGGTCCCGGCGCGCGATGCGGCACGGCCGCAGCCCCAGATGCAGGCCGCCACCTCCCCCACCCCGCGCACGGCCGCCCTGCCCTTAACCGATGCGGCAACGGGTGCCATGAGCGGCAACGCGGCAGCAAGTACCAGCAGCCCCGCCATCCGTCCGTTGCCCACCACGCAGACCGTGGGCACACCCGAGCAGACCACGCAACCCGCCACCAGCAGCTTTGCCCGCAGCGAGGGACAGGGCTTCAGCCTGGGCATGGCCCTGCCCGCAGGCGGCAGTCATTCACCGGTGCGCACCGATGGCAGCCCGCTGTTGGCCAGCCGCATCGACAGTCCCGTGAACAGCCAGGAGTTCCGCGAGCAGTTTGCCCGTCAGGTGGCCGGGTTGACCGTACACGGTCAGGATCGCGCCGAGATCCGGCTGACGCCGGCCGAACTGGGCCCGATCCGCATCCGGCTGGCGCTGTCGGCCGATGAAGCGATGCTCGACATTTCTGCCGCACACGCCGCCACCCGCAGCGCCATCGAAGCCTCGATGCCGACGCTGCGGCAGATGCTGGCCGAACAGGGTCTGCGTCTGGCCGACTACCGGATGGATCAGGGGAACACCCCCGCCTTCCTGTCGCAGAACCGCCCCTCGGGTCAGGAACATTCTTCGGGAATGCAACACTCGGCATCTGCCTTTGGTCAGAATGCCGGCCAGGGCGGCGAGGGACGCCGTGACGGCACGGGTAACAGCCATGCGCAGGGCCGCAGCACCACGCAGGAGCGATCGACGGCGGCCCTCGGCCCCGCCAGCGGCAGCCGCCGCAACACGGGCGCCACAGTCGACGGCCGCCTGGATCTCTTTGCCTGAAGACAGGTGCGGGCCGCCTGAAAAGGCTGCCTGCACCGCTGGTCGGCCTGAGCGAAATGACGGGGCTTCGGGGCACTTCTTCAGCGACCGGATCATCCGGAAAGGACAGACAATGACAGCCATTCCATTGTCATCTGAACCCTCCGGATTCTTCTCATGTCAGGCAACAAGGACAATCAGGCCGAAGCAGGCCAAAAGAAGGGCAAGGGCCTGCTGATCGGCATTCTGGCCGTGGTTCTGGCCGGTGGCGCCGGCGCAGGCTGGTTTTTCCTGAAGCCGCCGGCCGACCCCGAAGCCGAGACGCAGGCGCTCTATGCGCCGTCCAGGGAACCGATCTTCGTCACGCTCGACCCCTTCACGGTGAACCTGGCCGATGAGGGCGGTGAACGGATGGCCCAGATGACGGTCGTGCTGCAGATGCTGAACAAGCACTCCGAAGACACGCTGAAAAAACACCTGCCGGCCGTGCGCAACGACCTGCTGCTGCTGATTTCGTCGCAGAAGTCGGCACAGATCCTCAGCCGCAAGGGCAAGGAGAAGCTGGCCGAAGAGATTGCCGACCACACGGCAGACGTTCTCGGCTGGGACAAGGAAGACGAAGCCCGTGCCGATGACGAAGCCGCCCCGGGCAAGAGCCGCAACCGTGGCCGCAGCCGCGTACCGGTTCCCCGCCCGGTGCTTGCCGTTCACTTCAACCAGTTTCTGGTGCAGTAACCATGAGCGAGCAGTACCTGTCGCAGGAAGAGATCGATGCGCTGCTGGACGCGCCGGAAGGAGAAGGTGCCGATGCGCCTGAAGCCGCCGGTGCCGATGCCGACACGGTGGCGACGGGCGACAGTGATGCGGCCAGCCCCCTGCCCCAGGCCCCCGCGACGGCCACGGCCGGCAACGAAGCCCGTCCTTATGACCTGGCAGGCCAGGAACGGATCGTCCGGGGACGGATGCCGGCCCTGGAGCTGATTCACGAACGCTTTGCCCGCAGTTTCGGGCTGGCAATGTTCGGCTTCATGCAGCGCAACCCGGAAATCTCGCATACCGCTCCCTCGGTGCTGCGCTATTCGGACTTCATCGCAACGGTCGAGGCGCCCAGCAGCATCAACATCATGCAGACCCGTCCGCTGGCCGGCAGTGCCCTGCTGATCCTGGACGCCGCGCTGGTGAGCACTGTCGTCGACCTGATGTTCGGCGGCAGCGGCCGGCCGATCAGGAAGCACGAGGGACGCGAGTTCTCGATCACCGAACAGCGGCTGATCCAGAAGATCATCGAGCTGAGCTGCGCCGAATACGCAAAGGCCTGGGCCAGTGTCCATCCCTTCCAGATGCAGTTCAGCCGCGCTGAAACCCATCCGCAGTTTGCCAACATCGCCATTCCGGCCGAGATGGTGGTCAGCACCCGTTTCACGCTGGATTTCAACGGCCAGCAGGGCTCGATCCAGGTGTGCATCCCCTACTCGGTGCTGGAGCCGATCCGCGACACGCTGTCCTCGACGCTCAATACCCACGGCAGTGGCGGCGAGCGCAACTGGGTCGGCCAGATGTCGAAGGAGATCCGCCCGGCCAATGTCGAGATGGTGGCCGAGCTGACGACCGCCCTGCTGACGCTGGGCGAACTGATGAACCTGCGCACCGGCGACGTCATCGAGATCGAGACTGGTCCGGAAGCCGTGCTGAAGATCGGCCAGGTCCCGATGTTCAGTGGCCGCTATGGTGAGCATAACGGCCATTACGCGGTGCGCATCGACACCATTCACTCCTATACCGATTCTCATCAGGAATGATTCATGTCCGAGCAGAACACTCTTGGTAGCGACGAAAGCACCCTGCTGGCCGAAGACGGCGCACCGGCACCGGAAACGCCATCGGCGGTCGACCCGGCGGTAGCCGCCAGCATTCCCGGCGTAATGGAGAAGCTTCAGCAGGAACAGGCCAGTGCAGGCCACGACATCGAGCGCATTCTCGACATTCCTGTGCAGCTGTCCGTTGAGATCGGCCGCACCCGTACTTCGATCAAGCACGTGCTGCAACTGGCACAGGGCTCGGTGGTGGAGCTGGACGCCCAGGCCGGTGCGCCGATGGATGTGCTCATCAATGGCTACCTGATCGCCCAGGGCGAAGTCGTCGTCGTCAACGACCGTTTCGGCATCCGGCTGACGGACATCGTCACGCCGGCCGAACGCATGCGCCGGCTGAACCGCGCCTGAGCCGGCGGCTGCCTTGCAGCCGAACCGGACCACGGCGCCGCCCGGACCCCATTCGGTGGGCCCGGCGCACGCCTGATGCCCTGCCCCCTACCACACGTCTTGCCATGAGTTCTGCCGTTGCTTCCTTTGCCGTGCTGTTGGCGGTGATCGTCTCGATTCCGCTGGTGCTGTGGCTGGTCCGGCGCCTGTCGCAACTGCCGGGCGGCCACACGCACGCTGCCCTGCGCGTGCAGGCCTCGCTGACACTGGGCGCACGTGAACGGATTGCCGTCGTCAAGGTTGGGGAACGTGCCCTGCTGCTGGGCATCACCGGCGAATCCATCAACCTGCTGACCGAACTGGACGCCCCCCTGCCGGACGAGGCTGCGGCCGCATCACCACGCGGCTTTGCCACCCTGCTGGACAATCTTCAGAAAAAGAGGCCGTGATGCCCTGCCTGTTTCCTGAACCGACCGCCCGGCGCGCCGGCGCGCCCGTCGCTGGCAATATCCCACCCCGTCGGGCCCAGCGCGGCCACCGGCCATCCAGCCGTCCCGTGCTTGCGCTGACGGCCTGCACCGCGGTGGCCGCCGGCCTGCTGGCAGCCCTGCCCGAGGCCGCCCACGCCCAACAGGCCATCGGCCTGCAAAGCAGTACCAGCAACGGCACCACCACCTGGTCGGTGCCGATCCAGACACTGGTGTTCTTCACGGCACTGTCATTCATTCCGGCCGCACTGCTGCTGATGACCAGCTTCACGCGCATCATCATCGTGTTGTCGCTGTTGCGGCAGGCCCTGGGCCTGCAGGCATCACCCCCCAATCAGGTGCTGATCGGGCTGTCACTGTTCCTGACGGCCTTCGTGATGTCCCCCACGCTGGATCGCATCTATCAGGAGGCCTACAAGCCCTACAGCGAGCAGAAGATCGACTTCGAGGGCGCGCTTCAGAAAGGCGCCGAACCATTGCGTGCCTTCATGCTGAAGCAGACACGCGCCTCGGACCTGGAGCTGTTTGCCCGGCTGGCGGGCACCCGGCCGGCCGCTGACGGCCGGCTGGCCGCCGCCGACGTGCCCTTCCGGGCCCTGGTGCCGGCCTTTGTCATCAGCGAACTCAAAACGGCCTTCCAGATCGGTTTCATGGTCTTCATCCCCTTCATCCTGATCGACCTGATCTGTGCCAGCGTGCTGATGTCGCTGGGGATGATGATGGTGTCGCCGGTGCTGGTGGCCCTGCCCTTCAAGCTGGTGCTGTTCGTGCTGGCCGACGGCTGGAATCTGCTGCTGGGCTCTCTTGTGGCGAGTTTTGCGCAATGACGCCCGAAACCGTACTGACCATCGGCCGGCAGGCGCTGGAAACCCTGATGGCCACGGCATCACCAGTGCTGCTGGTGATTCTGGGCGTGGGCCTGCTCGTCAGCATCCTGCAGGCCCTGACGCAGATCAACGAGGCCACGCTGTCATTTGTGCCCAAACTGGTGCTGTCCTCGCTGGTGCTGATGCTGGCCGGCCCGTGGATGCTGTCGACGCTGACGGATTTCATCCAGCGGATGATCCTCTCCATTCCGGCGGTCATCACCGGCCAGCCGGGCGTGTGAGCCGGCCATGGTGCTGATTGGCGAGGAACAGCTGCTGGGCTGGCTGGCAGCCCTGCTGATGCCACTGTTTCGGCTGCTGGGGCTGTTCTCGTCGGCACCGATGCTGTCATCGCGCAGCCTGCCGATACGGATGCGCATCGGCCTGGCCCTGGTGCTGGCCGTGCTGGCGGCGCCCCTGTCGCCCCATCCCGCCCCTTCTTTTCATGACCCGGACATCTGGGCACTGCTGGCCAGCGAGGTGATGATCGGGCTGGCGATCGGCCTCACCTGCCGGATGCTGCTGGCCTCGGTCGAGATGGCTGGTGAGATCATCGGCCTGCAGATGGGTTTCTCGTTTGCAGCCTTCTTCGATCCGGGCACGGCGTCCAGCACCAATGCCATCGGGCGGCTGTTCAATGCGATCTCGCAGGCCAGCTTTGCGGTGATGAGCGGCCCCACGCTGCTGGTGGCCAGCACCCTGACCAGCATCGAGCGCCTGCCCGCGGCGGATGGTACCCGGCAATTCCTGTCACGGGTGGATGTCAGCGCCGTGGCCACCCATGTCTTCGAGCTGGGCCTGCTGATTGCCCTGCCCTACATGACGCTGCTGCTGTTCGTCAACCTGAGCCTGGGCCTGATCTCGCGCGTGGCGCCGCAGCTGAACGTCTTTGCCATCGGCTTTCCGATCACCATCGGCTCGGGCCTGCTGCTGTTGATGGTGGGGCTGCCGATGATCTACGAACCGTTGGGCCGGGTGCATCAGGCCATCTTCGGCCTGCTGGGATTCTGAACGGAGCAGCCCGGGGCTGCACCACCAGCGCATCCCGATGCGCGCAGCATCCGGATGGGCGACGCCCCAGTCACAGGCCAGTGGTTCAAGCCTCGTGAGAGGCTGTTTCGGCAGCTTCGGTTGACGGGGGCATTGCCTTGTCACCATGCCGCTGGTAGGCACAGATCCGGTTGCGGCCAGCCAGCTTGGCCTCGTAAAGGGCATCGTCGGCCCGGTGCAGTACTTCGTCCAGCGACACCCCTTCCTCGACCAGCGCCACACCGGCCGAAAAGGTGAGATTGATATCGCCACTGCCATAGACCAGCGTGCGCTCGACGACCACCCGTTGCAGGCGCTTGAGGATGTCCAGCGCGGTGGCCGGGTTCACGCCCGGCAGCAGCAGCACGAATTCATCACCGCCAAAGCGGCAGCAGCGGTCGCTGGGACGAAGCTGACCGCGGATGGCCCCGGCAAAATAATGCAGGGCATCATCACCTGCGGCATGGCCCTGGGCATCGTTGATCTGCTTGAAGTGATCGAGATCGAGCAGGGCCACCGACAGTGGCACCTGCCGCAGCCGGCACTCGTTGAGGGCCTCCTGGAAGGCCACATCCAGACCACGCCGGTTGAGCAGCTGCGTGAGCTGGTCGGTGACGGCCAGCTCGCTGGTCTGCGTCAGCTCGGAGGACAGGCGGCTGACGCAACGCTCCAGCTCGTCGGCCCGCTTGCAGGTCTGCTCGAACTGCTCGCGCGTGACATCGAGCGAATGGCGCATGTCGGCCGTCTTGCCGACGATGTCGCCCAGCACCTGTGCCAGGTCATCGATGTCGGACACGCCCTCGATGCGCTCGACGAACCCGTCGAGCGAATCGGCATACGACACACTCGAATCCATCAGCTGAGAGAGATTGCCCACCCACTGCATCAGCAGCTTCTTCAGGTCGGCCAGCGCATTGCGGCGCATCGACATCAGCGCGCCGTGTTCCTTGAGATTGCTCTTGACCGTCTGGCGCACCTGTTCCAGCTCGCCACGGTCCACGACCTCGGTCTGGGCGTTGATGGCACGCCGGATGGCCGAGAACTGCTCGATGATCCATTCCTCTTCGCCGGCCAGAACGGGTGCCACATCGCAGAGCGTATCGAGCAGGGCGGTTAGCGAGACGATCAGGCGCTGCCGGCGCTCGGCCAGCCGGCGCACGTTGGCCAGCTCACCGTCTTCGTAGGATTCGACGATACCGTCGGGAAAGCGCCGCCCGGGTCGTATCTGCGGTTGCGGCAGCGGATCGACGCTGGCCTCCAGCTCGCGCCAGGCCACCGCATAGTTTTCGGGGGTGGGCGCCAGCCGGGCCTGAGACAGGTGCAGCAGTGTCGCCCTGGCCAGGCTGACATATCGCCGACGTTCGCTCTCCGTCTCCAAAACAGGGGTCCTCGCAGAAATGGACGATGCGTCCAGATGAAACCGGGGCCATGCCACCTGCCCTGCCGCTGGAGCCACCGGCAGGACGGCACGGGCAAACGTCTGCGCAACGCGCAGCGCCCGGCATGGGCTACCCGATTTAATCTGCTTCGTCGCCCGAAATCCAGTCTGCGGACAACCGGTTGTGGTGTGCCGGATGCGCTGTCGTCAGCCGGGGCTGCGCAGCGGTCGATTCTGCCGAACGAACGGCAGGCAGCAGCTGCCTGGCCGGATCGTCCGGCCATCGCCCCGTAGCCGCTTCAGTGGCGCTGGTCGAGCACCTTGTTGAGGCGCTTGACCGACACCGGCATCGGCGTGCGCAGCGACTGCGCAAACAGCGACACCCGCAGCTCTTCCAGCAGCCAGCGGAAGGCCTCTGCCTCACGGTCGGCCCGCATGCCGACATCGCGCTGCCACTGTCGCCAGCGTTGCAGCAACGGGGCCATCTCGCTCATCTGCTGGCGATCGCGGGCCGGATCGCTGCGCAGCTTGTCCAGACGCATGCCGATCGCCTTCAGATAGCGCGGATAATGCGCCAGCTGCCCGAAGGGGGTGCGATGCAGAAAGCCCGGCGGGAACAGGCCGGCCAGTTGGGCATCGATGTCCGCCAGCGCGGCGGCATCGGCCTTGAAGCCGCTGAGCTTGCGACGGATCTGCCCGTGCTCGGTGACAATCTGCTGCAACAGGCGGCTGAACTCCTGCGCGGTCAGCATCAGGCGTGGGCGCCCATCCGCCAGGGCCGTCTCGAAGGCCTGCGCATCCTGCGGCACCCCTTGCGCCAGAAAGCTGCGATCGATGGCGGCACGGGCCAGCTGCTCGGCCAGCCCCTCGCCCCGGGTCTGGCCGCCCGGCAGCTGGGCAAAACCCAGCTCCAGGCTTGCATTCTTGCGCACGTCGCGGCCGATGGCCTTGACGGCTTCACTCATCGCCAGCGCCAGCAGGCGGATCACGCCACGGCGGTGCTGACGTGCAGCCTCGGCCGGATCATCGAACACCCCCAGCTCGACGGCATCGCCCTTGTCGAGCAACGCCGGATAGCCCATCAGCCGGTGGCCGTCGCGGGCCTCGATTTCCAGCAGCTCGGGCAGCGCGCCAAACGCCCAGGTGAGATGACGCTCTCCGGCGCGCATCACGGCATCGGCCGGGCCCGGGGCGGCCGCCCCTTTCGGCCGTGCATGGCCTGCCATCGACTCTCCTGCGCGTCTGCCGGGCATGGCGGCCGGGGCGGCTGGCGCCTCCGCGCCGCGTGCGGCACCGTCCGCATCGGCCGCCTGCGTGGCAGCAGCCCCGTCCTTTCGCCCGGCCTGCGCGGTCTGGCGGGCGTTCACCTGGGCCGCCACACGCGAAAATTCAGCCTGGAAGGCATTTTGCGCACGGCTACCATACGCGGCCTGCAACTGCGACAGCTGCCGCGACACCGCCAGCACGCGACCATGTTCGTTGACGAGCCGGAAATTCATGTGCAGGTGCGCCGGCACGGTTTCGGTGCGGAAATCGGCCGCGCTGATACGCACACCACTGGCACGCTGCCGCAGGAAATCGAGCAGTGCCTCGATCAGCGGCGTGCCGGCCGGGATGCTGTCGGCAGCCTTCGCCTCGACGAAGGCCTCGGCTGTCCTGTCGAGCGGCAGCAGATGGCGGCGCCAGCGCTGGGGCAGCGATTTCAGCAGCAGGGCGACCTTGGTGGCCAGCATTCCGGGCACCAGCCATTCGCAGCGGTTGCCATCCACCTGGTTGAGGGCGTGCAGGGGCACGGTCAGCGTCACACCATCGTCGCTGCTGCCCGGCTCGAAGTGATAGCCAAGCGAGAAATCGACACCGTGCATGCGCAACAGGCGCGGAAAGCGCTGCTCGTCGACACCATCGGCATCCTTGCGCAGCAGGGCCTCACGCGAGAGGCACAGCAAGCCGGGCTGATCCTGGCTGGCCTGGCGCCACCATTGCTGCAACTGGCGGGCATTGCAGATGTCGGCGGGGATCTGCTGATCGAACCAGGCAACCAGCGCTTCCTCGTCGATCAGCAGATCGGGGCGACGTATCTTGTGCTCAAGCCTTTCGATCTCGGCCACCACCTTGCGGTTGTGGCGGATGAAGGGCGCTTCGTCGGGCCATTCGCCGGCCACCAGACCATGGCGGATCATCAGCATGCGCGAGCCAGCCGGGTCGATGCGCTCGTAGGGCACACGCCGGGCGGCGTACAGCACCACGCCATACAGCACGCCCCGCTCCTGCGCCATCACCTTGCCGTTGCGCTTTTCCCAGTGAGGGTTGCTCCACGAGCGCTTGATGAGATCAGCGGCAGCGGTCTCGATCCATTCCGGCTTGATGGCGGCGGCGGTACGCGCCTGCAGGCGGCCCGTGTCGACCATTTCGGCCGCCATCAGCCAGCGTGCCCCGCTCTTGCGGGTGTTGGCCTCGGGGTTGGCGCCGGGTACAGGCGCCACCGCCTGCCTGCGGTTGAGGATGGACGAGGGATGCAGGACGAATTTCTGCTGGTGGGTGCCCTGCCAGCCCGGCCCTTCGGGAAGACGATGGGCGATGTTGCCCAGCAGGCCGGTGAGCAGGGCCTGGTGGATGACGTCGGGTGTGGCCTCGGTGGTGTTGAGCTGCCAATTCAGCCCCCTGACCAGCTCACTCAGCTGGCCGATGACATCGGCCCATTCTCGCAGGCGGCGGATGGAGAGGAATTCGCGTCCCATGCGATTGGCCAGCGCACGATGGGATTCACCCCGCTGCTTGCGCCCTGCCTGCTGGGCCTGCCAGTAGCGCCACAGCCGCAACCACGCCAGAAAATCGGAGCCCGGCACGTTGAAGCGGGCGTGGGCCTGATCGGCCGCCTGCTGGGCCGTGGGGGGACGCTCTCGCGGGTCCTGCACCGACAGCGCCGCGGTGATGACCAGCACCTCGGCCAGGCAGCCACTGCGGTGGCCCGCCAGCAGCATGCGCGCCAGACGCGGATCGACCGGCAGGCGGGCCAGCTGGCGACCGATCGGCGTGAGCTGCTGGCGCTCGTCCATCGCGCCCAGCTCGGCCAGCAGCGCGTAACCATCGGCAATGGCCTTGGGCGAGGGACGGTCGAGAAACGGAAAGGCCGAGACCTCTGACAGACCCAGGGCCGCCATGCGCAGGATGACCGACGCGAGTGACGAGCGCAGGATCTCGGGATCGGTGAAGGCCGGGCGTTGCAGGAAATCCTTTTCGTCGAACAGGCGGACGCAGACACCTTCGGCCACCCGGCCACACCGGCCGGCACGCTGGTTGGCCGCAGCGCGCGACACCGGCTCGATCAGCAACTGGTCGACCTTGCCCCGGATGCGGTAGCGCAGCATCCGCGCCAGGCCCGAATCGACCACATACCGGATGCGCGGCACGGTGAGCGAGGTTTCGGCCACGTTGGTGGCCAGCACGATGCGCGGCGCCTGGCCGGGATTGAAGACGCGCTGCTGATCGGCAGCCGGCAGGCGGGCATAGAGCGGCACGATTTCGGCACTGGCCAGCAGCAGACCGGCCCGGCTGCGTCCGCCGCCTGCGCGCTGACCCTGACGCTGCTGGGCCCGGCGCAGGTGTTCGGTGCAGTCGCGGATCTCGCGCTCGCCCGGCAGAAAGACCAGCACGTCACCGGCCTTTTCGTTCCAGAGTTCTTCGATGGCTGCCTCGACGGCACCGGGCAGATCGGTTTCATCGTCCTCATCATCGGCCTTCAGCGCTTCGGGTGGACGATAGCGGACCTCGACCGGATACAGGCGGCCCGAGACCTCGATGACGGGCGCTGGTCGGCCCGGATCACCAAAGTGCACGGCAAAGCGCGCCGCGTCGATGGTGGCGGATGTGATGATCAGCTTGAGGTCATGACGGCGCGGGCCGTCGATCAGCTGCTTCAGGTAGCCCAGCAGGAAGTCGATGTTGAGGCTGCGCTCGTGCGCCTCGTCGATGATCAGCGTGTCATAGGCCGACAGCAGGCGGTCGCGCTGGCTTTCGGCCAGCAGGATGCCATCGGTCATCAGCTTGATGCGGGTGCCCGGGGAGGTCTTTTCGTTGAAACGGATCTTGTAGCCGACATCAGTGCCCAGTGGCGTGCCCAGCTCTTCGGCGATGCGGGTGGCGACACTGCTGGCAGCGATCCGCCGGGGCTGGGTATGACCGACCAGGCCGCCACGGCCCGTCTTCGGATCAGGCTGCCCCCGCCCTGCTTCGAGCGCGAACTTGGGCAGCTGCGTGGTCTTGCCCGAGCCGGTTTCGCCCGAAACGATGACGACCGGATGCTGGCGGATGGCCTCGACGATGCGCTCGCGGTGCTCGGTGACGGGCAGGGAGTCGATGACGGCCTGCATGGCCGCTTGCCCGGCATCCGGGCGCTGGCTGGATGACATGGTGGGGGACAGGTTGAGATCAGTCAGTCATGGACGGACGAAGGCCGTCCAGCACCTGCTGAATCTTGATATACAAAGGCGGCAGATCCCTGCTGATGGCTTTCCAGACGATTTCATAATCAACCTTGAAATAACCATGCGCCAAGGCATTCCTCATCTGGTAGGCCGTGAGAAACGGCAGGTCAGGATTCGATTCGACGAACTCCGGGTAATGTTTCCTGATATTGTTGCTCGCCTCGCCAATGATCTCGAAATTCCGGATGACCGCATCCTTCATCATCCTGTTGTTCAGAAAACCCACCTCATCCACGTCCTCTACATAAGACACGATCGACGTGATGGCTTCCTGAATATGTTCGAGATAATCAGCAAGGATGAGCTGGTCCCGTTTCATACCGGAACAGCCTCGGCAATGACCTGATCCCGGGCGCGATCCGGCAGTGCCCGTGGCGTGAGGACATCCACGGTGATGCCCAGCAGTTCAGCCAGCTCATGCCGGATGGCTCCTATGTCAAAAATCGTCATCTCCGGCGCGGGATCGACCAGAATGTCCAGATCACTATCTTCGGTGTCCTCTCCGCGCGAAACGGAGCCGAACACTCTGGCATTCAGACCATGATGTGCCCGGACGACTTCGCGGATGACAGCCCGGTTCCGTTCCAGCAGTTCAGAGGGTTTCATGATCCTTCCGCCTGGCGCGTGTCATGCGCCAGTGTTGTTGAGCTGATGCGAATCCTATCACCGGAGGCATGCGGCGCACCATCGAGGCCCATCGTGAACGGGATTCGGCGATAATGGCGCCCAGATCTCTCCGCTGCTGCTGTCATGTCACCGTTGTCCACCCCTGCTGCCCCGGGCGCCCCCGCCCCTGCCGACACGATCGAGAGTCATCACACCCGGTTCGTGGCCTGGCTGCGACAGGTGGCGCCCTACATCCACAAGTTCGTCGGGCAGACCTTCGTGATGGGCATTCCGGGCGAGGTGCTGGAGTCGCCGGGCAGCATCAACGCGCTGGTGCAGGACCTGAGCCTGCTGCATTCGATCGGCATCCGGATCGTGATCGTCAACGGCTGCCGGCCTCAGATCAACGAGCAGTTGCGGCTGCGCGGACGGGAACCTCAGTATCACGATGGCTTGCGGATCACGGACCAGGTGACGCTGGAATGCGCGAAGGAGGCGGCAGGCGAGATCCGCTACGACATGGAGGCGCTGTTCTCGCAGGGGCTGCCGAACACGCCGATGGCCAATGCGGGCATCCGCGTGATTTCGGGCAATTTCACGCTGGCGCGGCCGGTGGGCATCGTCGATGGCGTGGATTTTGCCTACAGCGGCCTCGTGCGCAAGGTGGATGCCGCCTCGATCCGCACGGCGCTGGACAACAAGCAGATCGTGCTGCTGTCGAACATCGGCTATTCGGCCACCGGTGAGGCCTTCAACCTGTCGATGGAGGAAGTGGCCGCGGCCACGGCCATCGCGCTGGATGCCGACAAGCTGGTGTTCCTCTGCGAGGACGATGGCCTTGCCGACGATCAGGGGCGCATCCAGACGGAAATTTCGGAAGCGACGGCCCGCCAGCTGCTGGACTCCCCGGCGCTGCCGCCGACGATCCGCCCCTATCTGCGGGCTGCGCTCCGGGCCTGCGAAGGCGGGGTGACGCGCTCGCACATGGTGCCCTTCGCCACCGATGGCGTGGTGCTGCTGGAATTCTTCCTGCACGACGGCATCGGCACGATGGTGGTGGAGGAAACGCTGGAGGCGCTGCGCGAGGCGACCCCGGACGACGTGGGCGGCATCCTCGCGGTGATCCAGCCGCTGGAGGAGGACGGCACGCTGGTCAAGCGCGACCGGGCCCTGATCGAGTCGGAGATCGCGAATTTCACGGTGATCGAGCACGACGAGGTGATCTTCGGCTGCGCCGCGATGTACGCCTTTCCGGAAGAAAGGATGGCCGAGATGGCCTGTCTGGCGGTCAGCGCCCAATCCCAGGGCAAGGGCGATGGCGAGCGGCTGATGCAGCGGATCGAGCAGCGCGCCCGGGCCGCAGGCATCCGGACGCTGTTCGTGCTGACGACCCGAACCGGGCACTGGTTCCTGAAGCGGGGCTTCCGGCCGGGCACGGTCGATGATCTGCCGGGCAGCCGCAAGAACCTCTACAACTGGCAGCGACGCTCGCAGGTGCTGCTGAAGGATCTCTGATCCGGATCTGAAACGCCAGCCCGACGGCTGGTCGCCACAGCCGGTAAAATCAGCGCTTTGTTCCGAGGAAGCGAGCCAATGTCACGTACCGTTTTCTGCGTCAAGCTGCAACAGGAAGCCGAAGGGCTGGATCTGCCCCCCTACCCCGGCGAGCTGGGTAAACGCATCTGGGAAAATGTCTCGAAGGAAGCCTGGGCCGGCTGGCTGCGCCACCAGACAATGCTGGTGAACGAGAACCGGCTGAATCTGGCCGACATCCGCGCCCGCAAGTATCTGGCGCAGCAGATGGAGAGCTATTTCTTTGGTGACGGGGGCGACCGCCCGGCCGGTTACGTGCCGCCCAGCACCTGAACGCCCCCCGGCGCCGCCAGCAGCACGGTTTCGGGGCGGCGGCGCGCAAACAGCCCCACCGTGACCACGCCCGGCCACTGGTTGATGGTTTCTTCCATGGCCTGCGGGTCGTCGATGTGCAGGCCCGAGACATCAAGGATCGGGTTGCCGTTGTCCGTGATGTAGCCGGGGCGCTGACGCACCTGCCCGCCCAGCTGCTCCAGCATCCGGCCCACCAGATGCAGGGCCATCGGCACCACCTCGACGGGCAGCGGAAAACGGCCCAGCACTGGCACGTATTTGCTCTCGTCGACGATACAGACAAACTGCCGGGATGCCTGGGCGATGATCTTTTCGCGCGTGAGCGCCCCGCCCCCCCCCTTGATGAGAGCAAAGCCGGGATCGACCTCGTCAGCACCGTCCACGTAGCAATCGATCTCGTCGATGCGGTTGAGGTCGAGCACCTCGATGCCGGCCTGTTGCAGAAGGCGGGTGCTCTGCTCGGAACTGGAAACCGCTTGCGGAAACTCGTCGCGCCGCTGCGCCAGTGCCTGAATGAAAAAAGCCACGGTCGAGCCCGTGCCCACTCCGACCACCCGGCCGGGAACCAGCCAGTCCATCGCCCTTTCGGCTGCTGCCTTTTTCAGGGCATCCTGCCGTGCCTTTGCGCCCGCCTCGTCCATGTTTCCTCCGCCAAAGGCGTTATCGTAACCTTTTGTGAGGTACACGCCGACAGGGGTACATTTTTTAACAGGCTTGGCCCGCCCAGCCCCATTCATCGGGAGCATCAGATGCGGGCCCGCCGGTTGCTTCCGGAGCGCGTGCCGTTCGGAAGGGGCGGATGCCGCTTTCCGGCCCCGTCACTCGGCCGTTGCGGTGGCCGGGCTGCGTGCCCGGCGGCCGGCAAAGGCCGACTCCTGCAACCAGCGCTCCAGCTGGGCACTGGTGAGGGGTTTGCTGTAGAGATAGCCTTGCTGGTCCTGGCAGCCCAGTTTCTGGAGCGCCACCATTTCCTCGGCACGCTCGACTCCCTCGCCGACGATCTGCAAATCGAGCGCACCAGCCAGCGCAATGATACTGCGCACGACACGCGCCTGGGCGTTGTCGTTCTCCATGTCGGCGATGAAGACCCGGTCGATCTTGAGGGCATCCACGGGCATCCGCGTCAGGTAGGATACCGACGAGAAGCCCGAACCGAAATCGTCGAGGGCGATGCGCACCCCGGTCTTCTTCAGGCTCCAGAGCATCGGCAGCACGGTCTCGATGTCGCGCATCACGTCGATTTCGGCCAGCTCCAGCGTGAGCGCCGACGGCGGCAGGCCGGTGGCTTCGAGCGCCTGGCGCACGGCCCTCAGCAGGCTGGGCTGCAACAGGTGACGCACGCTGACGTTGACCGAGACGCCGGGAATGGAGACGCCGGCAAGCTGCCAGCGACGCAACTGTTGCAGGGCTTCGGAGATGGCCCACTCCCCCATCCGGTAATCCAGCCCGCCATCTTCGGCCAGCGGGATGAACTTGTTGGGCGAGAGCATCTGCGAGCCACGCATCCAGCGCATCAGGGCCTCGACGCCCACCACCCGCTCGGTGCGTGAATCGAGGATCGGCTGATAGTGCAACACCAGCTCGTTGCGATCGAGCACGGTGGCCAGCGCCGATTGCAGCTCGAAATCACCACGCAGCTGCTCGCCGTATTCATCGTCGTAGATGAGGATGCGGTTGCCGCCCTGCTGCCGCGCCACACTCATCGCCACATCCGCCTTGGCCAGCAGCATCTCGAAGTTGCGGCCATGACGCGGAAACCATGCTGCGCCAATCGAGGAACGCAGCATCAGATCCAGCCCGTCGATCTGGAAGGGACGGCGCAGGTGGGCCTGAATGATCTCCGCCGCCTTCTGCGCAGTACTCTCGTTGGGCAGGTTGGAAAACACCAGGGCAAATTCGTCACCGGTCATCCGGCCGATCAGCACATCGGGGATGGCCCGCTCGTCGGCGGGCGCACCAGGATCGGCCTGACGCAGGTTGCGAAAGGCATGACGCAGGCACTCGGCCACGTGTTGCAGCACCCGGTCGCCGGCACGCTGGCCGAAGGCCTCGTTGATGCGACGGAACCGGTCGATGTCGAGCATCATGATCGCGGCGACATGGCCGTTGGGGCGCCGCCGGCGCAACAGCATCTGCCCCTGCTGCATGAAGCCCGCCCGGCTGAACAGCCCGGTGAGCGAGTCGCGATTGGCCTGCTCACGCTGGCTGCGGATGGCATCGATGGAATCGGCCAGTGCATCCCGGCCAGGGCCGGCATCAAAGTCCGACACAGCTTCGGTGCTTGCCGACTGTGCCTTGGCAAGATTGATACCATGCAGCAGGCGTTCGGCCAGCTGTGTCCATTGCAGGGATTTCTGAAAGTAGTCCGAGGCGCCGGCGCTCAGGGCCTTGCCGATGCCGACCTCGTCGTCGTGATTGGACAGCACGATGACCGGAATCTGGCGACTGCCGATGGCCTGGCGCAGCCGACGGACGGATTCGGCACTGTCGGCCTCGGACAGCGAATCGTCGAGCATCACGGCATCGGGCATCACCCGCTCCAGCATCGGGATGGCCTTGGACAGCTGGTCGGTGACTTGAACGTCAATGCCCCGTTCGCCCAGCCCGACCGAGATCAGATGCTGCCAGGCCGGATCATCTTCGACGAGCAGGACTCGCAGATCGCCCAACGCTGTTTTCAACACAATGATTTACCCAGGATTGCCGTGTTTGTCTTGTCCGAAAGCCGATGCCCGGCAAACGCCCCAGACAGGACTTCCGGTCACTGCTCTGGCTGCTCTTGTCACCCGCTCATCCGCTTGCGCTCATCGCATGGCGGCCGGCGCAACACACTGAAGCCTTTCCTGCCCACCGGCTCCGCCACGCAACCATGACACATGCCGCCCACCATAACGCCAAAGGCATTCCACTGTCTGGCCGCGCACTGCTGATCGGTCTGTTATGCGCTACCACCGGTCCGGCACTGTCGCAAGGACAGCCGACCCCGTCCCAACAGGCCACCCGTGCCGCCACGCGGGTCGATGACATCATCGTCCAGCCCAGGGATCTGGACGAGAAAGTGCACCTGGCCATCGGTGCGGTGGGCAACATCTCGCCCCAGTACAGTGGCTCGGACAAGCTCGGCACGGCGCTGGCACCGGCCGGCCGGATCAGCTGGCGGGGTTATTCGATCAGCCGCTCGGCCGTGGTGCGCGCACGCAGCACGCGTGACAACCGCGCCTCGGAAACCGGCCTGGCCGGTCCGCTCTGGCATCTCGACCGCTTCAGCTTTGGTCTGGGGCTGTCGCTGAACCGCGGGCGTGACGTGAGCAATGCCGACCGGGCCAAGGGGCTGAAGGATCTGCGCGGCACACTGATCGGCCGTGTGCGGCTGCGCTACGACCTGACCCGGACGGTACAGCTGCAAGCCCGGGTGGTGGGCGATCTGCTGGGCCGGCAGGGCGGCATCGAGGTGCCCTTCGGGATCAACTGGCACCGTCAGCTGAACCGGCGCCTGCTGCTGACGGCGGATGCCGGGATGACCTGGGCCAACGGCACCTCGATGCGCAACACCTATGGCATCGGCGTGCCCGAACAGGCTGCCAGCGGCCTGCCCCTGTACGAACCGGGTTCGGGCATCCGTGAATACAGTCTCTCGACCGGGCTGACCGGCGAGCCGAACGAAAAGTGGGTATGGATTGCCCGTGCCGGGCTGGTGTATCTGACCGGGCCGGCTGGCCGCAGCCCGCTGGTGAAAAGACGGGTAATGCCCTCGGTGCTGGTGGGGGCGGCCTATCGCTTCACGCTGTCGTTCTGAGCAGAGGACGGGGTGGCGCTGCTCCGCTGCGACGATGTATTACCTGATGGCGCAGCATGGCCTGATGGCGAAGCACTGACCGGGGGGCGCGTGCCCTGAACCATGCCCTGCCCCTCCCCCTCGCCCTCGCCCTCGCCGGCATCATCCCATGCCTCGTCGGGCGGCTCCTCATCGCCGAAGGTCAGTACCAGCTGTCCGTCGCGCACCTGCACCTGGCGTAGCGTCAGGCGGGCCATCGCCTGTTGCGGATCGGCCTCGTCCAGCACCCAGACGGGCTGACTGCTGAACATGTCGTCAGCCAGCATGCCGTTGATGAGCTGCCGGGCCGTCTGCGTTTCGGGTGCCGAGATGCCGGGGAGCGACCATGAGAGCAGGCGTGGCTGGTCGACGAAGAAAGCCCCTTTGGTCACCTCGTAGCGTGGCAGACCGGCCAGGCGAGCCGTCCCGGTACCGGCATGCTGTCCCAGTGCCTGCAGGACGGCGTCGACATCGACAAACAGGCGGCCATCGCCCTGGCGCATGCTGACACGGGGATTGCGCAGGTCGAGACAGGCCATGCCCATCAGGCAGCGGCGCTGCGGAAAGGCGGTGGCCAGCTGGCGGGTGAGCTGGTGGGCAGACAGGTGAAGTTCCCGTCGCTCGGCCTGCAAGCCATCGTGGATGAACAGCAGGGGTAGCGACAGCAGCAGTGCCCGGCATCTTGCCTGCATCGACATGGGCCTCCCTGTGGCCGGTGCAGGCGATGATATCAACCGATGGCGCGGATCATCAATGAAGGCGCCCCCCGTTGCCGGCCCTGGACATCGACCTGCAAGGGCATCATCGTGGTGAGCCAGTGCATGACCTGCTGGACATCACCCAGCGGGAAGCGTCCGGTGACACGCAGGCCGGCCACGGCCGGATCACAGGCCAGACGGCCGATGCTGTAGCGTTGCAGCTCGTCGACGAAATCGGCCAGCTTCATGTTGCGGGCCAGGATCTGACGGTCGATCCAGGCGATCTCGGGTTCACTGATGGCCGTGACGGGCTGGATGTGGGCGTGATCGAAGACCAGACGCTGGCCGGCCACCAGTGCCTGCTGGTGCGCGGGGCTGCCCGCAGAGGTGACGGTGGCGAGACCGGACAGCAGGTTGACGGTGGTGTCGCTGCCCAGGCGGCGGATGGTGAGGCGTGCGCCGTTGCTGTCGATGCGCCCCTGCGAGGTGAGCACCTGCAAGGGGCGCGTGCCCGTCTGGTGCTGGATCTGCACCTCGCCCTGCACCAGCCGCAATTGCAGGCTGCCTTCGGCCTCGGTCACATCGACAGCGGTGCGCGTGTTCATCATCAGCATCGTGCCGCCCTCCAGGCGCAGCACCTGCTGCTGGCCGACATCGGTGCGGTGATCGGCGATCAGGCGACGCCAGCCCACACCGTCGTCGACCAACCCCGCCGCCGCCACTGCAGCCCCCAGCACGGCAAAGCGATGGATCAGCCGACGCCGCGATGCCCCTTCGGCCGAGATCAGGTTGAGCGTGGAGACCGGCGCACCTGGCGCGGCGCCGGGCGAGGCAGGAAAAGTGACGGGGGGCTTGGAGTACATCGTGTGGAAGAAGGGGGGCGGTTGCCGGGGCCAAGACAGCGCCGGCACGGCTGCCATCTGCCGGACATCCTGTTAAAACACGGGCGCCTGGCCGACAGCGAAAACGTTAAGTGTGACTCACATTATTATGGGTCAAGGTCGCGCCGCCCGTCCTGTCAATGCGGATGTTCCTGTCATCATTTACGCCACGGTTACTTGCCGCCAGATGCCGTCGCTTTCGGAACATCCGTGTATCCAATGGCCACATGCCTGATACATGAGCCCAAGGTGCACGCTCTCGCCACCGCCCCGCCTGCCGGTCCATCACGCACGGAGGCGCCAACGCCTGCCGCTTCTGGCGATGGGCTTCCCCAACGGCCCCGGTCTCCCATTTGTAAACCACGAAATGGCGGTGCTCCCAGGCCTGCGGCACGGCACTGCTCCGTTCCGGCTATGTTGTATCATCACTATGATTCAGCATGATCCATCGGGATGTGTACCGCCCCGGCGTTTCCAGTCCATCGCCTTTCCTCCTCCTGCCATGAAGCCTCATCGATCTCCCCTGCCCCTTGGCCGCCGTTCACTGCTGTCGACCACCCTGGCCGTTCTTCTCGGCAGCCTGCTGCCCCTGCACACCACGCCCACCGCCGCGGCCGCCCCAGACGCCACACTGGAAGTGGTGGCCCCGTGGGAGATCAATGGCCTGCAACCGGCCAGCAGCGGTTTCGTCTTCCAACGGATGCAGGTGGCCGAGACACTGGTGGAGGTGGACCACGAAGGTGCGCTGACCGGGGGGCTGGCCCAACGCTGGCAGGTGTCGGACGATGGCCTGCAATGGCGCTTCACCCTGCGTGCGGGCGCGCGTTTTCATGACGGCCAGCCGGTGACGGCCCAGGCGGTGCTGCCCAGCCTGAAGGCAGCCCGCATCGACCCGGCAGCACTGAGCCTGGCGCCGGTGGAACGGATCGAGGCGCCCGATGCCCAGACCGTGCTGATCGTGCTGAAGCACCGTCATGCCGCCCTGCCCGCGCTGCTGGCGCACAGCAGCACCATCATCCTGTCTCCCACCAGCTTTGATGCGGACGGCAAGGTGCGCAAGCTGGTGGCCACCGGGCCCTTTGAAATCGAATCGGTGACCCCCCCGCAGCAGATGCGGGTACGCCGCTTTGCGCGCTACGACGGCCAGCAGCCGGCGATTGCCCGCGCCCATTACCTGGCGGCCGGCCGGGCCGAGACCCGGGCGCTGATGGCCGAAAGCGGTCAGGCGGATCTGGCCTTCACGCTGGACCCTGCCAGCTTGCAGCGCATCCGCGGCCGCAAGGCGCTGACGGTGCTGTCGACCACGCTGCCGCGCACGACGATCCTGAAACTCAATGCCGGCCTGCCGGGCCTGAAGGACGAGCGCGTGCGACAGGCCCTGAGCCTGGCCATCGACCGCAAGGGCATTGCCACCGCGCTGCTGCGCGACCCCGGCCTGGCAGCCAGCCAGCTGTTTCCGCCCGACATGCCCGCCTGGCACGATGCCGGGCTGGCGCCGCTGCGCTTCGATCTGCCGGCGGCCGAGCGCCTGCTGGCCGATGCCGGCTGGAAGAAGGACGAGGCCGGCACGCTGCGCAACGGTGCAGGCGAGGCGCTGACACTGACGATCTCGACCTTCCCGGACCGACCGGAGCTGCCGCAGATTGCCACGGCACTGCAGGCGCAATGGCGGCGGCTGGGCATCGCCGTCAAGGTGGACATCGGCAATTCGGGCGACATCCCGCTGAAGCACCGTGACGGCTCGCTCCAGGTGGGGCTGGCCGCCCGCAACTATGGCAATGTGGCCGATCCGATTGGCGCGATTGCCCAGGACTTTTCACCCCAGGGCGGCGACTGGGGCGCCATGAACTGGCATGATACGACCCTTGACAAGGCCATCGACGGACTGCTGACAGGCACCCTCGACAACCAGGCGAGCCAGACGGCCCGCCGCCTGGTCGGCCAGGTGCTGCAACAGCAGCTGCCGGTAGTCCCGGTGAGCTGGTATCGGCAGCAACTGGTGGTGGGCCGGCGCGTGAGCGGGGCCAGCATCGACCCGCTGGAGCGCTCGTACCGCCTGACCGACCTGCAGTGGCGGCAGCCCTGAAATGGCGACCTGGATGCCCGCGCGCCCCCTGGGGTGGAGCGCCCTGCTCGCCCGCCGTGCCTTTCAGGCCCTGGCGCTGGCACTGATCGTCGGCAGCCTGTGCTTCCTGATGATCCGCTCACTGCCGGGCGACATGGCCATGCGGATTGCCGCCGGCCGCTATGGCTTCGATCTGGTGAGCACGGGGGCCGCCGATACGGTTCGGGCCGAGCTGGGCCAGCAGTTGCAGGGCTGGCCAGCCCTGCTGGGCTGGCTGGGCAATCTGTTGCGCCTGGATCTGGGACACTCGCTGGTCACGGGCGACACGGTCTGGAGCGAGGTCAGCCACCAGCTGGGCGCCACGCTGCGCCTGAGCCTGAGCGCACTGGCCCTGGGGGCCGGCATTGGCGTCCCACTGGGTGTCTACTGTGGGCTGCATGCCGGCGGGCTGGCCGACCGGGTGGTGATGGCACTGACGGTGGTGTTCCGGGCCATGCCCTCGTTCCTGCTGGCGGTGCTGCTGATGCTGCTGGTGGCCGTGAAGCTGGGCGCGCTGCCCGTGGCAGGCGATGGCCAGCCCGGCAGCCTGCTGTTGCCCGGGCTGACGCTGGGGCTGGGCCTGGCGGCCGGGCTGGTGCGCGTCAGCCGACAGGCGCTGGTGGCAGCGATCCGCACGCCGGCGCACGATTTTGCGCGCACCAAGGGGCTGAGTGACACACAGGCGCTGCTGCGGCACGGGCTGCGCAATGCAGCGGTACCAGTGGTGGCCTGGCTGGGCGTGCAGGCTGTGTTTCTGGTCGAGGGCACGGTGGTGATCGAAACCCTGTTTGCCTGGCCCGGTATCGGCCATGCGCTGGTGCATGCCGTCTTTGCACGTGACGTGCCGGTGATTCAGGGCACGGCACTGACCATCGGCCTGCTCTTCGTGGGCTTCAACCTGCTGGTAGATGCGCTGTGCCTGTGGCTGGACCCTCGCCGACAGGAGGGCGGATGAAACAGACAAACGAAGCCCTGAGCGGCGGCCTGACGGTGGAGCAGCTGGTGCGTACCGCCGGCCGGCGCCACGGCCGTCGCCGCGCAGGGCTGTGGATCCTGCTGGCAGTGGGGTTGTTTGCCCTGCTGGGGCCTCTGCTGATCGGCATCGACCCGTCTCAACAGGACCTGGCGGCCAGCTTGCAGGCACCGGGCGCCGGCCACTGGCTGGGCACCGATCTGCTGGGACGCAGCGTGCTGGCCCGGCTGGCCGAGGCGACGCGGCTGTCGCTGGGCCTGGCCCTGCTGTCGGCCCTGGCCGCAGCCATCCCCGGCATGTTGCTGGGCCTGCTGGCGGCCTGGCGGGGGGGGCTGGTCGACCAGCTGCTGGTGATGCTGGCCGATGCGGTGATGTCGCTGCCGGGGCTGCTGCTGGTGCTGTTGTGTTCTTTGCTGGCCCCCGGCCAGTACTGGGCCCTGTATGGCGGCCTGGCCCTGTGCCTGTGGGTGGAATATTTTCGGGTGACACGCGCCGCGGCCCGCCCGCTGCTGGCCGGGCCAGCCATTCAGGCCTCGCAGCTGCTGGGTTTTGGCCCGATGTATGTGCTGCGGCGCCACCTGTTGCCGGCGCTGGCGCCGATTCTGGGCACGCTGCTGCCGCTGAGCACCGCCCAGGCGGTGCTGGCGATGGCAGCCCTGGGCTTCATCAACGTCGGCCTGCAACCGCCCACCCCCGAGCTGGGGCTGATGATGATCGAGTTCCTGCCGCATTATCAGGAGGCGCCCTGGCTGATTGCCGCACCGGTCAGCATCCTGATGCTGCTGGTGCAGGGCATGATGCTGCTGACCGAAGACCCGGCACAAGACTGAGGAGCGACGATGACCCCCGATGCGCTGGTGTCCGTGCACGGACTCTGCATTCATGCCGGCCCGCTGCCGCTGCTGCGGGATGTGAACCTGGAGGTGTTTGCGGGCGAATGCCTGACGCTGCTGGGCGAAAGTGGCGCCGGCAAATCGTTGCTGGCGCAGGCGATCATGGGCAACCTGCCCCGCGTGCTGCAGGCAAGCGGCCGGATCGGCGTGGCCGGTCAGCACAGTGATGCAGCACACCCGCAGGCGCGGCGACCGCTGTGGGGCCGCACGCTGGCCCTGCTGCCGCAGGAGCCATCACTGGCGCTCGACCCACTGCGGCGGCTGGGCCCGCAGCTGGGCGACGTACTGAGGCTGGTGCGCGGCCTGCCGGGCCCCGAAGCCGCGGCGCAGGCCAGCCAGCGCCTGACGGCCGCGGGGCTGGCATCAGCCCACGCACAGTATCCGTGGCAGGTGTCGGGCGGCATGGCCCAGCGCGCCACCGCCTGCATGGCGGTAGCAGGTGGCGCCCGCATCCTGCTGGCCGACGAACCCACCAAGGGGCTGGACCGGCACTGGGCCGACCAGACCATCGCTGGCCTGAAACAGGTGCAGCGCGAGGGCGGCTGCGTGCTCATCATCACCCACGATCTGCGCGTGGCCCGGCAGATGGGCGGGCGCTTGCTGGTGTTGCGGCATGGCGAGGTGGTGGAGCACGGCGAGACCGCTGCCGTGCTGGCTGCCCCCCGCCACGCATTCACCCGCCAGCTGGTGGCGGCCGAACCCACACACTGGCGCCTGCCCCCCGCCCCTGCCCCCGGTGCCCCCGTGCTGCATGCACAGGGGCTGGCCAAACGCCTGGGCGGCCGGGTACTGTTTGACGAGCTGACGCTGGACATCCGCCGTCACCAGCGCATCGTGCTGCAAGGCGCCAGTGGCGTGGGCAAGAGTACGCTGGGCAACGTGCTGCTGGGGCTGCTGCGGCCAGACCGGGGTGAGGTCCGACGCGATCCGGGGCTGCCGCCCCACGCCCTGCAGAAGCTGTACCAGGACCCGGTGAGCGCCTTTGCGCCGCAGGCGACGCTGGGACAACTGCTGCGCGATGCCTGCGCGCTGCACCGCCAGCCCTGGGATGCACTGCTGGCCCGGCTGGCCCGGTTGAAGATCCCTGAAAGCCTGCTGGCGCGACGTGCACCGGAGGTATCGGGAGGCGAGCTGCAACGGGTGGCGCTGGCCCGCGCCCTGCTGGCACACCCCGCCCTGCTGTTTGCCGACGAACCCACGTCGAGACTGGACCCGGTGACACAGCAGGAGGCCATGCAGCTGCTGCTGGAACACGCTGCCGACAGCGAGGCCGCCCTGGTGCTGGTGACACATGATGAGGACATCGCCCGACAGGTGTCGACGCGCATCCTGCACTTTGGAGACAACGGGCTGGTGCGTGGTGGCGATGACGGACCAGATGCAGGTTCAGGGTCTGGATCAGGAACGGCCGATGCCGGAAAAACCGGGGTGCCGGCCCACTGAAGCCTGCGTGGGCAGGCAGGGTGACTGGACCCGCGTGAAGGATCTGGACGCTGAATGCCGGGTGGCGGGCAGAAGGCAGAAGGCTAAAGGCAGAAGGCTAAAGGCGGCGAAAGGCCGCTACTCCCGCACACGCCATTTTTCATGCCTCCCGTTTCATTCCCCCTGCGGCAGTGAAACTTTCCATTATATGACCCTTTCATTTTTAAATCCCGTTCAAGGGGTAAGAGCCGTAAAACCTTCAAGACCGGCTTGACACTGCTCCACAAAGGGGAAAATATCGACACATGCCGATTTATTTCGAAGACAAGAGAAATTTCATCTCATGAAAACCGTTGTCTCGACGTGAACGGCATCGTCGTGTCTTCTTTTTCTCTGAGCAAAAGGAGTTGGAAAATGTCGATGTTTTCCTTCCTGGCTCCGGCACCCCATGTCGACCGCCTGCCCCCCGAGCGGACCGATGCCGAGTACAGGAAACTGCGCATGCAGGTTTTCTGGGGAACCTTCATTGGTTACGCAACGTACTACCTGATCCGCAAGAATTTCTCGCTGGCCATGCCCTACATGATCGAGGAGACGGGCTACAGCAAGGCCGAGCTTGGACATGTGCTGACAGCACTGGCCATCGGTTACGGAATCAGCAAGTTCGTCATGGGCAATGTCTCTGACCGCAGCAACCCGAAATACTTCTCGACGCTGGGTCTTCTGCTGAGCGCCACCTGCTGCATGATCTTCGGCCTGGTGCCTGGGGTGATGACCAGCATCCCGATCATGTGCACGCTGAGCTTTCTGAACGGCTGGTTCCAGGGCATGGGCTACCCGCCGTATGCGCGCACGATGGTGCACTGGTTCTCGACCAACGAGCGCGGCGAGAAATGGTCGTGGTGGAACGTCTCGCACAACCTGGGCGGCGGCCTGATTGCCCCGCTGGCCACGCTGGGCATCTACCTCTTTGCCACCTGGCACAGCATCTTCTTCTTTCCGGCGATGATCGCCATCGCGCTGTCGGTTGTGGTGTTCTGGCTGATGAAGGACACACCGCAGTCCTGCGGTCTGCCACCGATCGAGGAATACCGCAACGATTACCCCAAGGAAGCCACTTCGGCCGTGATCGAGGAAGAACTGAGCGCCCGCGACATCCTGTTCAAGTACGTGCTCAACAACCGCATCCTCTGGTACATCGCCATCGCCAACATCTTCGTCTACTTCATCCGCTACGGTGTGGTGGACTGGGCCCCCACCTACCTGAGCCAGACCAAGGGCTTTACCAAGGAAAGCTCGCGCACGGCCTACTTCCTGTATGAATGGGCGGGCATCCCCGGCATGCTGGTCAGCGGCTATCTGAGTGACAAGGTCTTCAAGGGACGGCGGGCTCCGGCCACCATCCTGTTCATGATCGGGGTGATGATTGCCGTATTCGTGTACTGGAAGAACCCGCCGGGACACGCCTGGATCGACAACACGGCGCTGGTGGCCATCGGCTTTCTGATCTATGGCCCGGTGATGATGATCGGCCTGCACGCTGCCGACCTGGTGCCCAAGAAGGCCACCGGCAGTGCCACCGGCCTGACGGGACTGATGGGCTACCTGATCGGAACCTCATGTGCCGGTACCGTGCTGGGCTGGCTGGTCGACCACTATGGCTGGGACGGCGGCTTCCATGCCCTGATCGGTGCGTGTGTGCTGGCCATCATCCTGCTGTTCATGAGCCTGTTTGACGGCGCCAGCCGCAAGGCACCGGCGCACTGAATACCACCACCTTCCAGGCCGGCAGGCTGGAGGCAGGCGGAAAGGCTGGCGAACCCCACCGGGTTCACGCCACCAGGCTGGCCTCAACCACCCACCGCCAGCCACGCCCTGCCGGCCTGCGC
>JAUNLD010000010.1:0-9541 GCA_030532425.1 Lautropia sp. | reverse complement strand
GCGGGGACATCTCAAACGCTACCCCCCGGCATGCGCGGGCGGGCCCGCAGAATCCCCCTCTTCTCAGAAAATGACGCCCAGCAGCCCCATCAGCAGCAGCACGAAGATGGGCCCGACCGACAGCAGAAAGCCCGTGGCACGCGAAGCGGGGTTGGCGACGTAGCTGCGGGCGTAGATGAAGCGGCCCACCAGGTAGACGAGGCCGATCAGGCCCACCAGCGTCGTGGACCATTCATCGGCCGCGATGTAGAGTGCCGGCAGGAAGGCCACCAGCACTTCGAGCGTGTTGGACTGAACCCGATAGAAACGCTCGAACTCTTCGTTGCCGCTGATGGCGGGTGCCTTGATGCCGTAGCGATCGCGCGCGCGGCCCACCTGAAAGCCAAAGTACAGGTACTGGATGATCGCCAGCAAGGCGATGAAATGAATCCACTCCATGATCTTCTCCCGTTGATGATCGGCCGGACAGCACGCCCGTCCTGCTTCCAGCGTATCTCTAGCATAGCAGAGGCGCTGGCCCCGGCCTGCACCCGGACCGGACAAGGCCTGAGGGCAGCATGGATGTTAAGATCGGATGCGCTATACAGTAACAAGCAGGAGTTCACATGTCAGTCACCGCCCCCCTCCGTCTGGAACGGCCAACGCCGCACCCGGCCCTGGAATACTGGAGTGTCTGCAAGGTGGAGGCACTGTTCGAGACACCTTTTCTGGAGCTGGTCCATCGTGCCGCCAGCGTGCACCGCGAGCACTTCGACCCACAGCGCATCCAGCTTTCGACCCTGCTGTCGGTGAAGACCGGAGGCTGCCCCGAGGACTGTGCCTATTGCCCGCAATCGGTGCACCACCCCAACAGCGTGGCTGCCACCAAGCTGATGTGCATCGACGAGGTGCTGGAAAAGGCCCGTATCGCCAAGGCACGCGGGGCAAGCCGTTTCTGCATGGGCGCGGCCTGGCGCGGGCCCAAGCCGCGCGACATCGAGAAGCTGCAACCGATCATCCGCGCGGTGAAGGCGCTGGGGCTGGAAACCTGTGGCACCTTTGGCCTGCTGGAGGAAGGCATGGCCGAAGACCTGAAGGATGCCGGCCTCGATTATTACAACCACAATCTGGATACCGACCCGGAATACTACGGCGACCTGATCCACACCCGGCAGTTTGACGACCGGATCAACACGCTGGGCAAGGTGCGCAAGGCCGGGCTGAAAGTATGCTGCGGCGGCATCGTCGGCATGAACGAGACACGCAAGCAGCGTGCCGGCCTGATCGCCAGCCTGGCCAACCTGGACCCGCAGCCCGAATCGGTGCCGATCAACCAGCTGGTGCGCCTGGAAGGCACGCCGCTGGAAGATGCCGGCGACCTGGACTGGACCGAGTTCGTGCGCACCATTGCCGTGGCGCGGATCACCATGCCCCACAGCTATGTGCGGCTGTCGGCCGGCCGGCAGGAGATGCCCGAGAGCACACAGGCGCTGTGCTTCATGGCAGGTGCCAATTCGATCTTCTATGGTGACAAGCTGCTGACCACCGACAACCCGGCCGAGGACCGGGACCAGATGCTGATGCTGAAACTGGACCTGCTGCCCGTCGACCCGGATGTGCGGACACCGGCAGACACCACCGCCGACACGCCCGTGTCCTGACCCCACCGTCCTGCGCTGGCCTGCGTCCGCTGCCGGCAGGCCAGCCAGCAGCCGCGGTTACGTTCATGCAAACCGGCCAGCAGGCAACGCCGATGTGACTCGACACTCAGCCATCGCCCCCCTGAAAGGACTCCTCCCCCTCCCTGAAGGGCACGCCTGAAAGATCCCCGGCGCACCCTTCCCACCCCTTGCGGCAACCCACCTCCCTATCGGTATCGGCGCTTCCGCTCCAGCTCCAAGCGTTGGCAACCCCGCGACACGTCTGGAACATGAGCGCCCCGAGTCGTCCGACTTGAGATCCAACGTCGCCGCACTCGGCATCTCGCCAACACATCCACCTTGCCTGGAGGCCGAGCTGCGGCTCAGCCCGGGCTCCTGCCCTCGCTCCACCCGGCGCATGCCTCATCCCCCGCCTGCCGCTCCCGTCCCTGGGTGACTGCAATCCATCCTTCGACTCCCCATATCCTCCACATTCTCAAAACAAACCATACAGCACTGACAGGATCAGAACATCCACGCGCGCACCGTATCTTTCAAGAATCAAATGACACAGTCTGCAATAACATGAAAGAAGTTGCGTCCCTGACATTTTTGCGAGCTTGCTGGCAAACAAGTGGTGCTCATAGCATTTCACCTGAGTGAAATGAGATGAGACACGGACGAAACAACCAGGTAAAACGGATGCTTATTATTTGCCAGCAATACAAATACAAGAAACGCGACAAGGCGGCATGCGGAACAGCAACGACATGCCCGAAACATCCTGAACCTGCCCGATCCACGTTCCTGGCGCTGATGCTTGTTTCCACCTTGATCAGCATGCCGGCCGTGGCTGATGACTGGCTGCCCCCAGCCGACAGCGAACCAGCAACCGAGGCACCTGCGGGCGACGATGGGCTCGAACTGCCCCCGTCAGAGGAAATGACGGAGGCACAGGAATTCGCGACAGATGGAAGAACATCAGCATGGCGTGCGTGGAGCGATCTCTATCATGAACATGGATCGAAGGTTCGCAGCAGCATCCTCGGCCTGAGCAGCAGCTGGTCGCAAAGCTTCGGCCCACAATGGCAGGCAACGGCCAACGTTGACCTGGATTACACCGATACCGATCCAAACACGGCAGGAGACACGGGCTGGCGTCTTGGCTTGCGCGAGCTTTATCTGCGTCATTCCGCAGCAGGCTGGTGGGCCGAAGTGGGACGGATCAATGTTCGCAACGGTGTGGCCACCGGTTACAACCCCAGCGATTTCATGCGCGCAGGTGCCATCTCGGCGGCTCGTACCCGAGACCCGCAGCGCCTGCGTGAAAGCCGCCTCGGCGCGGTCCAGCTTCGGCTCGGCACACGCTTGGCCGACACGGAATGGGTACTCTCGGCTTCGCCGTCGATTCACGATGGCCGCAACCCGGATTGGTACGATCCACGCTGGGGAGCGGTCAACGGCGGCGCCTCGCAGCATGGGCTGGAAATCAGTCTGCCGCGCTGGCAGGGCGTTTTCAGCCAGCTGCTCTGGCAGCACCGGGGTGACATCGGCAACAGTATCGCCGCCAATGTCAACGCATCGATCGGTCAGGCGGCCATCGTCTATGGGGAATGGGCCCGCAGCCCCCGCCCGGCCATCATCGAGTTGTCTCGACGCGCCGATGTCAGCAGCACGCATGTCCACCAATGGGCAGCCGGCTTCAGCTACACCACCGAATCGCGCATCACGTTCGGGCTGGAATGGCAACACAACGGCGCAGGACTGAGTCGTGATGAATGGTTGGGAGACTGGCAATCTGCGGATCCTGCCGGTCTTGGTCGCAGCTTTGCCGAGGCTTCCACCTACAGCGACCCCCTGTCTCGCGACAGCGTGATGGTTTCGATGCTCTGGGAGCGCTTCGGCCACCGCAACGCCGATCTGAACTGTCTCTGGCGACGCAATCAGGCCGACCGCAGCCATCTGGGCTGGTGTGAGTGGCGCTACAAGGGCAACGAGGACGAATGGTCGGTGGCGGCCAGCCGTCTCAGCGGCGAGCAACGCTCGGAATTCGGCGCACTCGGCCAGCGATGGTCGGTTGCACTGCGCTGGCGCCACTACTGGTGATCGATCATGAACCAGAACACATCCCCCCCGCAGCCACTGCATCTGCGCCTGCAACGCCCCGGTGCCCCCACCCCTCCCTTTCCGGCCTGCCGTCTGCTGATCCTCGGTTTTGCCGGCGGTGCCGTGACCTCGCTGCTTCCGCTGGCAACAGCGTTTGCGGATGACATCGACACCTGGGGCATCGAGTATCCGGGCCACGGCATGCAATGGCAGCGCCCCCTGCACCACACGTTGCAACCGATGCTGGACGACTTGCTCGAGAGCATCGATGTGCTCGACGACATCCCGCTGGTCCTGCTGGGCTACAGCATGGGTGCACAGCTTTGCCACCGCCTGGCGCAACTGCGGCCCCACAGCATTCGTGGCCTGGTGCTGCTGAGTGCCAGACCGCCACAAGACCCCGACCTGTCACGCCCTTCCCGCGAGGTTGGCGATGAGGAACTGACGGTGCGGCTGCAGAAACTCGGTGGCATGCCTGCCGGTGTGCTCGCACACGAAGGCCTGATGTCGCTGTTTCTGCCGGTGATCCGGGCCGATCTCGCCATTTGTGCCGAGCTGGGTCACAGCGGCATCCGTGCCGCCCGGACCCCACTCGACTGTCCGGTACTGGCCCTGCAGGGCAATCACGATCCCATGCTTCAGGACACCAGCATGCACCAGTGGCTGGGCCTGGCCCCCGGTCTGTCGGGGCGCAACGCCTTTCGCAGCTACGAAGGCGGACACTTTTTCCACTCCGGTCGCGAACGCCAGCTGGCCACCGACATTGAAACCTGGATACGCAGTCACGTGCTTTCGCTGCGCGTGGCCAGCCACCAGCCCCCTTCCCCCCAACCGACAGCTTTTGCCCCATGACAGACGAGGACAAGACAAGAAACGCCTTCTGCGAAGGTCTCAGGCAGGTCAAGAAGATCCGCATCGCACCGGACGAACTGGATCCCGCCCAGTATCTGGGCGGCGATCTGGGCATCGACTCGATCGAAATGCTGGAAATCTGGTTCCATGCAGAACGGCAGCTGGGCATCCGTCTGCCCGACAGTGCCAAACGTGACGTCTATACCATTGGCCAGGTGCTGGCGGTACTGGACGAGCACACCGCGGACTCGCGGGTAGCTTCAAGGGTCGATCATGTTTGAAGCCGGTTTGATGAACGGCCATGTCTGCATGATCACGGGTGGCGGCAGTGGACTGGGACGGGCCATCGCCGCCAACCTCGTCCGGTACGGGGCCCGGGTGGTGCTGCTGGGACGACGCCGTGAGGTGCTCGAAGCCTGCGCGCGCGAGCTGGGCCCTGAACAGGTGTTGCCAGTGAACTGCGACGTACGCTTCGTCGACGAAGTGGAAGCTGCCCTGCAGCTCAGCCTTGACCAGTTTGGACAGGTGAACAGTCTCGTCAACAGTGCGGCAGGCAATTTCATCTCGCCGACCGAGCGTCTCAGCACCAACGCCTTCAAGCTGATCATCGACACCGTGCTGATGGGCACGATGCATTGCTCACTGACGCTCGGCAAGCACTGGATCAGTACCGGTCAGAAGGGGTCGGTTCTGAACATCGTCACCAATTACGCGCAGACGGGATCACCCTATGTCGTGCCCTCCGCCTGCGCCAAGGCTGGCGTCGAAAACATGGTCAAGTCACTCGCCGCCGAATGGGGTCGGTACGGGCTGCGCTTCGTCGGCATCTCTCCCGGCCCTTTTCCGACCGAGGGCGCCATGGGGCAGTTGCGCATTTACGACGAACTGCTGCCCGGCGTCGACATTCCAAAATTCATTGCCCAGCGCATTCCGCTGGGACGCCTGGGCCACCTGCACGAACTGGCCGATCTCGCCACCTTCCTGCTCAGCAAGAACGCCGAGTACATCAACGGCGAGATCATCCGCATCGATGGCGGCGAAACCCCCTGCCTGGCAGGCGAATTCAGCTTCATGCATGACGTGCCGCAAAGCACCTGGGACCGCGAGGCCCGACACCTCAAGCGGCGGCCAGCACCGATTTCAGAACAGCATTTTCCGACTTCCACACCCCCCCATCAGGAGCATCACAATGAACACCAGCCAACGTGACGAAACCATTTCCATCTGCCTCGACGTCATCGAGATGGCGCCGGAAGAAATTGGTCTGGACGATGATTTCCGTTCTTACTCGCAGATCGATTCGTTGAAGGCGCTGGACCTGATGACGGCCCTGGAGCGCCATTTCGGCATCAAGATTCCCGAGCGTGACCTGCGCGAGTTCGAGAGCATCAACAAGGTCGTGGCCGTCATGGAACGCCACCTCGCAGCGGCTGCCTGAACCATGAAGGTCCTTCTGACCGGTGCCACCGGCTTCGTCGGCCTGAACATCGTCGAGGCATTGCTCGAAGCAGGCCACGATGTCGTCAGTTATCAGCGTCAGGGCGCACGACGCCGTTATCTCGACCTGCTGGGACCTGTCGTCGTCGAAGGCGAGCTGGACGATGTCCGCCAGCTTCGGCATGCCATGCAGGATGTCGACGCGGTGATCCACACGGCCGGCATGACCAGCTGCCGTCAGAAGGACTGGCCAGCCCTGCAACGGTGCAACGTGCAGGGAACGGCTGCCGTGCTGGAAGCAGCACGGCAGTGCAAGGTGGGCCGGCTGGTGTTCACCAGCACCACCTCGACCATCGGCAGCACCGGCCGGCAGGGCGAAGCTGCTGATGAGAACACCCCGTTGCGGGGATGGCGTGCTTCGTCCCCCTATGCCCGCAGCAAGCAGGAGGCCGAGCGGACCTTGCTGGCGCAGGATGATGTGCCGGTCGTCATTCTCAATCTGGCAGAGGTGGTCGGCGCCTGGGACCACACCCTGCAATGGGGACGCATCGTGCTGGCCGTCGCACGAGACCAGCTGCCTTTCATTCCCCCCGGTTCCGCCACTTATTGCAGCGGTCGCGATGCGGCCCGTGCCCACGTGCAGGCGCTGGTACTGGGCCGAAGCGGCGAGCGCTACATCATCGGCCGCGACTGCATGGCGATCTCCTCTTTCGTCGCCCTCGTCGGGCAGCGGCTGGGGGCCGAACCCCGACCCCGCTCCCGCCTGCCATGGCGATGGCAACGACTGGACAGCGGGCTGCGCCAATGGGCATGCGAACACCGTCTGGCCGGCATATCTCCGCCGGCCGTCGAACCCTACCGGATGCGCGTCTTCGGCACCCATCACCTGTTCAGTGACGACAAGGCCCGCCGCGAGCTTGGCTATCACTGTCAGGGCATCACCCATGCCATCGACGACTGCTTCCACTGGTATCGCCAGCACGGCTTTCTGGACGGTCTGCCCTCGCCCCCGCTCCTTTCCTGAAACCTGATCCTGAATCTTCCCGTGAATCCTGACAAGACTCCCATCACGCTGGTCACCGGCGGCACTCGCGGCCTTGGTGAGGCCATCGTCCGCCTGCTGCACGCCCGCGGCCATGCCGTCGCCTTCACATATCGGGACAGCAGCACGCGTGCCGATGCCCTGACCAGCGAGCTGGGCCCGGAGCGCCTGCTCGGCGTCCGTGCCGACGTGACCGACACCGCCCAGGTCGACGATGCCGTCGCCAGGATCCGCGCGCATTTTGGCGGTCTCGATGCCCTGGTCAACAATGCCGGAGCCACCCGTGACGTATCGATCATCACCATGGACGAGTCGGAATGGCACAGCGTGATCGATGCCAACCTGTCGGGTGCATTCCGAACGACCAAGGCCGTCATCACCGGCTTCATGCGCCAGAAGCACGGCTGCATCATCAACATGTCTTCGGTAGCCGGGGTGATCGGCGTACCGGGCCAGACCAACTACTGTGCCAGCAAGGCGGGCCTCATCGGCATGACCCGGGCACTGGCGCTGGAATCGGCAGCCCGTGGCGTGCGCGTCAACGCCATCGCGCCCGGCTTCATCACCTCGGACATGACCGATGCCCTGCACGACAACCAGAAAGCTGAAGCCCTGAAGCGCATCCCGATGCGGCGTTTCGGTCAGCCATCGGAAGTGGCCGAACTGGTGCATTTCCTGCTGTCCGATGCCGCATCGTACATCACCGGCCAGGTGTTCGTCATCGACGGGGGGCTGAGCACATGAACCATCTGCCACCCGCAGGACTGATTCCACAGCAACCTCCCTTCCGCTTCATCGAGGACATCGTGCGGGGAGAACCCGGACGCTTTGCCGAGGCCTCGCTGCACTTGCGGGAAGACAACCCGGTGTTCAGCGGACATTTTCCCGGCCAGCCCATCTTTCCTGGCGTGCTGATGATCGAACAGATGGCACAGACCGCTTGCTGGGTGATGGCTGCCTGCCCGGATGCACCGCCAACCCGACGCTATGCGCTGGTACGGGTGGGTGACTGCGAGTTTCGCCAGCAGGCCGTGCCCGGCGACACGCTGATCGCACACGCGGAGCTGGAACGCCACGCCGGCAAATTCGCCTTCTTCAATTGCCAGGTCAGCCGCGGTGGACACCAGATCGCCAGTGCCCGCCTGCTGGTTGCCACACTGGACGCCACCGACCCCGGAGAACTCCGCTCATGAGCACACCTCGCCCCTCGCAACGGATCGTCATCACCGGCATGGGCATCGTCAGCGCCATCGGCCAGGATGTCGACACCTTCTTCCGGCACGCCTGTGCCGGTGCCAGCGGCATTTCGCGCGTCACCGGATTTTCCACCGACGGCATGAATTCCGACCGTGGCGCCGAGATCCACGATTTCGACATCAGCCGGCACTTTCCCGACCGTCCCGATCTGGCCCGCTTGGGGCGCTGCAAGCAGCTCGCACTGAGCGCCGCCGTCCAGTGCATGAAGCAGGCGAATTATCTGGTGGCTGATGATCCGGAACGGATCGGCGTGGCCCTGGGCTACACCCAGGGAGAGTCGGGCGTGGTGGAAGCCTGCTGCCAGGCTCTGGAGGCAGGACGTCTGGACGGAAAAGATCTGAAAGCCTTCGGCGATTACGTGCCACAGAGCGTTCCCCAGCGTCTGGCCATGGAGTTCGGCCTGCAGGGGCCGTTGCTGACCATCGCCAATGCCTGTTCCGCCAGCAGCTTTGCCATCGGTGCCGCGCTCGACCTGATCCGCCTCGGCGACGTCGAGGCGATGCTGGTCGGCGGCGCGGATGCCTTCTCGCATTACGGCTACGCGGGCTTTTCGCGGCTGGGAGCGATCTCGCGGGATGTGCCGCGGCCCTTCAGTGCCGATCGCGGCGGCATGGTACCCGGTGAGGGAGCCGCCATGCTGCTGATCGAGACGCTGACCTCGGCCCAGGCACGAGGGGCCACCATCCTGGCCGAGATCGTTGGCTACGGCGAGAGTTGTGATGCCCACCACATCACCCAACCCAACCCTGCCGGCATCGTCCAGGCAGCCGAAGCCGCGCTGCACGACGCTGGCCTGCGGGCAGCCGATGTCTCCTTCATCTCGGCGCACGGCACGGGTACCCAGGCCAGCGACAAGGCCGAGTCCGTGGCCTTCCAGGAAATCTTCGGCAGCCACCCACCGCCGGTCACGGCCGTGAAATCGATGCTGGGGCACGCCATGGGCGCTGCCAGCTCGATGGAATGCGTGGCATCGGTCTGCGCACTGCAGGCACAGGTCATTCCACCGACCATGAACCATCTTGGCCCGGACCCCGACTGTCCTGTCGACTGTGTCCCCAATGTGGCACGACCGGCAGCCGTCCAGATCGCCCTCAAGACCGCCTCGGCCTTTGGCGGCAATAACGCAGCCGTGCTGTTCCAGCGCTGGAGCCCTCTGTCATGAACACGCCGGAGAACCTGATGCAGACGCCTTTCGTCATCACAGCCGTCTCGGCACTCACGCCGTTCG
>JAUNLD010000009.1 GCA_030532425.1 Lautropia sp. | reverse complement strand
GCTCAAGCTTACGCTTTAGCGGCCTGAACTGTGCAGGTTCTGGTGGGTCATTACAGGTATGGATACCGGGTTTGGGCGGGCCGATGGGCAGGCCGTAGGCGAGGGTGGTGGCCAGCAGCTGGTTCACGGCTTCATCCTGGCCGAGGAGGGCGAGCAGTCGCGCTTGCTGGTGCTCGGAGGGGGCGAACAGGCTGGGGGTGCGCTGGTTGGTTCTGGCGGGGGAGGTGGGCGAGGCAGTGCCGGGCGGTGCTGGTGATGGGGGCGTGGCGGTCATGCGGGGTGGTATCGTATGGGGTGCAGCACCAGCTGTGCGAGGGCTGGTGCTGCTGGATGGCGCGTGGTTATGCAGGGCCGGTACCGAATACCTGCTCAAGCATCTTCGCGCGGTTGTCTAGGCAAAGGTGTGCGTACCTCTTGGTCATCGCGAAAGTCTTGTGGTTCATGGATTCAGCGATGGCCAGGAGGGGCACGCCCTTTTGGGCGAGCCAAGACGCATGAGTGTGCCGCAGAGTGTGGAAGACCACGCCCTCGATCTTGGCTTGTCTCAACGCGTGTTTGAACGGGGTCTCGATGGGCCGGGGCCTGTAGGGGTCTTTGCTACCAAAGACCAGATGCTCGTCATGGGCGCCGCCTCGCAGCTTCTTCAGCTCAAACACCACGTCATCCTGAAGCACCATGACGAAGGGTTCGTCATTCTTCGTTCGGGCTGCATATGCGCGTTTGGTGTTGAGGTCAACGTCGGCCCAGCGCAGGCCCAGCAGGGTGCCGCGCCTGGCGCCGGTGGTCACGGCCATTTTGATGAGTACATGCAACATCTTCCAGGCTGATGTTCGGGATGCCTGGAGCAGTCGTCGGTACTCATCTTCGGTCAGGAATCGGATGCGTGCGTTGTCTACAGGCAGGCTCTCGGTTTCTTTGACCGGGTTGAGCCAGCCCCTGGGCATCAGACGCCGTTTCTGCGCCCATGTCAGGATGCCTTGCAGGTCGTTCCTGTAGCGGTTGATGGTGGCGGGCGCCAAGGGGCGATGCTGCCGCTCCAGGCTGACATTGCACGAGCGGGGTCCGCCTCGATTGACGACGCGGCCACGGCGAACCAGTGCATCAAGGGCATCCTGTATGTCGTCGCCATCCAGGTCAGCGACGACCTTGTTGCCCAGCTGCTCAACGAAGAAGGGCATCGAGGTCATCAGATGTCGGTTCTTGCGTTGGGCTGAAATGTAAACGTCTGCCAGTTCACGAAAGGTGAACGGTTGCCCCCTGGTCAGAGGGAGCGGATAGGTCAATTTTGGCTCCATAAATCACCTGAAAACCGGGGAAAAAGCATCCCCCTAAAGTTTTGAGTGTTTCCGGGCCTAAGTCATTGACGCGCAAAGGAATTGGCGCCTCCGGCAGGAATCGAACCTACGACCCTCCCCTTAGGAGGGGGATGCTCTATCCACTGAGCTACGGAGGCGAAGCCCGGATTGTACCGGAAGGGACCTGGTGCGTGTCATCCACGTGTTCGCGCCCGCAAAAAAACCGTGGGCCTTGCAGACGGTTCCCCTCGGGGGGCCATGACACGTGTGCCGGGCAGGCAGCAGGGCTTCTCCCGGCGCTGGCATCTGTGGATCGGGCAGAAAGAAGAAGGAAGCTCGCCGGCCAGGGGGGGCCTGCGTGCCCCTAGCGCTGTCCGGGGCGGGCGCTTCGCATTTTCACGAAACGCATGTCGGGCCGCTCGGTGGTGGGCGCCAGCAGCTGGATGTGCCGATTCATCACCCACGAGCGGGTGGCGTGGCGCAAGGGCAGGTAGTAATACTGATCTTTCACGATCTGCAAAGCCTGCTGCAACAGGGCCAGGCGCTTGTCGGGCTGGCTTTCGTAGCGGGCAGCATTGATGACGCGATCAAGCCGCGGATCGCTGATGCGGGCGGCGTTGTAGGTGCCGTCCACCTTGTCCGAGCGGGTATAGGCCAGCGACAGCAGGTTGTGCAGTGCGTCGTTGTCCGGGCTGCCCCAGCCGATCATCCACAGGCTGCTGTCGAGCGTCTCAAGCTTGGGGACCAGGCTGGCAAAAGGCTGGCTGTTGATCTGCAAGCGGATGCCGATGCGGGCAAACATAGGCACCAGTGCCTGGCAGATCTCCTGATCGTAGGCATAGCGGTTGTTCGGGCAGTCGAGCGTCACCGAAAATCCCTGGCCATACCCGGCCTTCTGCATCAGTTGTCGGGCCAGCGGCAGGTTGCGGGGCGGGCGCTGATCCAGTTCGGGCGTCCAGCCCGTCACCCCCGGTGCGATGATCGTGCCGGCTGGACGGTAGGTGCCGTGCGTGATCCGGTAGAGCGTGCGCATGTCGATGGCCAGCGACATGGCGTGTCGAACGCGCTGGTCCTGAAAAGGGTTGTGTGCACCGGCCTGCGCATGCTGCAGGCGGGCCGATCCCTGGTCCATGCCGATCAGCAGCGTGCGCTGAGCCACATCCGTGGCCAGTTTCAGTCGGCGGTTGCCCTGAATGGCCGGCACGCGCTGCGAGGGCACATCCGTCACCAGATCGATCTCGCCGCGCTGGAGTGCCCGTATCCGCGCCTCGTCCGAGGCAATCGCCCGATAGCTGAAGCCCTTCAGGTTGCCCGGAAAGCCGGCACTGTCCCACCACTGCGGGTTGCGATCCAGGTGCAGGGGCTGGCCGGGCGCCCAGCTTTCCAGGCGGAATGGACCAGTGCCATTGGCATGACGGGCACTGAAGCCGACTTCGCCGCTCTTGAGGTTCTGGGCCTTGCTGACCTTGTTGGCCACGGCCCAGCGCTTGCTCATGATCCGGGCATCGGCCAGGTAGCGCGGCAGCAGCGGTGCCGGCTTGTCGAGCACGATCTCGATCAGGAAGTCGTCCACCCGCCGCACCGTGCGGATGCTGGTGAACTGGGCACTGAGCGGGCTGTTGGCCTCCTGGATGCGCTCCAGCGAAAAGACCACGTCCTCGGCGGTCAGCGGTGCCCCGTCGTGAAAGTGCACCCCGCGGCGAATGTTGAATCGCCAGACCAGTGGGCTGAGCATCTGCCAGCTGCTGGCCAGCGCCGGTTCCAGTTGCAGGTGCGGGGTGTAGCGGGTCAGGCTCTCGTAGACGTGTTGCAGTACCGCCTGTGTCTGTGGATGGTTCTGGGCATGCGGATCAAGCGTCTGCACCTCGGCTTGTGCCGCCCAGCGCAACTGCTGGCTGCTGGCGGTGGCCGGCAGCATGCCCAGCCCCAGCCAGGCAGCGGCCAGCAGCAGCGCGCCCACCTGGCGTGTGGCGGGCATCAGACCATGCCGGCCGTCCGACAGTCCCGGTCGCTCCGGCGTCCGGGGCAGGGGCCGATCCGTCCCCGGCAGGCTCTCGGGCTGGCGGGAAGCAGAAATCGTCGACATACCAAGTTTTCCGGGAGACCTGGTCATGGAATAACACCTATGGGCTTGGAAAGCGGCCAAATTATGTGTCTTTAATGTTTCAATTTTATCTTGATTGTCATGTGTTTGTCGCTGCTGTCGAGAAGCCTGACTGTGGCCGGGTCGAGCCTGCTCAGGCGGCAACAGGGCGGAAAGCGCCAGGGCGGGTTGCCCGCTCAGGCGCTGCCAGCATGTGGGTGTCGCCGGTACTCGACGAAGGCGTAGCCGATGCCGTTCGCGCTCACGGCCTGCTCGCGCGACACTTCCTGCCAGTGGGCCGGGTCGGGCGCGGGCATCGTGGCATCGCCGGCCGGTTCCAGATCCACCTCGGTCAGCAGGATGCGGTCGGCCCGCGGTAGCGCCTGGGCGTAGATCTGTGCGCCCCCTATCACGAACAGCTCGTCTTCGCCGGCGTGCTGACGGATTGCCTCATCCAGGCTGGCGGCCAGCACCACACCGTCGGGCAGGGCGGGTTGCTGGCGGCTGATGACCACCATCTGCCGTTCGGGCAGTACGCGGCCGATCGAATCCCAGGTCTTGCGTCCCATCAGTACGGTGTGGCCGGTGGTGTGACGCCGGAAGTGGCGCAGGTCTTCGGGCAGGTGCCAGGGCAGCTGGTTGTTGTGGCCGATGACGCCATTGCGGGCACGGGCAACGATCAGGGTCAGGCGGGGCATGAGCAGGCTGTCGGGCAGGTAGTGGACCGTCTGCTGCATGCACGCAGACGGCCGGCCTAGGGATCAGGAAGACAGGGGCCGTGCTGGCCGATGTCACGGCATGCCGTTGCCCCGATTGTGCGGGGCAGGGGGGTCAGACGGCAATGGGGGCCTTGATGCCGGGGTGCGGGTCGTAGCCCTCGATCACGAAATCTTCATATCGATAGTCGAAGATCGAATCGGGTTGACGTGCCAGGATGAGTGTCGGCAAGGGGCGCGGCGTGCGCGTCAGTTGCAGCCTGGCCTGCTCCAGATGATTCAGATACAGGTGGCAGTCGCCGCCGGTCCAGATGAACTCGCCGGGTTGCAGCCCGGCCTGCTGGGCCACCATGTGTGTCAGCAGGGCATAGGAGGCAATGTTGAAGGGCACGCCCAGAAAGATGTCGGCGCTGCGCTGGTAAAGCTGGCACGACAGCCGGCCATCGGCCACATAAAACTGAAAGAGCGCATGGCAGGGGGGCAGGGCCATGTCGGGCAGGGCGCCCACGTTCCAGGCCGACACGATCAGGCGGCGTGAATCCGGCGTACGGCGGATGTCGTCGATGACGCGGCTGATCTGGTCGATGCTGCCGCCATCGGGCGTGGGCCAGCTGCGCCACTGTGCACCGTAGACCGGGCCGAGGTCGCCTTCGGCATCGGCCCATTCGTCCCAGATCGTCACGCCATGGTCGCGCAGATAGCCCACGTTGGTATCGCCACGCAGGAACCACAGCAGCTCGTGGATGATCGAGCGGGTGTGCAGCTTCTTGGTCGTCAGCAGCGGGAAGCCCTGCGCCAGGTCGAAGCGCATCTGCCAGCCGAACACTGACAGCGTGCCGGTGCCGGTGCGGTCTTCCTTGCGCGTGCCATGCTCCAGCACGTGGTGGAGCAGCTCAAGATAGGTCTTCATGAACGGAGAGGTGATGACAAGGGCGTGATTCTACGCTCTTGCCTGTTGTCCGCTGTCCGTTGCCCGCCGTCCGGCACCATGGCATGCGGTGCCCACCCGCTGGCAGGACGGGGTGGCGTCAGCGCAGGCAGGGCTGGCCCGGCGCACGACAGCGCTCCTCGGGTACAGGCAGGCGGGGTCGGGGAAGAAGGGCGGTTCAGTGCGTCAGCGGCTGGCCGGCGTTGTCGTGCTGCGGGTCCATCAGCTCGGGCATCGGTTCGCCGCCACCCTCCTCGAAGTAGGGGCGCTCGAAACTCATGCCGCTCTCGCGCCCGGACATGCTGCCCTCGCTGTCCGGCACATCGGGCATCAGCCCCTCTTCCAGCGCACGCTGTGCGGCAGCGCGCTCTTCGGCCGACATGCTGTCCAGGATCTGGGGATCGATGCCCACATCAGGCAGCTGGCCAGAGGCCTCGGCAGCGGTGGGGTCCATCGGCATGCCGGGGGCGCCAGGCATGCGCCGGGGCACCATCGGTGGCGGTGGGGCCTCGCCATTGGCGGGAGGCTGGTGGGCGTCATCGGCCGCCATCTCGTCCTCGAAACCATCGTTCAGGGCTGCCTCGTCCGCTTCTTCGATGCCCTGTGGCAGGCTGGAGCGTCCGGCATTGCTGTTGAGGATGTCGAGGCTGTAGCGGTTGGGGGCCTGGGCCTCGATGCGCTGTCCGTTGTGTTCGATCACCACCTTGTCCCGCATCACGGCCTTCAGCGTCGAACCCCCCTCGATGCGCTGGCGCACGGCGTAGGCCTTGGGCGGGCGCTCGTCGATGCTCAGGATGGCCACGCCACGTGCGCCGGCATCGAGGATGCCGTACACCTTGACGTTGACGGGCGGCGGGGCCGCTTCGGCCTGTGCATCGGTGTTGCGCGCACCAAACAGTCGTGCCGCTACCGGCAGGGGCGGGCGGTTGTTGTCGCCCAGCGAGTCGGTTGGGGCAATGGCGCCACGCGGTGCCAGCAGCAGCATCGTCCAGTAGGCCACGATGCTCACCAGCACCAGGAAAAGCAGCAGCGAGAGCAACCGTATGGCTGTCGAGGAACTCCGCATGGACATGTGACTCTCAAGAGAAGGCGGAAAGAGTGGCTGGTATCATACAAGCCTGTTACTGAAGCAGGAGGAATCTGCTTCAATCGTCCGATGTTAAAACCTTACAGGACGCTCTGCGAGAATATCGCTGATATGGAAACACGTGTCACTGAATCAACGGCAGACGCGACCGACGCACGGTTGTCTGCCCGCCTGTCGCCCGCTGCACCGAGCGTGCCGCGCCGTAAAAAGTCTGCCGGCTTCACCCTCATCGAGCTGATGGTGGTGGTGATGATCCTGGGCGTGCTGGCCGCGCTGGTCGTGCCGCGCTTCATGTCGCGTCCCGACGAGGCCCGTGCCGTGGCCGCCCGCCAGGACATCGCCCAGATCATGCAGCAGCTCAAGCTTTATCGTCTCGACAACGGCCGTTACCCGACCACCGAGCAGGGGCTTGAGGCACTGGTCAGCCGTCCCACCTCGGGGCCGGCCGCCAACAACTGGAAATCCTATCTCGACAAGATGCCGGTCGATCCCTGGGGCAAGCCTTATCAGTACCTGAATCCCGGTGTCCGCAGCGAGATCGATGTCTTCTCGCTGGGCGCTGATGGCGTGGCCGGTGGCGAAGCCGGCGACGCCGATATCGGCAGCTGGGATCTCTGATTGCGCGGGGGAAATGCCCTGATGCGCAGCCATGGGCTGGCAGGCCGGCAGGCCGCCGGCCCTTTTGCCGTGTCCTGCCGTGTGCCTCGGTCCCATGGTCCGGCAGGCCGGGTGGCGCCCTCGTGGCGGCACATGCCGTCGGCCAGCCGCCGTGCACGAGGCTTCACACTGGTCGAGCTGCTGGTCGCCATGATCATCATTGCCGTCATTCTGTCGATGGTGGTGGTGTCTGGCTCGCCCAGCCCGCTGCGCGCCCTCGAAAGCGATGGCGAGCGTCTCAGCCAGCTGTTTTCGCTGGCGCGTGAAGAAGCGCAGATCCGGGGCGCGCCGATCCGTTTCGTCGCCACGCGCGATGAATACGGATTCGTCATCCTCAAGAATCGCCAGTGGCGCCCGATCGAGGATGACACCCATCTGCGTCGTCGCAAATGGGATTCGCCCACCCGGGTACGCATCGAGAAATCCGATGGTACCCACGAGCTGGAATTTGGCCGGGAACTGATCGAGCCGCCCTTCCGGGTGATTCTGGCGCGCGACATCGGGCAGATCGAGATCGCCGCCAACGGCCTGGGCATCTTTGAAGTGCTGCGACAGCCTCCGCAACCATGAGTCCCCGTCTGCCGCCGCCGGTGCGCGGCTTTACCCTGATCGAAGTGCTGGTGGCGCTCACCATCGTCGCCATCGCCCTGATGGCCTCGCTGCGCGCGGTCGGTTCGATCACCGCCAGCTCGCAGGAACTGCGTTCGCGCACGCTGGCGCAGTGGAGTGCCGAAAACCGCCTGACCGAGATCCGGGTGCGCAGCGAGTTTCCGGCGGTGGGACGGCGCAATTTCCCTTGCCCTCAAGGTGATCTGGTACTGGTCTGCCAGGAGGATGTCTACACCACCGCCAACCCCAATTTCCGTCGCATCGAGATTCAGGTCTTCGATACGGCACGCAGCCAGCGCACCGTCGGGGGGGCGCTCGAAGGCGGGCGCCTGGCGCGCCTGCTCGGCTTCGCGGTGCTCGATCGCACTGCCACCGGTGGAGGCTGAGCGGCATGAGACAGCTGCACTGGCCGCGCATTCGCACGCGGCAGCGGGGGTTCACACTGATCGAGCTGCTGATCGCCGTCGGTCTGCTGGCGATTCTGGCCATCCTCAGCTGGCGTGGCCTCGATACCGTGTTGCAGAGCCGTGACCGTCTCGTCACCGAATCCAATGGGTTGCGTTCGCTGACGCTGGCGCTGGCGCAGCTGGAAGAAGACCTGCTTCAGAGCTGGCCGGTACGCAACCTCGGCAGCCGGCTTCAGCCGATGCAGGTGTTGCAGGATCAGGACAACGGTGGGCAGACGCTGGTACTGGTGCGCGAGATCCGTCGCCGGGGACAGGCCACCCGCCTGCAGCGCGTGGTCTATCAGGTGCGCAACGGGCAGCTGGCGCGTGGCTTCAGCGAGATGCAGCGCCAGCCCGGCGACGATGGCAGTGTCGGCGGTGCCGTGCAGTCGCTGGTCTGGCAGCCGATCCTGCAGGACGTGCGGGCCATGCGGCTGCGTGGCTGGCGGCCCAACGTCTGGCTGACGGGCGAACAGCTGGTGGCGGCCACGTCGCCCGAGCAGCCCGGCAACAATGGCCGCCCCTTTGCGGCGGGCCTGAACAGCACCACGCTGCCTGATGGCGTGCGCGACCGCGAAGAGACGTTGCGGCAGCGTCAGGCCGTCGTCGGCCTGGAGGTGCTGATCGAGCGCAACGACGGCCAGCGCTTTCTGCGCACCTACTCGCTCAAGGATTGAAGGCGATGTCGATACCGACCGTGCATGCCATGTTGCAGCCCTCTGCCCGTACCGTGGCGGCATGCTCCGCCATGCCGCACGCTGGCCGGCAGCAGGGGGCCGCCATCGTCACGGCGCTGCTGGTGGTGGCGCTGGCCTCGGTGATCGTCACCACGCTCTTTTACCGCGAAAGCGTGGCGGTGCGCTCCATCGAGAACCGGGCCACGCTGTCGCAGACGCGCTGGATCGAACGTGCCGTCATCGACTGGGCCAAGGTGATCCTGCGCAGTTCCGATCAGAACATGGACTGGGCTGGCTCGATCTGGGCCACGCCGGTGGTCGAGACCCAGCTGGATGAAACCGTCACGGGCGGTGCCAAGATCGGCGATTCGTCGCGCCAGGCGATGATGGCGGGCAAGATCCACGATGCCCAGGCGCGCTTCAACGCCAATGCCGTCATCCAGCCGGTGGCTGCCGTGCCGGGTGGCGGGGGCGATGCCAATGGCGGCGCGCCGGGCGCGCAGGGCGCTGGCCAGGGGGACGGAGGAAATGCGCAGAACGGGGATAATCGCACCGTGCTTCGTCGTACGGGCAAGAATACGGGAGAGAATGCGACGGGGGCGACAGAAGGCCCGGTCGTGTCTGTGCCCCACCAGAAGGCGCTCAAGCGCCTGATGGGAGCGCTGTCGCTGCCCGAGGCGCTGGCCGACCAGATCGTGCAGCGCGTACGTCGGGCTGCAGCGGCCCGCCAGCGTGGCGGGGCGGTCGATGGCGACTGGGTGATGCCGCTCCTGCGCTTCGATGACCTGCGCGATCTGCCCGGATTCAACGATGATGTCATGCTCAAGCTGGAACCCCACCTGACCGTGCTGCCCGACGATGCCCGTACCGTCAACGTCAACACGGCCTCGCTCGAAGTGCTGGAGGCGGTGGCCGACGGGTGGAATCCCGCAGCCATCCGCAGCTTCGTGGCCAACCGCGACGTGCGCCCGGCCAACAACCTGCGTGCCGAGGCGCTGGGTCTTGGTGGAAATACCACACTCGACTCGACGCTCGTCGACGTGAAGTCGGCATATTTCATCGCGGACGGCATCATTCGTTACGACCGCGTCGAGTCGCACACTGAAACTCTGCTCAAGCGCTCCCAGGTGGGGGCGGTACAGGTGATATGGCAACACCGCAATTGAAACGGCACCAGGCCGTCATCTGGCTGCCGCCGCGCAGCGCTGGCGAGGCCGTGCTCAGCAGCGGCCGGCCCGTCTTCCAGGCGCAGGTGGGCGGCGAGGCCGAACCCGAGCGCCGCGCCGTCTCGCTGGAGGCGCTCGAAGGCGTGCGCCAGGTGTGGCTGATCGCCGATGCCCGCGATGTCAGCCTCATCACCGCGCCGGTGCCGCCGCTGTCGGGCAAGCGCCTGCGACAGGCCCTGCCCAACATCGTCGAAGAATACCTGTTGCAGGATCCGGCCCGCTGCCTGATCGTGCCCGGTCCCGTGCTGCCTGATGGCCAGCGTCCCATCGGCGTCATCGACAGCCATTGGGTCGATGCCGTGCTGACGGCCTTCAAGGGGGCGGGCATCCGTGTCGAGGCCTTGTGGCCGGGCCAGCTGGTGATGCCGTGGCAGCCGGGACAGTGGTCGGTGATGGTCTCCGACGACTGCATGACGGTGCGCACGGGTGAATGGAGCGGTTCGGGCTGGGCGGCAGGCGAGGGCGCCGATGCCCACCGCGAGACGGCCACCGGCCTGCTCTCGGGCAAGCTGCTGGGTGATCCCCCCGAAAAGGTCGAGGTCTGGCTGGGCGAGCATGCCTGGCGCACGCCGATGCGGGCGGCGGCGATGCCGTCGGAGTCCCGCCTGTCGTTTTCGAAGATTCCGGTGGTGCGCCAGGCGCCGCTCGACCTGCTGGCCGGTCGCAACCCCGGCCTGCGCTCGATGGTCTCGCGTGTCGACTGGCGGCTGTGGCGGGGCGTGGGCGCCTTGCTGGCGGCCATTCTGGCGGCCTGCCTGCTTGGCCTCAACCTGCACTGGCTGCAACTGGGCGCCGAGGCCCGTGGTTTGCAGGCCGCCGTGCGCGACCGCTTCAAGCAGGCCTTCCCCAATGCCGTGATGGTCGATCCGGTGCTGCAGATGCAGCGCTCGATCGGGGATTTGCGCCTGCGCAGCGGCCGTCCCGGCCCCAATGATTTCGTGCCATTGCTCGCGCGCTTCTCGCAGGCCATCGGGCCTCGCGGGCAGGGCATGGTTGAAGCGCTCGAATACCGGGAGGGCGCGCTGAAAGTGCGCTTTGCCGCCGATGCCGTCGGCAGCCCCGAGATGCGCGAAAGTCTTGTCAAGGATGCAGCACGCCTCGGGTTGACGCTGGCATTCGACAACCCCAAGGACCCCACCGCCCGCCTCACGGCGCAGGGAGGCTGAGAGATGCTGGAATCCTTGCTTCAGAAATGGGCGGCGATGGCCCCGCGCGACCGGCGGATGCTGGTCATTGCCGGTGTGTTCCTGCTGGTCATCGTCGTCTGGCAGCTGCTGTTCGAGCCCGCCTGGCAGGGCACACGCCGTCTGCAGAAGACACTGCCCACCCTGCGTGCCGATGTGGCCCGGATGGACAGGATGGCCGCCGAGGTCGACGAGCTGAGCCGGGCTGCCGAGGCGCCGGCCGAAACCCCTGCCCAGATCAAGTCACGGCTGGAGCAGTCGCTGCTGGCCCGCGGTCTGGACAAGGACGCGGCCAAGGTCGAGGTTCAGGGTGAGATCATCGAGGTCCGCTTCCGCAAGGCCTCCTTCGATGCCTGGGTCTACTGGCTGGATGCTGCCGTGCGCGAGACCCGTACCCGTATTGTCGACCTTTCCGTCACTCGCGAATCGGCGGGTGTGTTCAGTGGACGCCTGGCACTGGAGATGGCACGTCGTGGCAAATAAATCTCGTCGTTCTGAAGGCTTGAAGCCCAGCTGGTTTGGCCCCTGGAGCACGGGCCGGGTGGTGTTGTGGGTGGTGCTGGCACTGGTGGTGACACTGGCCACCGTGCTGGCCCTGGCGCCGGCGTCGATGCTCGACTGGGGGCTGAAGATGGCGACCCAGGGACGGGTGCGGCTGGCCGATGCCAGTGGTTCGGTCTGGCAGGGGCAGGGCAAGGTCGTGCTGGTCGACATCGTCGCCCTGCAGGCGCGCGAGCGTGACAGGCCGGATGCCGTGTTGCCGTTGCCGGGCGTGCTGATTCCCGGCACCATCCGGTGGCAGGTCCAGGCGTTGCCGCTGCTCATCGGTCGCGTGCAGCTGCTGGCCCGCCACGACAGCATGAACCAGCCACTGGAAGTCACCGGCACCTTTGCCTCACCCCGTTTTTCGGGGGGCAGTCTGCAGCTGCCCGATGTCAGCCTGTCGCGTTTGGGCTCGCCGTGGAGTACCGTGCAGCCGACCGCCTCGCTGGCCCTGAGCTGGCAGCCGTTCGAGATCGTCGATGGCCAGGCGCGCGCCCAGGCCACCATCGAGCTCAAGGACGTGGCATCGGCGCTCACGCCGGTGCGGCCGCTGGGTGCCTACCGGCTGGATATCGATGCGCGGCAGAAAGATGCCACACTCAGGATGTCATCCCTCGAAGGCCCGCTGCGTTTGAGCGGTGACGGGGTCTTCAATCCGGGGCGCGGGCTGCATTTCACGGCCTGGGCCGAGGTCGACGAGGCCGAACGTCTGAAATTGCAGCCGCTGGTGCGTCTGCTGGGTCGTCAGGAAGGCGACCGTACCATGATCAAGATAGGAGCATGAACTTGCGCCACACCTCGAAACTCCTGGCTCAGTGCCTGCTGGTCTTGGCAACGGTGCCGGCCATCGGCGCAGCCGCACAGCCCAAGGGGCCGATCAACCTCAACTTCAAGGAAGCCGAGGTCGACTCGGTGGTGGGGGCCTTCGGCCATCTGCTGAACAAATCCTTCGTCATCGATCCACGGGTGCGGGGCAAGATCTCTCTGGAGACGCCACGACCGGTGACCCGCGATCAGGCTTTCACGCTGCTCAAGACCGTGCTGCGCCAGCAGGGCTTTGCCATCGTCGACCTGGGTGACCTGTACAAGGTGGTGCCCGAAGCCGATGCCAAGCTCCAGTCGGGGCCGGTCGAGATCGGGCCCAGCCACGCGCGCGATGGTGACGAGGTCATCACCCAGGTGTTCCAGCTCAACCACGAGTCGGCCACCAACATGATCCCGGTGTTGCGTCCGCTGGTGTCGCCCAACAACACCATCACCGCCTACGCCGGCAACAACACGCTCATCATCACCGACTATGCCGCCAACCTGAAGCGGCTCTCCAAGGTGATCGCCACGCTGGACAGCCCCAAGGCCAGCGCCAACGTCGAGGTGGTCCAGATCCGCCACTCCATCGCCAGCGATGTGGCCGTGGCCATCTCGCGGCTGATGGACGACAACCCGCGTGCGGGTGGCGGCCCCACCGGCGCCACCGACCCTGGCCAGCGCGTGATCGTGCTGGCCGATCCGCGCACCAACTCGGTGCTGCTGCGCTCGGGCAACAGTTCCAAGCTCTCGCTGGCCAAGTCGCTGATCGAGCAGCTGGATCGTCCTGCCACGGGCGAGCACGCCAACATGCGTGTGGTCTATCTGAAGAACGCCGAAGCCACCAAGCTGGTCGAGGTGCTGCAGGCCGTGCTTTCCGGTGAAGCCAATGGCAGCAGCCAGTTCGGCGGCAGCAACCGTGGCAACAATGGCCGGAGCTTCTTTGACAACGAGGGTGGTTCGGGCCTGCAATCGTCGGCCTTTGGCAACGATGGCAGCGGCTTCGGCAGCTCGCAGTCGGGCGGCTTCGGCAACGGTTTTGGCAACAGCAGCCGCAATGGCAACAACCAGAACAGCGGGCCGGTCTCGATCAACGCCGGCGGTGCCGTCATTGCGGCCGACCCGGCCACCAACGCACTGATCGTCACCGCCCCCGAGCCGGTCTACCGGAACATCCGGGCAGTCATCGACCAGCTCGACAGCCGGCGCGCCCAGGTCTACATCGAATCGCTGATCGTCGAGGTCTCGGCCGAGACCGTCGCCGAGATGGGCATCCAGTGGCAGTTCCTGTCACCGTCGGGGCAGGGCAACAACGTCATTGGCGGCACCAACCTGCCCACGGGCACCGGGGCCAGCATCCTCGATGTCACGCGCAACCCGGCTGCCATCGGTGCGGGCCTCAACGTCGGCCTGGTCCGTTCGGGCGTCAACATCTTTGGCCAGAACTTCCTCAACCTGGGTCTGCTGGCGCGGGCGCTCGAAACCGAGGCGGGCGGCAACATCCGTGCCACCCCCAACCTGGTCACGCTGGACAACGAGGAAGCCCGCATCATCATCGGCCGCAACGTGCCTTTCATCACCGGCCAGTACGCGCCCGGCAACAACAACGCCCTCAACAGCCCGTTCCAGACCATCGAGCGCAAGGACGTGGGCACGATGCTGCGCGTGCGTCCGCAGGTGTCCGAGGGCGGCACGGTCAAGATGGAGATTGCACAGGAAATCTCGGCGGTGGAAGACACCAACCTGGCGGCCGGCATCATCACCAGCCGCCGGGCGATCGAATCGAACGTGCTGGTCGACGATGGTCAGATCGTCGTGCTGGGCGGCCTGATCCAGGACGACGTGAAGGGCAGCGTCAGCAAGGTGCCGCTGCTGGGCGACATCCCCATTCTGGGCCGTCTGTTCCGCTACGATTCGCGCAAGCGCACCAAGACCAACCTGCTGGTGTTCCTGCGGCCGGTGGTTCTGCGTGATGCCGGTTCAGCCTGGGACGTGACCGCCAGCCGCTACGACTACATCGGCAAGCGCAGCGAAGAGGCCCAGCTCAGCTCGCTGGCCGGCATGGCCGACGTCAGCCAGCCGAAGCTGGATGATCTGCCGGGACGTCCCGGTTCGCCCGATGCACGCCGGGGGCCACCTTCGCGTGATCCGGGCCTGCTGCCGGGGGCAGAAGATGAAGGGCCGAATCAGGGTGTGCGCCTGCAACGCTCGTTGCAGGCCCCGCAGCCCGATCTGCCACAGGCGCCCGGGCCGTTCGGCTTGCCGCTCAATCAGCGACGTGGTGCCGAGGGCGCCCGTCAGGGCCGCGCACCGGCGGCCACGCCGGCTGTGCAGCTGCGCGACAACACCGTGCGCTGATTGCGCGCTTTCACGATCACGCCACCCACGCTCAAGGCCGCCCGATGTCATCCGTTTCTCCCTCCCGTTATGTGCCTTACGGCTTTGCACGCGCACACCAGGTGCTGGTGGCGGCCCTCAGTGGTGATGCGATGGAGGTCTGGGTGGGTGACAACACGCCACCCGCGGCCCTGGCCGAGCTGTCGCGCAGCCTGCCGTACCGGCTGGTGCCGGTACGCATGCCCACCGACGAGCTGACCGCAGCCATCTCGCGCGCCTACTCGCAGCGCGAAGGTTCGGCGGCGTCGGTGGTCGACGAGGTCGGCGGCGACATCGACCTTTCCCGCCTGATGCAGGACCTGCCCAAGGTCGAAGACCTGCTCGAATCCGAAGACGATGCGCCGATCATCCGCATGATCAACGCGCTGCTGACGCAGGCTGCCCGCGACAACGCCTCCGACATCCACATCGAGCCCTTTGAAACCTACTCGATGGTGCGCTTCCGGGTCGACGGGGCGCTGCGTGACGTGGTGCGGCCGCGGCGCGAACTGCACGCAGCCCTGGTGTCGCGGATCAAGATCATGGCCAGCCTCGACATCGCCGAGAAGCGCCTGCCCCAGGACGGCCGGATCACGCTGCGCATCGGCGGCAAGCCGATGGACGTGCGGGTGTCGACCCTGCCCACCGGCCACGGCGAGCGCGCCGTGCTGCGCCTGCTCGACAAGGAGGCCGGCCGGCTGGACCTGGCCAAACTGGGCATGAGCACGCCGCTGCTGCGTCGTTTCGACGACCTCATCAACCAGCCCCACGGCATCGTGCTGGTCACCGGTCCCACCGGTTCCGGCAAGACCACCACGCTCTACGCCGCGCTGTCACGTCTCGATTCCAAGACGACCAACATCCTCACCGTCGAAGACCCGATCGAGTACGACCTCGACGGCGTGGGGCAGACCCAGGTCAACGCCCGGATCGACATGACCTTTGCCAAGGCCCTGCGCTCGATCCTGCGTCAGGACCCGGATGTGGTGATGATCGGCGAGATCCGCGACGTCGAAACCGCGCAGATCGCCGTGCAGGCCTCGCTCACCGGCCACCTGGTGCTGGCCACGCTGCACACCAACGACTCGATCTCGGCCGTCACCCGCCTGATCGACATGGGTATCGAGCCCTTCCTGCTCTCGTCCAGCCTGATCGGCATCATGGCGCAGCGTCTGGTGCGCAAGCTCTGCCCCAACTGCCGCACCGAAGACCCTGTCACCGGTGCCTGGCGCCCGGTGGGCTGCCTCACCTGCAACCGCACGGGTTTTCTGGGGCGTACCGGCATCTACGAGATCGTCTCGGTCGACGACGAGATGCGTGCGCTCATCCACCGCAGCGCCAGCGAGGGCGAACTGCGCACGGCCGCCCGCGCCAACGGCTTCTTCTCGATGCGGGAAGACGGCCAGCGCTGGATCGAGGCCGGCGTCACCTCGCCCGACGAGGTGATGCGCGCCACCCGCGACTGAACCGGAGCCGTCCATGCCAGCCTATCGCTTTCAGGCGGCCGATGCCGCCGGCGTCCTCTACCGGGGCATCATCGATGCCGACTCCAGCCGCCAGGCCCGCGCCATCATCCGCGAGCGTGGCCAGACCCCCATCGAGGTGGTGGCGCTGTCCACCGAACAGAACGCCGGCCACATCAACCTGGGCGGGCGCCTGAAGGATGCCGACCTGGCCCTGTGCACCCGCCAGCTCGCCAGCCTGCTGACCGCACGCCTGCCGCTGGAAAAGGCCCTCAACGCCGTCGTCGAACAGGCCGAATCCGCCCGCGTGCGCGAGCGCTTTGCGGCCGTGCGCAGCGATGTCGTCAGCGGCCAGACCCTCACGCAGGCCATGGCCAAGTTCCCGCGCGACTTTCCCGACACCTATCGCGCGCTCATCAGCGCCGGTGAACAGTCCGGCGACCTGGCCCAGGTGATGCAGCGGCTCGCCACCTACGTCGAGAACCGCACCGCCCTGGTCAACAAGGTGCGCATGGCCTTCACCTATCCGATCATCGTCGCCGTCGTGGCCGTGGCCGTCATCATCGCGCTGCTCACCTTCGTCGTGCCGCAGGTGGTCAGTGTCTTCAACCAGACCCGGCAGGATCTGCCCCTGCTGACGCTGATCCTGATCCGTGTCTCGGATTTCATCCGGAACTGGGGCTGGCTGGTGCTGCTGGTGGGGGCGGGGGCTTTCGTGGCCTTCCGTTATTCGCTCAAGGCGCCCACGGCAAGGCTCTCCTTTCACAACCGCCTGCTGAAGATGCCACTGTTTGGCCGCCTGATCCGCGGCATCAACGCGGCGCGCTTTGCCTCGACGCTGGCCATCCTCACCGCCAGTGGCGTGCCGCTGATCCGTGCCCTGGAGGCCGGCGCCGACACCCTCAACAACATGGCCATGAAGGCCGAAGTGCGCGAAGCGCTGGGCCGTGTGCGCGAGGGCGCACCCCTGGCCCGTGCCCTGGGCGCCGGCAAGACGCTGCCGCCGCTGCTCATCCACATGACGGCCAGCGGCGAAGCCACCGGCGAGCTGCCTGACATGCTGGAGCGCGCTGCCGAGACCCTCTCGCAGGAGGTCGAGCGCAAGACCCTGACGATGACCACCCTGCTGGAGCCATTGCTGATCCTCGTCACCGGCGGCATCGTGCTGATGATCGTGCTGGCCGTGCTGCTGCCCATCATCGAGATCAACCAGCTGGTCAAGTAACCAGCGGTGCGCGACCCCAGGGGCCTGGCATTCACGAAGGCCAGCAAGGGGCAGGTGACTGAGGGCAGCGGAATCAGGTCGAGATCACGCCCGGCGCCGTTGGCGTCGATCCGCCTGATCGGCAGTCGTGCCTGCTTGCCGGGCACGATCATGCACCGTAGCCTGGCATCACCGTCATCGGACACGAAAACGGCAGTTTTGCTAAAGACTGTTGCGTTGACGGGATGATGGTGTCGCAAGCCTTGATAATCTGCCACCCATCCCCATTGTGCAAACGTTGGCAGGCGCCTGGTGTGGTGCTGCCTGTCGGCATCGTTCCGGCTTGAGCCGTGTCCTTGTGGTTGTCCGGATGTTTCGGTGACCGGCAGGGCTGGTCCCAGGCACGCCTGTCTGCCGGTTTACCCTGTCTCTTTCCCTGGAGGAAACCGACATGTTCTGGTTGCTGCGCATCCGTCGCCTGTTTCGTGCCACCGGCCGCGAGGCGCTGATGCTCTGGTATGCCTTGCGCAATCCCGGCACGCCCCTGATGGTGAAGCTGGGCACCATCGCGCTGGCTTTCTACCTGTTCTCGCCGATCGACATCGTGCCCGACATCGCCGTGCTCTTTGGCCTGGTGGATGATCTGGCCGTGCTGATGCTGGGCATTCCTTTCCTGCTCAACCGCCTGCCCACGCAGGTTCAGGTCGAGGTGGCCGAACGCGCCGACCGTTCCTGGCTGGGCAGCCGCTTCTTCCGCAAGGGCACGCCGGCACGTTGAGCGCCGCTCGCATGGCGGTGGATGCCGCCATGCCGGATGATTCGGCGCTGGCTGCGTCCATCCCCCAAGAGCCTGGGGGCTGGCGCAGCCTTTTGTTTTGGCTGTCTTCTCCTGGCGTGTCCCGCACGGCCACCGGTTGCGTGCAGCTGGAAGCCGTGATGTCTGTTCCGCACGACGCTTTGGGCCGTGACGGCCCGGTTGCGGGGCTACGGCCGGGGGCGCTGCTGTACGTCATCCGGGCGCTGCGCTAGATTTCCTGTTCATGAAGGCTCCGCGTGCGGGGCTGGGGCGACGTCGGCCGATGAGTGGCGATGGGCGCCGATCATGAGGGGGCGCATCGGCCAGGGTCCGTCGGCGGGCTGGCTGGGTGCTGCCTGACGAGGAATCCACGAGACGGCCGCATCCATGTTCTCAGACCTCAGTACGCTTGCAGGTGGCATCGGCCTGTTTCTGTTGGGCATGGTGCTGATGTCCGACAGCCTCAAGGCGCTGGCGGGCGAGTCGCTGCGTTCGGCGCTCTCGCATCTCACCGGCAAGCCGATGAAGGCGCTGATGGCCGGGGTGGGCGCCACGGTGGCGGTGCAGTCGTCCACGGCCACGACGATGGCCACCATCGGTTTTGTCAGTGCGGGCCTGCTCAGCTTCAGCAATGCCATCGGCGTCATCATCGGGGCCAATATCGGTTCCACCAGCACCGGCTGGATCGTGGCGGTGCTGGGGATGAAGTTTTCCATTTCCAGTCTGGCGATGCCGATCATTGGTCTGGGGGCGCTGATGAAGCTGCTGGCCAGAGACCGGGTGGCGCTGATCGGGCTGGCGCTCTGTGGCTTCGGGCTGATCTTTGTCGGCATCGACTTCCTGCAGCAGGCGATGGCCGGGCTGGCCAGCCAGATCGATCTGAGCCGTTTTTCGGCCGAGGGCTGGGGGCCGCGGCTGATGCTGGTGCTGATCGGTATCGTCATGACGATCATCCTGCAGGCCTCCAGTGCCGCGCTGGCCACCACGCTGGCGGCGCTGTCGGCGGGTACACTCGATTTTGCCCAGGCCACCTCGCTGGTGATCGGTCAGAACATCGGCACCACGGCCACGGCGCTGCTGGCCGCAGTGGGGGGCAGCAGTGCGGCCAAGCGCACGGCGCTGGTGCATGTGCTGTTCAACCTGGGATCGGCGCTGCTGGCGCTTCTGGTGCTGCAACCGGTGTTTCTGTCTGTGCTGAAGCACTGGGCACCGTTGGCCAGCCTCGATCAGGCGCTGGCGCTGGCCGCCTTTCATACCATCTTCAGTGTGCTGGGTGCCGTGGTCTTTCTGCCCCAAAGCAGGCTGCTCACGCGGCTTACCCGGCGTCTGGTCAAGGAGTCGGTGCCGGCAGCGCTGCGACATCTGGACAAGACGCTGCTGGGTACGCCGGCGCTGGCCATCGCCGCAGCCGAAAAGACCTTGTGTCAGGGGCTGGCGCACAGTTGCCAGATGCTGGCACGCCGGTTGCAGGGGCAGGTGGTGGTGCCGGCCAGGCGCCGCCCTTCACTGAAGGAGCTGTTGGCGGCCGTCGACGATTATCTGGGGCGGCTGCCGGTCACGCCGTCGGTGGCCGAGCAGCAGCGGCTGATGCAGCTGCTGTTGCTGATGGATCAGACCCGGGTGCTGGCTGCGGATCTGGATGCGGTCGTCTACACCAATTATCTGCATGCCGTGCCGGGCTTGCGCGAGCCGACGCAGCAGCTGGTGCAGGCACTGGAGCAGGCGGCGGCCGGTCTGGCCGAAGAGGGCGGCATGCGTCTGGATGAAAGCGCGGTGCAGGCCCTGCGGGGTGTCAGCGAGGCGGTACACGCACAGCAGCATGGTGCTCGTCGGGATGTGGTCGAAAGTGCCGTCAATGCGCAGATCAGCACCACGGCGGCCCTGGAGCAGCTGACGGCGCAGCGCTGGCTGGAGCGTATCGCCAGGCATCTGGTCCGTATCGCCGAAACCCTGAGCGAAAATGGCGATACGGCTGCCAGCGAGGCACCTGCCGCGGTTGCCACCGGCTGACGGCAGCCGGGCTGCTGATGATGGATGACGCCGGCCCTGTGGTGAGGGCCGGACGTTTTTCCGGGCGTTGCGTGGGGGCGGCCTGGGGCAGGGGCCGGTCAGACCCCGCCCAGTGCGTTCGAGTAGCCGGCATCCACGTAGGTGATCTCACCCGTGATGCCCGACGCCAGCGGCGAGAGCAGGAAGGCCGCGGCGTTGCCCACCTCCTCGATCGTCACGTTGCGCCGCAGCGGGGCGGCGGCCTCGACGGCCGAGAGGATGCTGGAGAAGCCCTTGATGCCGGCGGCAGCCAGCGTCTTGATCGGACCGGCCGAGATGCCGTTGACGCGGATGCCCCTGGGGCCCACCGATTCGGCCAGGTAGCGCACGCTGGCTTCCAGCGAGGCCTTGGCCACGCCCATCGTGTTGTAATTGGGCACGGCACGCACGGCACCCAGGTAGCTCAGCGTCACCATCGCGCCGTTGCGGCCTTCCATCATCGGCAGGGCTGCACGGGCCAGCGCCACCAGGCTGTAGGCCGAGATGTCGTGGGCCATTGCAAAGTATTCGCGGGTGCAGCCTTCCAGGAAATCGCCGGCGATGGCCTCGCGCGGGGCGTAGGCGATGGCGTGCACCAGACCGTCGAACTTGTCCCAGTGCTGGCCCAGGTCGGTCATCAGCTGGCTGATCTGCGCATCGTCGACCACATCGCACGGAAACACCAGCGAAGAGCCGAACTCGGCCGCCATCTCGGTGATGCGCTCCTTGAAGCGCTCATTCTGGTAGGTGAAGGCCAGCTCGGCCCCCTGGGCGCGGCACGCCTTGGCAATGCCGTAGGCAATGGAGCGATTCGACAACAGACCCAGGATCAGAATGCGCTTGCCCGCCAAAAAACCTGCTTGCATCGTATAACCTCGTGGCAAAAATAAACAGAAGCATTGTCGCATGAGCAGAGCGCCCTACAATGCACGCCATGCGTTCACTGTCGTCGATCCTGCCCGTGGTGGCCCCCGATCCGGCCGGCCGGCGCGCCCTGCTGCGTGCCGGCGCGGCGCTGCCCCTTGCCCTGGCTGCCGGCCTGCCGCCCGGCCTGGCCCAGGCTGCGGCGGGCATGGCGTGGGGCGGGCAGCCCCGCTATCCCGAAGGCTTCACCCACTTCGATTACGTGCGCCCCGATGCGCCGCGTGGCGGACTGGTGCGGCTGGCGGGCTATGGCAGCTTCGATACGCTCAACCCCTTTGCCTTGCGCGGCATCAGTGCGGCCGGGTTGGGCACCCTGATGTTCGAGACGCTGGTGGTGCGCAGCTGGGACGAGCCCTTCAGCGTCTATGGCCTGCTGGCCGAAGACATGGTGCTGGCCGACGACCGCCTGTCGGTGATGTTCAAGCTGCGGGCCGAGGCCCGCTTCAGCAATGGCGACCCGGTGCTGGCCGAAGACGTGCGCCATTCCTTCGAGCGCCTCGTCGGTCCGGGGGCCAACCCGGTCTACCGGCAGTATTTTGGCGATGTCGAACGCGTCGAGGTGCTGGATGAGCGCATCGTCCGCTTCATCTTCCGTCAGCCCAACGGCGAGCTGCACCTGATCCTGGCCGAGGGGCTGCCGGTGTTTTCGCGGCGCTGGGGAGAGGGGCGCGAGCTGGACGCCATCTCGCAGCAGCCCCCCGTCACCAGTGGCCCGTACCGGATCGACAGCATCGATTTCGGCAAGCAGATCGCCTACCGCCGCCGTGACGACTACTGGGCCGAGCAGTTGCCGGTGCGCCGTGGCATGTTCAATTTCAATCGCGTCCTCTACAAGTATTTCAAGGACGAGACGGCCCGGCTCGAAGGCTTCAAGGCGGGCGAGTTCGACTGGCTCTACGAGAATTCCGCGCGCAACTGGGCACGGGGCCATGTGGGGGCCCGCTATCGCAGTGGTGAGCTGCTCAAGCGCAGCTTCCCCGATTCCAGCATCGCCTCCACCCAGGGCTTCGTGCTCAATCAGCGCCGGGCGCTGTTCCGGGATGTGCGGGTGCGCCATGCGCTGGCGCTGGCCTTCGACTTCGACTGGCTCAACCGCCAGGTCTTCTATGGCCAGTACACACGCACGCGCAGCTATTTTTCCAACAGCACGATGGCAGCCACCGGTGTGCCCGACGTCGACGAAAGCGCCTTCCTGCAATCGCTCAGGACGCCGCTGGATGAAGCGCTCTTCGGCCCGGTGCCCGAGCTGCCAGCCTCGCCGGATGCGGCCAGCCTGCGCAACAATCTGCGGCAGGCACAGAAACTGCTGACGCTGGCGGGCTGGCAGGTGGGGCCTGATGGCGTGCTGCGCAACGCGGCGGGCACGGCCTTCAGCTTCGAGCTGCTCAATTACAGCACCACCTTCGAGCGCATCGCCTCGCCCTGGATCCACAACCTGGCGCGCCTGGGCATCCGGGTGCGGCAGCGTGTGGTCGATCCGGCGCTCTACGTGCAGCGGATGCAGGATTTCAATTTCGACGTGACGGTGTCGGGCTATGCAATGAGCAGCAACCCTGGCAACGAGCTGCATTTCATGCTGGCCTCGGCCTCGGCCAGGCAGCCGGGCTCGCAGAACTATGCCGGCATCGCCGATCCGCTCGTTGACGAGATCATCGAGCGGGTGGTGCGTGCGCAGACGCGCCCACAGCTGGAGCTGGCCGCCCGGGTGCTCGATCGGGTGCTGCGCCACGGCTGGTATCTGGTGCCGCAGTTTCACAGCAGCAGCTTCCGCGTGGCCTTCGATTACCGGTTGCGCCATCCTGCGGTGCTGCCGCTTTATTATTCGCCCGATGCCTGGCTGTTGCAGACCTGGTGGTTCGATGCCGAGGCGAAGCCGGTACCGCTTGCGGAGGATCGTTCATGACGGCCTACATCCTGCGCCGCCTGTTGCTGATGGTGCCCACGTTGCTGGGCATCCTGCTGGTCAGTTTCGTCATCATCCAGTTCGTGCCGGGCGGCCCTGTCGAGCAGGTGGTTGCCCAGTTGCAGCAGGCAGGGCAGGGCGGCGAGGCTGCGGCCGCCAGTGGGGGCGCGCATTATCGCGGCAGCCAGGGTGTCGATCCCCGGCAGATCGAGGAACTGAAGGCTTTCTACGGTTTTGACAAGCCGGCGCCACAACGTTTCTTCGAGATGGTCGGGCGTTATCTGTCGTTCGATCTGGGCACCAGCTACCGCCACCAGAAATCGGTCTGGGCACTGATCGTCGAGAAGCTGCCGGTCTCGGTCAGCCTGGGGGTCTGGAGTTTTCTGCTGGTCTATGCGGTGTCGATCCCGTTGGGCATTGCCAAGGCGGTGCGCGATGGCAGCCGTTTCGATCTGTGGACGACCACGGCGGTGCTGGTTGGCTATGCCATCCCCGGTTTCGTGCTGGGTGTGGCGCTGCTGGTGCTGTTTGGCGGCGGTTCGTTCCTGTCGTGGTTTCCGCTGCGCGGCCTCACCTCCGACGATTTCGAGTCGCTCAGCCTGATCGGCAAGGTGTTCGACTATGTCTGGCACCTGGTGCTGCCGCTGACCTGTCTGGTGGTGGGCAGCTTTGCCACCACCACGCTGCTCACCAAGAACCTCATCCTCGAAGAAATCCGCCGGCAGTATGTGGCGACGGCACGGGCCAAGGGGCTGTCCGAGCAGCGCGTGCTCTGGCGCCATGTCTTTCGCAACGCGCTGATTCCGCTGGTCACGGGCTTTCCGGCAGCTTTCGTGGGCGCTTTCTTCACCGGGTCGCTGCTGATCGAGACGCTGTTCTCGCTCGATGGCCTGGGGCTGCTCTCTTACGATGCGGTGGTCAAGCGCGATTACCCGGTGGTGTTGGGCATGCTCTACCTGTTTTCGCTGATCGGCCTGCTCACCCGGCTGCTGACCGACGTGGCCTACACCTGGGTGGATCCGCGCGTGAAATTCTCGGCTCATGGGCGCTGAGCCACCGATGTCGAATCCCGTCATGACCCCATCCGCCACTCCGCCCTCGCTTTCCGCCGGCCAGCGTGCCTGGCGGCGTTTTCGTCGCCACCGGCGCGGCTACGTCAGCTTGTGGATCTTTCTGCTGCTCTTTGCCGTGTCGTTGCTGGCCGGTGTGCTCTCCAGCGACCGCCCGCTGCTGGTGCGCTATCAGGGCGAGTGGTTCGTGCCGATGCTCAAGGACTACCCCGAGACCGTGTTCGGCGGCGATTTTCTCGCCCCCACCGATTACCACGATCCGTTCATCGAGCAGCAGCTCGACAAGCCCGGCAACTGGGCTCTCTGGCCGCTGAACCGCTACGGTTTTGCCACGCTCAACTACCACGCCACGCTGCCCAATCCGGCACCGCCGTCGGCACGGAACTGGCTGGGTACCGATGACCGTGGTCGCGACGTGCTGGCGCGGCTGCTGTATGGTTTCCGGCTGTCGGTGCTGTTCGGGCTGGCGCTGACGGCCATCGGGGTGGTGCTGGGTGTGCTGATGGGGGCAGTCCAGGGCTATTTTGCCGGGCGTACCGACCTGTTCCTGCAGCGGCTGATCGAGATCTGGTCGGCCGTGCCGGAGCTGTATCTGCTGCTGATCCTCGCTTCGATGTTCGAGCCCAGCATCTGGGTGTTGCTGGCGATCCTGTCGCTGTTTGGCTGGATGGGCCTGTCCGACTACGTGCGCGCCGAGTTCCTGCGCAACCGTCAGCTTGAGTATGTACAGGCAGCCCGCTCGCTGGGGTTGCCGGCACGCACCATCATCTGGCGCCACGTGCTGCCCAATTCGCTGACCTCGGTGGTGGCCTTTCTGCCGTTCCGCATGAGTGCTGCCATCGTGGCGCTCACCAGTCTGGATTTTCTGGGCCTGGGCGTCTCGGCCGACAGCCCCAGTCTGGGCGAGCTGCTGGCGCAGGGTAAGAACAATCTCGATGCCTGGTGGATTTCACTGCCCACCTTCATCGTGCTGGTGGGTACGCTGCTGTTGTTGATCTTCATTGGAGAGGCGTTGCGTGATGCACTCGACCCCCGCAAGCGCTGACAGTGGCAAGCCGCTGCTGTCGGTCAGCACCCTGGGCATCGGTTTTGTCGACAGCGAGCGTGATGATGTGGTGCATCCGGTCGTCAGCGACGTGAGCTTCGAGATCGGCCGGGGTGAGCGGGTGGCCCTGGTGGGCGAATCCGGCTCGGGCAAGACACTGACGGCACACGCCATCATGCGGCTGACCGAGGGCGCCCGTTATGGCGGCCAGATCGTCTTTGACGGTCAGGACATCCTTCAGGCGACCGAGGCCCGGCTGCGCGCGCTGCGGGGGGGGCAGATCGGCATGATCTTTCAGGAGCCGATGTCGGCGCTCAACCCGCTGCACATGATCGGCGACCAGATTGCCGAAGTGATGGAGCAGCATGAAGGACTGACGCATGCCCAGGCGCTGGCACGTGCCACCGAGCTGCTGACGCTGACCCGCATTCAGGATCCGGCCCGCATTGCCGGCAGCTATCCGCACCAGCTCTCGGGCGGCCAGCGCCAGCGTGCACTGATTGCGATGGCGCTGGCCTGCAGGCCACGGCTGGTGATCGCCGATGAACCCACCACCGCGCTGGATGTGACCGTGCAGGCCAGCATCATCCGCCTGCTGGCCGACCTGCAGCGGGAATTCGGCATGGCCGTGCTGCTCATCAGCCACGATCTGCCGCTGGTGCGTGCCTTTGCCGAGCGCGTGATCGTCATGCGTCATGGCCGCATCGTCGAGCAGGGCAGCGTGGCCGAGGTCTTCGACAACCCGCAGCATGATTACACACGGATGCTGCTGGCTGCCCACCCGCAACGGCTGGTACGGCCACTGGACGATGCGCTGGCCGCCCAGTCGCAGCTGGCCGCCGGCACGACCGGCGCGCCGGCCGGGCAGGGCGGCGCTACCGTGGCGGGGGGGGCCGCCATCGGGCTGGGGGCGGGGCCGGGCGGGGCCGGGCAGGCGGCGGGGCTGCAGGGTGTGACGGCGGCCGGGACAGTGGATGGCGGCAGTGGCCGCGCACTGCCCACACCGGCCTTGCTGGCCCGCGGCGTCGGCTGCACCTTCATCACGCCGACGGGCTGGTTTTCCAAGCAGCGGCACGAGGTGTTGCGCGATGTGAGCCTGGCTATTCCGGCCGGTACCACGCTGGGCATCGTCGGCGAATCCGGATCGGGCAAGACCACGCTGGCGCTGGCGCTGGTGCGGCTGGCCGCCGGCCAGACACGCGGCGAGATCGAGATCAATGGCCGGCGCATCGACACCCTGTCGGAGCGCGACCTGCGCGCCCAGCGCATCGGCTTCCAGATGGTCTTTCAGGACCCCTTCAATTCGCTCTCGCCGCGGATGAGCATCGCCCAGATCGTGGGCGAGGGGCTGCTGCTGCACCATCCGCACATGAGCGACGAGGCGCATCGCGGGGCCGTGCTGGCGGCGCTTCAGGACGTGGGGCTGGAGGCGGCGCAGGTGCTGCACCGCTATCCGCACGAGCTGTCCGGCGGCCAGCGCCAGCGCGTGGCCATTGCGCGCGCCCTGGTGCTCAAGCCCCGGCTGCTGGTGCTGGATGAGCCCACCTCGGCACTCGACCTGACGGTACAGCTGCAGGTGCTGAAGCTGCTGGTGTCGCTCCAGGAAAAATATGGCCTCAGCTATCTGCTCATCACCCACGACATGGGGGTGATCCGGGCGATGGCGCACCGCCTGCTGGTGATGAAGAATGGCGAGATCGTCGAGCAGGGCCGTGTCGAGGAAGTCTTCATGGCACCTGCCAGCGACTACACCCGCGAGCTGATGGAAGCGGCCGCCTGGCGGGATGCGGTGTGATCTGGGCATGCCTGCTGTATACCATGCACGGCGATAGGGCCACTCTGGGGAAGGCTGCCTGGAGTTAAAGCATGCAGAAGACGATGGCACGGCAGATGCTGGTTGTGGTGCTGGGGCCGATGCTGGTCCTGCCGCTGTTTGCCGTGATGCGCGACACCGAGGGGCTGGCGTTGCTGCTGGTGCTGGCCGTGATGCTGCTGGTGGAGCTGGCCGCGGTGGCAGCCTGGTATCGTCTTGATATCGAGAAGCTTCGCGGGCGCGGCCGCTACCGCGATGGTGGGGCAGCTGCATTTCTGGTGGTGGGGGCGCTGATGACGATGGTGGCGGCCCTGCCGGCCTGGCAGGCCTGGCGCGACGGCAGTGTCGATACGCCGGCGTCATCGTTGCAGGTGGTGAGGGGCGAGATCGAGGCGGCGCCAGCCGAGGTGCGGCAGGGGCGCCGCCATGCCCGTTATCTGCAGGTGGGCGGGGTGCTGCTCAGCTGCCATTACCTGTCGGATGATGATTGCGCGCCGGTCCGCCGTCATGCGGGCCGGATGGCGGAAATCCGCTTTCAGCCGGGCCTCCGTGGCCAGAACGTGGTGTACGGCGTGCAGGTGGACGGCCGGGTACTGCGCACGCACGAGGATGCGGTGGCCCATTACCGTGCCTGGCGCTGGCGGGTGCTGCAACGGCTGGGCCTGATCCTGCTCCTCATCACGCTGCCGCATGTCTGGATGGGGTGGCGTGCCCGCACCTTCATGCGCCGCCAGCCCACGGGGGCCGCTGCCTGATTACACCCTGGCCAGCAGGGCCTGATCGCCGCGGGGAGTGCTTTGGCCGGTAGGTACCGCTGCCAGCGCAGTGCCCGGCAGGACGGCGTCAGGGTGTGGGCACCACCACCTGCCAGCGAGAGCGGGCCAGCGGCACCTGGGTACAGCGCTGCACCGAGAGCGTGCGCCAGCGGTGACTTGGGTCGAAGGTGCGGGCCGATTCCTCGCCCACGGCCAGGCACAGGCCAGAGCCGGCCAGTTCCACGCGACCGTCCGGCCGGTGGATGAAGTGCTGCAGGTGCCGCGCCTCCAGGAAAGGGCTGCTTTCACCACAGGTGCGCGGCATGATGGCTGCACCCGGCAGCACGGTCTGTTGAATGCCGGCGACGGTGGCACACACGTCGTAGGCGGGAAAACGGATCCGCCCACCAGCCTCCCAGATGACGGCCTCGTCGGCATACAGGCCGGGCTTGCAGTTGTGGGCCGTCATCGGCATGTCGAAGCGGATGTAGGGGCCGGAGCCGAGGATGTCGAGGCAATAGCCATCCTGTGGCCGGTCGAGTGTGTCGACCAGCTTCAGGTGGCCGGGCTGGGTCGGTCGTGCCCTCAGCGCGGGGGAGATCGTGGCGGGGGCTTCGGCGGAAGATGGTGTTGCCTGCGACGGGGCGGCCTGGGAGGGGGACGGTGCATTCGCGGCCCCGGACGGGCTGCTGCCGGCTGTCGCAGACTTCATGTCGGGTGGCGTGCCGGTCAGGGCAGTGCCGGTCTGGGCGTGGGCGGTGAAGGCAAGGCCAGCCAGAGCCACGGTGGCACCCGAGCGGGCCAGGGTGGTGAGGAGGGCAGCCATGCTCATGCGGCCTCCAGCCAGGCCATCGCCTCGATCTTGTGACCGTCCAGATCGCGCACGAAGCAGCCGTAGTATTCCTTGCCGTAATGGGGGCGGGGGCCGGGCGGGCCGTCATCGGTTGCACCGGCTGCCAGGGCTGCCTCGTAGAAGGCATGCACCTCTTCCTTGCTGGCAGCGAGGAAGGCGATGTGGACACCGTTGGCCGTCTCGGCGGGCTTGCCATCACAGGGGGCCGAGATCCAGAACTCCGGGTAGGCGCGGCCATAGGCGATGGCCGGAAAATACTGCGTCACGTCCTGCACGCGGCCGATGCCGATCGCACCCAGCACCTTGTCATAGAAGGCCACGGCTTCGTCGAAACGGTTGGTGCCCAGCGACACATGGGACAGGATGCTGGGATTGGGTGTGGTCGTGCTCATGGCAGGCTCCTGTGGGCTTCGGTTCAGATCTTGTCGTGCTGATCCTAACACCCGGGGGGCTGCCCGAGAGAAGCGTGCTGACGGTTTCTGTCAGCAACCGATGGTGGCAGCCGAAGCGATGGCACGGATGGCAGATCTCTTCCAGATCAGCTTCTGCCAGCGGGGAAAGCCGGTAGATCTTGGTCTTGGAGACGATTTTCGTGCATCCGTTTCAGGAAGGCTTCACTGTCGAGCTGAGTGTGCATCAGCGTTCGAGTGGTGCTGTCTTGCGGTGCTCCGACACGGTTCGTTGGCCCCAGCCGATGCTGAGCAGCACCAGCATGGCACCGGCCATCTGCCAGGGGCCCAGTCGCTCATCCAGCAGCAGCCAGCCGAGGATGACGGCGGTGACCGGACTCAGGAAACCGAGTGACGCGACGACGGCGGTGTCGATCCGTGCGAGGCCGCGCAGAAAGAGCAGGTAGGAGAGGGCGGCACCGATCAGGCACAGCCAGCCCAGCCCCAGCAGGCTGGATGTGGTCAGGGCAGGGGTGGGCGGAGCGAACAGCCAGACGATGGGCGCCAGCAGCAGACCACCGGCGCTGAGCTGCCAGGCGGTGAAGCTCAGCAAGGGCACGGGAGGCTGCCAGCGCCGACTGAGTACCGTCCCCAGGGCCATCGAGGCGGCCGCGCCGAGGCCGGCCAGCAGCCCCATCGGATCGAGGCGGGCGTCGGCGTTCAGGACAAGCAGGGCCACGCCCGTCATTCCGCCCAGTGCTGCCAGCATCGAACGCGGGCGCAGGGGCTGTCCGAGCAGCGGGGCAGCCAGCAGCACGACCAGCAGCGGTTGCGTCGCGCCGACGGTTGCGGCGACGCCTCCCGGCAGCCGGTAGGCAGAGACGAAGAGCAGGCTCCAGAAGATCGAGAAATTGAGGGCGCCCAGCAGCAGGATGCGTGCCCACCAGATGCCTTGGGGCAGTTGCCGGCTGAACAGCAGCAGGATCAGGCCGGCCGGCAATGCCCGCAGCATGGCGACCGTCAGCGGCGAGAAGTCCGGCAACAGCTGGCTGGCCACCACATAGGTGCTGCCCCAGATCATCGGGGCCAGTGCCGTCAGCAAGAGATCCGGCAGCGGCGAGGTGCGTGCTGGTTCAGGCAAGATCGAGCACCTCGTTCAGGGGGCGGCGCGGTTTCTGGGGCCCATTGTGATTGGCGGCCCGGCCGACGGCCAGCAACATGACGGGAATCTCGTCCGGTGTCAGGCCGAAGCTGCGATGCACACCGTCGGGATCGAAACCGGTCATCGGCGCACTGGCCAGTCCCTGGGCCTGAGCCGCCAGCATCAGCGTGGCTGCAGCCAGACTGGCAGACCGGACCGCTTCGTCACGGGCCTGGCGGGGATCGGCATACTGGCTGGCGGCGGCTGCCTGCCAGGCGGACGGCAGGGTGGCAGGCATCCAGCCGGCCTCGACGGCAGGTTGCAGTCGTGCGGGCAGCTGGCTGGCATCGGGCAACTGGCCGCAGATGATGAAGCAGACGGCGGCATCCCCGACTTTCGGCTGGTCGAAGGCCAGGGCACGCAAGCGAGCCTTGGCAGCGGCGCTGCGCACGGCGATGAAGCGCCAGTTCTGCAGGTTGTAGGCGCTGGGCGCCCGTGTGGCCAGTGCCACCAGGGACGCGATGCACGCATCATCGAGTGTGTGCTGGCGGTCGAAGTGCTGGATGGAGGCGCGCGCTTCGATCAGGGTCAGGGCAGGGTGGCGCGGTTGGGTCGGCATGGCGGAAGGAGGCTGGGTCACTTTGAGAAATGCGGCCGGGAAAAGCGTGTGACAGGGGGCGACGCGGGTGCGAAAAAGGGGGCTGGTACAGCAAGGACGCATGGGGCACGCGCCCGGTCCGGCCGGGACGGCAGGCCACGGCGGACGACGTGCAGGCACATGGCCCGGTGAGAAGCCAGTTTATTACCGGCTTGCGCTGCTGATAATCCGCTATGCTTGCAAGAGATTCTTTACTGGAGGGAAATTATCGATGGACCGCTATCTCGCCCTACAGGTATTTCAGCAGGTGGCTGCGCTGGAGAGCTTTGCGGCGGCGGGCCGGCGCCTGGGGCTGTCGGCACCGGCTGTCAGCAAGAACATCGCGGCACTGGAGGCGCATCTGGGGGTGCGGCTCATCAACCGCAGTACCCGGCGCATGGCGCTGACCGACGAGGGGCGGCTCTATCTGGCGCATGTCAGCCGTGGCCTGGAGGCGCTGGCCGATGGCGAGCTGGCGCTCGATCCGCTGCATCGGCAGCCGCGTGGCACGTTGCGCGTGGCGGCACCGCTGAGCGTGACGCTGAGCCGGCTGTCGGCACGGGTGCCCGAATTTCTGGCCCGTCATCCGGCGTTGCGGCTGGAGCTGGACCTGGACGACCGGCGGGTCGACCTGATCCGCGAAGGTTTCGATCTGGCCATCCGCGGCTCGGACCGGCTGGAGGATTCCAGCCTGGTGGCACGCAAGCTGGCGGATCTGCCGCATGTGCTGTGTGCGTCACCGGCGTACCTGCAACAGCATGGCACGCCAGACACACCCGCCGGGCTGGCCACCCACAGCCTGATCCGCTTCAGCCTGTCCGGGCACGCGGATACCTGGGTCTTCCGGCGGAGGGGCAACGGCGAGGATGACGCCGGTACGGCCGGGGCGGTGCCGACGGGAACGGCTGGGGCGCGTGGAGCGGCGGGGATGCAGGTACCGCCAGCTGACATCACACCTGCCGGCGCCCGGTATGAAGGGCATCCGGTGCCTTCCCGGACGGAGGTGCGGGTGCCGGTCGATGCGCGCTATTCGGTGTCGTCCAGTCTGGCGGTGCGCGATGCGCTGCGTGCGGGTCTGGGCCTCTCGCTGATTCCGCGCCTCTACGTCGAGGACGACCTGCGGACGGGGCGGCTGCAGGCGCTGCTGCCCGACTGGGAGAGCGTCGGCACCACACTGTACGTGGTCTATCCCAGCCGCCAGTATCTTTCGCTCAAGGTACGTGCGTTCGTCGACTTCCTGCGCGAGGTATTCGGCTGAGAAAGGGTCAGGGGATTTGCTGCCCTGCCACGAATCCCCCGCCCGGAGGCTGCCATGAATCTCCTGCGCGGAGGATGAAAGGAGATGAAGCAGGCCGGGATGACGCTGGGATATGGGAGCAGAATCAGCTGTTCAGCGTTTCCTGCGTTCGCCGCCGCTGTGCTCCAGCACGGCGCTCAACCCCTGCCAGACGTGGTTGAGGTGGGCCAGCAGCAGGGCTTCGGCCTTCCTGAATTGCCGGGCGCAGGTCAGGCGCAACAGCTCGTCATGCTCGATCAGTGACTGCTCCAGGGCCGCCTGGGTGGAGAGCTGGATGCGGGTGTAGCGTTCGGAGGTTTGCAGCAACGAGGCCACGACCAGACGTGTCCTGGGCAGATCGGCCCGTGCGTACAGCGCCATGTGAAATGCGGCATTCAGCACACCGAACTGATGGCGCTGGCCCTGATGGATGGCGGCACGGTAGCGTTCATTGGCTACTGATGCCGCATCGAGTGCCAGCGTATCGAGGTGTGGTGCCGAGGCCCGGAACAGTCGGGGCTCCAGCAGGCTGCGCAAGGCGAAGACGTCATCGACTTCAGCACGTGACAGCGCCGTGACCGTTGCGCCGCGGCGCGGGGTGACCGTGACCAGCCCTTCGCTTTCCAGTTGCAGCAGGGCTTCCCGCACGGGAATACGGCTGACACCATGCCTGTCGGCCAGCGCATCCTGGCGCAGGAGGCTGTCTGGCGGGTAGACGCCGTCCAGGATGTCTTGCCGGATGCTGTTGACCAGTTGTTCGGATAAGGAAAGTGCCTTGATGGCTGGCCCCTGCGTGACGCATGAAGACGGAATGGCAGAGCATGATACTGGAATCGGCCTGTGCTGCACCGGCCGGCTGCACGTGATGGCGGGAGGTGATGGCGTTGCGACACCGGTGAGCCAGGATCATGGATATCCCGGGGTCTTGATATGTAGATTGTATACAATCTACGATCTGGACAGACAGGGTGTTCCAGGCGGGACGTTGCCGGCAGGACCTTCAAGGCGGGATGGTGCAGGCAGGACGTTGCCGATGGAATGTCCAGTGCCTTTTGACGGAGACGGATGACATGGCAAAGACCAGCTGGCGCGGGGTGTTCCCGGCCGTGACCACGCAGTTTCGGCCCGACTTTTCGGTGGACATTTCGGCCACCCAGAAGGTACAGGATGCACTGATCGATGATGGGGTCAATGGCCTCATCATCCTGGGCACCTGTGGCGAGAACAACTCCTTGCGTCCCGAAGAGAAGCGGCAGGTGCTGTCGGCGGCCGTCGAGGTGGCCAGGGGGCGGGTGCCGGTGCTGGTGGGCGTATCGGAATTCGATACTGCCCGGGCCGTCGAGTTTGCGCAGGATGCCGAAAAGATCGGTGCCGATGGGCTGATGGTGTTGCCGGCGATGGTGTATGTGCCCACCGAGGATGAACTGGTGGCGCATTTCCGGGCGCTGGCCAGGGCCACCGGATTGCCCAACATGCTCTACAACAATCCGCCCGCCTATCGGGTCAGCGTCACCTCGGGCGTGCTGGAGGCACTGGAGGACGAGCCGAACGTGGTGGCCGTGAAGGAAAGCGCGCCGGATTCGCGCCGCTTCACCGATCTGCTCAACGCGTTTGGCGATCGCTTCGAGATCTTTGCCGGGCTGGACGACGTGGCGCTGGAGGGGATGATTCTGGGCGCCAAGGGCTGGGTATCGGGGCTGACTTCGGCCTTTCCAGAAGAGTCGGTCGAACTGGTGGCGGCCTTCGAGCGCGGTGATCTGGAAACGGCCATCCGCATCTATCGCTGGTTCATGCCGCTGCTGCACCTGGATGCGGCGCATGATCTGGTGCAGTCGATCAAGCTGGCCGAAACCATCATGGGCCGCGGTAGCGAAACCGTGCGCATGCCACGCATGCCGCTTGCCGGAGCACGCCGGGCCGAGGTGACGGCGATGGTCGAGCAGTGCGCAGCCACCCGGCCCACCCGCACGGGATGAGCTGAGGTCTTGCGGCCGTGCACGGCAGGTACGGGCGCCAGAAGGAGGCGGCCCGTACCTGGTTCACGCCAGGGGCGCATCGCATCAGGGATGAAGGCAACGGGTTGATGTGGCAGCATGTTCCCGTGATTGGTACTGTTCTGATCTCCGAATCACGGAAAAGGGAGAAGATTCATGAGTGACACCGTTTACCTGTCCTTCGACGCCCTGCATGCGCAGGTGCAGCGCATTCTTGTCCGCGCGGGGCTGTCCGAAGCACATGCTGCCGCCATTGCCCGCGTCATTGCCAGGGGCGAGCGTGACCAGTGCCGTTCACACGGGATTTACCGGATCCGGGGGGTCATCAAGACCTTGCAGGGTGGCGTGGCCGATGGCACGGTCCTGCCGCAGGTCGATGATCCGGCCGATCGTCCGGTGGTGCGGGTGAATGCGGGCGGTGGGTTCTCGCCGCTGGCCTTCGAGCAGGGCGCGCCGTTGCTGGCGGCCAAGGCACGCCGCTTCGGCATTGCGGCGATGGCCATCAATGATTGCGTGCATTTCTCGGCGCTGTGGCCCGAGGTGGAACAGCTGGCGGATGAAGGCGTGGCCGCGCTGGCCATGTGCCCGAGCAACGCCTACGTGGCACCGGCGGGCGGCATCCGCAAGCTGCTGGGCACCAATCCGCTGGCCTTTGCCTGGCCGTGCACGGGGGGCATGCCCTATGTGTTCGATTTTGCCACCTCGGTGGTGGCACGTGGCGAAGTCGAGCTTTATCGTCTCGATGGCAAGACCTTGCCGGATGGCTGGGGGATCGACCCGCAAGGCAAACCCACCAATGATCCTGCTGCAGCCCTCGATGGGGCCTTGCTGACCTTTGGCGGCTATAAAGGCTCGGCGATCGCGACGATGATCGAGATTCTGGCGGGCGTGCTGATCGGTGATCTCACCAGCGTCGAAAGCTCGGAGGTGGACAAGGGCCGTCTGCTGGCCCCCCGGCATGGCGAATTGCTGATTGCGATCTCGCCCGATGCCTTTGGCGCCACGGATCGGGTGGCACACACGCGCCGCCTGCTGGATGAGTTTGCCGCCCAGGGGGCACGCCTGCCGTCGCAGCGCCGTCATGCTGCCCGCGAGCAGTCTGCCCGCGAGGGAATTGCCATCAGTGCCGAGAATCTTGCGCGCCTGAAACGGATGGAGGCTGGCGATTTTTCGGTGGAGTTGCACTGATTCGACGAGAGGAAGAGAGATGTCCGGCTTGCAGCAGTCCATCCGCATCATCGATTCGCATACGGGCGGAGAGCCGACACGGCTGGTGATCGACGGTTTCCCGCCGCTGGGCCAGGGCAGCATGGCCGAGCGCCTTCAGGTGCTGAAGACGCAGCACGATGCCTGGCGGCGCGCCGTGATCCTGGAGCCGCGCGGCAACGACATCCTGGTGGGGGCACTGTTGTGCAGGCCGGTGAACCCGGCCAATGCCTGTGGCGTGATCTTCTTCAACAACACCGGCTATCTGGGCATGTGCGGCCACGGCACGATCGGGCTGATCGCCTCGTTGCAGCATCTGGGGCGCATCCGGGTCGGCGAGCACACGATCGAGACGCCGGTGGGTGAGGTGCGCTGTACGCTGCATGAAGATGGCAGCGTCAGCATCCGCAATGTGCGGGCCTGGCGCCATGCGAGGGCGGTGGCCGTGGATGTGCCGGGCCTGGGGGTGCTGAAGGGAGATGTGGCCTGGGGCGGCAACTGGTTCTTTCTGGTCAACGAGCACGGCCAGCGTATTGCCGCCGACAACACGCGGCAGCTGAGCGCCGTGTGCGAAGCGATCATGAAGGCCTTGCGCGATCAGGGCATCACGGGTGAAAACGGGGCCGATATCGACCATGTCGAACTGTTCGTGCCGTCGGACACGGCCGACAGCCGCAATTTCGTGCTGTGTCCCGGCGGGGCTTACGACCGCTCGCCCTGCGGCACTGGCACCAGTGCCAAGCTGGCCTGCCTGGCGGCTGATGGCAGGCTGGCGCCGGGCGTGGCCTGGCGTCAGGAAAGCATCATCGGCAGCATGTTCCTGGGCACCTACCAGCCCGACCCAGCTGGCGGCATCATCCCCGTCATCCGTGGCAGGGCCCACGTGTGTGCCGAAACCATGCTGCTGCTCGACCCGAAAGATCCGTTTTGCTGGGGGATCGGTCCATGAAGGCACAGCTGCTCGTCATCGGGGGCGGCATCATCGGGCTGGCCTGCGCCGTCACCCTGCAGCGGCGTGGCGTGCAGGTGCTGCTGCTGGATGCAGGCGACCCCGGCATGGGCGCCTCCTGGGGCAATGCGGGCCATATCGCCACCGAGCAGGTCTATCCGGTGGCCGACGCCAGCATGTTGCCCCGCCTGCCCGCCATGCTGCTCGATCCGCTGGGGCCGTTGCGCATCGACTGGCGTTATCTGCCCCGGATGCTGCCCTGGGGCTGGCAGGCCTTGCGCAACATGCTGCCGGCCAATGCGCGCCGCTCGCATCAGGCGCTGCTGGCCATCAACGCATACAGCCTGGCGGCCTGGAAGGATTTTGCGCAACGCTGGCAGCTGCTGCCGTGGCTGAAGACGCTGGGGACGGTACAGACCTGTGAAAAGCCGCAAACCTGTGCCCGGCTGAAAGCACTTGGCCAGACACTCAATGCCTTGGGGGTGCGTAATCGCTGGCTGGAGGCCGGTGCGTTGCGGGAGATGGAGCCGGCTCTCAACGAGGCCCAGCTGGGCGGGCTGTATTACCCGGATACGGCCCACATCAGCGATCTGCGGGCGATCAGCCGGGGCCTGGTGAAGGCCTTGCAGGACATGGGGGGGCAGGTGTGGGCGCATCGACGTGTGACCCATGCGGTGCCCGATGGTGCGGGTGCGTTCAGGATCATCACCGATGCGGGCGAGGTGGCCGCCGAACAGGTGCTGCTGACGGCTGGTGCGTTCTCGAAGCCGCTGGCGCATGCGCTCACGGGGGTGTCGGTGCCGCTGGATACCGAGCGGGGCTATCACCTGATGCTGCCGGCCGAGACGGGGCGCCTGCAGTTGCCGGTATCGAGTGCCGACCGGCGCTTTGTGATGACGCCGATGGATGCGGGGCTGCGGCTGGCGGGTACCGTGGAATATGCGGGCCTTGATCTGCCACCCGACATGCGGCGTGCGCGCAACCTGCTGCCGCTGGCCAACGGCCTGGTGCGCATGCCGCTGGATGCGCGCGATGCCAGCGAATGGATGGGATTTCGGCCAACCACGGCCGACAGCCTGCCGGTGATCGACCGGGTGGGCAAGGTGATGCTGGCCTTTGGCCACCACCACCTGGGGCTGACGCAGGCTGCCAGCACCGCCGCCTGTGTCGAGGCCCTGCACTTTGGCGAGACGCCGCCATTTGCGCTCGAACCCTTTTCCCTGAAGCGCTTTACTTGAGGTTCTGCAGAAAAAGATGACGTTCGCTGCCGGGCGTGACGTCAGACCCGCTGCGAGGGCATGGGCCGGTACGGTCGTTGCAGTCCGCGAATGTCCTGCCGGCCGGGTCCTTGATGGGGGAGGCTTTTCCTGCGGAAGGCGCCTGGAAAAAACGTGCCGCACGACAGCACGCGTGCAGGTACCCACATCACAGGAGACAACCATGGACAAACTGGTCGCAGACATTGCAGGGCTGGTCTGGAGCGATGCGCTGGTGTATCTGGCGCTGGGCGTCGGGCTGTACTTCACCGTCGTCACGCGCGGTGTGCAGTTTCGCTACCTCGGCGAGATGGTGCGGCTGCTGCGGGAGAAGCAGATGTCGGACGCGGGCATTTCCTCGTTTCAGGCGTTCTGCATGTCGTTGTCGGGGCGGATCGGAGTGGGCAACATCGCTGGTGTGGCTACGGCCATCGCTGCAGGAGGGCCGGGCGCCGTGTTCTGGATGAATGTGACGGCACTGCTGGGGGGCGCCAGTGCCTTTGTCGAATCGACCCTGGCGCAAGTCTACAAGGAGCAGGTGGGCAACCAGTATCGTGGCGGCGGCCCGTGGTACATCGAACATGGCCTGAAGCTGAAGGCTTTTGCCATCGTCGTGGCACTGGTGGTGTGTCTGTCTTATGGCGTGCTGGTGCCGGGCGTGCAGGCCAACACCATCACCTCATCCTTTGCCGAAGCCTTTGGCGTTTCACCCTGGATCAGTGCGCTCATCATTCTGGTGCCGCTGGCCCTCATCATCTTTGGTGGGATCAAGCGCATTGCACAGGTGGCCGACATCATCGTGCCCTTCATGGCGGTGGGGTATCTGGTGATGATGGTGATCGTGCTGGGAGTGAATCTGTCCAGCCTGCCGGAGATGTTCCTGCTGATTTTTCGCAGTGCCCTGGGGACTGATGCCGTCTATGGTGGCATGGCGGGTCACGCCGTGGATTGGGGCGTGCGGCGTGCGGTGTTCTCGAACGTGGCGGGGGCTGGTGAGGGCAGTTACAGTTCAGCTGCGGCCGAGGTCTCTCACCCTGCCAAGCAGGGGCTGGTACAGGCGTTTTCGGTCTATATCGACACGGTACTGGTGTGCACAGCCACCGCGCTGATGATCCTGTCGACCCGGTCGTACAACGTGATGATGCCGGGCACCGAGACCGCGCTGGCCGAGCATCTGCCTGGCGTGAAGGCGGGGGCGGCTTTCACCCAGCAGGCGATTGCCAGCGTGTTGCCGGACGTGGGGGGTGCCTTCGTGGCGGTGGCCATCTTCTTCTTTGCCTTCACGTGTCTGATGGCCTACTACTATATTGCCGAGACCACGCTGGTCTATCTGCAGGAAAAGCTTGGATTCAAGGTTCCGGCGATCGTGCTGAAGGCTGCGTTTCTTGTGGTGGTGGGCTTTGGCTGCGTGCAGACAGCTGACATGATGTGGGGGTTGGGGGACATCGGTTTTGGTGCGATGTGCTATCTGAACCTGGTGGTCATCGTGCTGTTGACCAGGCCGGCGCTAAGGGCCTTGCGCGACTATGAGCGGCAGAAGAAGGACGGTGTCAACCCCGTCTTTGACGCCAGCGCCTGTGGCATCGGGGATGCGGGTTTCTGGCGTGGCAAGCGGCAGGGGGAGCAGCATTGAAGCCCCGGGATGCCACAGAAGAGAGGGCCGTTGCATGGCAGCTGTCGGAACAGGGATCCTTGACATGGAGTGAACGGGATGGAACTTGTTGGAAAGAACCTCATCGGCCAGCAGCAGGTGGAAGGCACCAAGGCTGTGATCCAGGCGCTGAATCCGGCTACCAGCGACGTGCTGGCACCGGTCTACCGTGGGGTGTCGGATGAAGACTTCGAGCGGGCCATGGCGCTGGCGTGGTCGGCCTTTCTGGAATACCGTCTGCTGCCGGATGAGCTGCGAGCCGAATTTCTGGAGGCCATTGCCACCGGGATCGAAGGGCTGGGCGATGCACTGGTCCGGCGCGTGATGCAGGAAAGCGGCCTGCCCGAGACACGTGTGCGTGGGGAGATGGCCCGCACCTGCAACCAGTTGCGCCTTTTTGCCGGTGTGCTGCGCGACGGGCATTATCAGTCGGTGCACATCGATCCGGCACTGCCCGATCGCCAGCCGCTGCTACGGCCGGATCTGCGTTATCGCAAGATTGCACTGGGGCCGGTTGCGGTGTTTGGTGCCAGCAACTTCCCGCTGGCCTTTTCGGTGGCAGGAGGTGACACGGCCAGTGCACTGGCCGCGGGCTGCCCGGTGGTGGTGAAGGCGCACAATGCACACCCCGGTACGGCCGAACTGGTGGGTGGAGCCATCCAGCGGGCTGCGCGCGTGTGCCGGATGCCCGAAGGCGTGTTTGCACTGCTTTACGGGGCAGGGGCCGACATTGGCCAGAAACTGGTGGCCGACCCCCGCATCAGGGCGGTGGGCTTCACCGGCTCGCGCGCGGGCGGGCTGGCGCTGCTGAAGGCAGCGCAGGCGCGACCCGAGCCGATCCCGGTGTATGCCGAGATGAGCAGCATCAATCCGGTGTACCTGATGCCCGGTGCCCTGAAGGTGCGCGGTGGCGAGATCGGCAGGGCGCTGGCGGCGTCGATGGCGATGGGCGCAGGGCAGTTCTGCACCAGCCCCGGTCTGGTGTTTGTGGTGGATGGCAGTGACGGGCTGGAGGACTTCATCCAGCATGCGCAGGCGGCCATTCGCGCGCAGGCGGCGCAGACGATGCTGACGCCCGGCATTGCCGATGCCTTCGACAGGGGCGTGGGCCATCTGCGCCAGCACGCCTGCCTGCTGGCCGAAGGGGCCGGCAGTGAGCAACCCAACCAGTGCCGTGCGCACCTGTTTGCGGTGACGGGTGATGCCTTTCTGGCCGTGGAAGCGTTGCAGGACGAGGTGTTTGGCTCGGCCGCCGTGGTGGTGCGCTGCCGGGACATGGCACAGGTACAGGCGATTACCGAGCAGCTGGGAGGGCAGCTGACGGCCGCCATCCATGCCAGCGACGACGACGATGCCGATCAGCTGCGGGCATTGATCGCCCAGCTGGAGCGCAAGGCGGGCCGCGTGCTGTTCAACGGCTTTGGCACCGGCGTGGAGGTGTGCCGGGCGATGGTGCATGGCGGCCCCTTCCCGGCCACCAGTGACAGTCGCAGCACTTCGGTGGGCGCCACCGCCATCGACCGTTTCCTGCGCCCGGTCTGCTACCAGGATGTGCCGCTGAAGCTGCTGCCGGCGGTGTTGCAGCAAAAGGCCTGACGCAGACGGAACGGTGGGCCGCGATCATGCCCTGGGCAGTGTGGCCCGCCACTGTTTCTGTTCGATATATTCCGTGAGGTAAATGCATGAGTATCGTGAATGTCAGTGGACGAATGAGCCTGTTGAAGCCGGTGTCGTTTGCCGAGCTGGATTTTCCGCGCTGGCAGAGTGTGCTGGCCGTGACGCTCATTGGCCTGTTGATGGGGCTGGATCCGTCGATGACGTCGCCGCCACCGTATGGGCCGGGCATGCCGGTCTGGGCGGCGGTGGCCGTCTCCCTGCTGATGATGTGGGTGTGCTTCCTGGTGTCGGTGTGGGTGCTGCGCTGGTGGATGAAACGGGGGGGACGCTGGGACGGGCAGGGCGACCTGTTCAACCTGCTGGCGGTGGCCTTGCTCAGCAACGTGGTGTTTGTGGGGGCGGCCATCGTCCTGGCAAACATGGGGGCATTTGCGCCGGCATGACGGCATGCCTGTGCCTTGTTGACCGGGCCGGCAGGCATCCAGTGAGGCTGCCGGCCCGATTGATCCAGGTGCTGGGGGGCAGGAGGCGGGGGCAGCATGAACCGGTGCGGCCGGTTTGCTGCCCGCGACTTTTGGCGCCCCAGGAGTCTGAGGTTGCTCAGCCCGCCTCGCTGTTGCCGGTGGCCTGGCGCCTCAGGCGGGCGCCCTGGCCAAACCAGACCAGCGCCAGCAGCAGGATGCCGGGCAGATAGAACCAGTTGGGACTGGGGCGATCCGCGGGCAGGCTGACGCCGGTGATGTCCCATCCCTGCTCGAAGCCGGCCTTCTTGGCGGGCGAGCCGAAGCGCACCAGGCTGACCTGCACCATGTCGCCAAAGGCCATCACGCCCAGACCGGCGTCGCTCAGGCGCTTGAGGGCTGGTGCTGCTTCGCCCATGGTCAGCGACAGGGTTTTCCTGCTGTCTTCGCCTTCGAGCGTCTGGCCCTCGATGGTGAGCACCAGCTGCTGGCCGGGGGCGAGTTTCTCGACGACCTGGTTCAGCTGCTGGGGAGGCAGCTGTTCGTAGGGGGGATGGATCCGGTCCATCAGGAAATCGGGCCGGAACAGCACCAGGATGCCGGCGACGAGCAGCAGTGACTCCCACCAGCGCAGCCGGGTGCGCAGCCAGCCCAGTGTGACGGCCGAAAAGGCCAGCATCGCCAGTGTCGAGGCGATGAAGACCAGCATGGCGTGGGGCCAGCTGTCGATGCCGATCAGCAGGAGCTGCGGGTTGAAGATCCAGATGAAGGGCAGGATGACGGTGCGCAGCGCGTAGGCGGCGCCTTGCAGCCCGGTGGCAATCGGGCTTTCGCGCGAGATGGCGGCTGCAGCGAAGGTGGCCAGGCCCACGGGTGGGGTGATGTCGCCCATGATGCCGTAGTAAAAGACGAACAGGTGCACGGCGATCAGCGGGATGATGAGGCCGTGCTGGGCGCCCAGCTCGACGATGACCGGGGCCATCAGGCTGGCGACCAGGATGTAGTTGGCGGTGGTGGGCACGCCCAGGCCGAGGATGAGGCAGACGAAGGCGGTGAACATCAGCATCACCATCACGTTGCCGCCGCTGACCAGCTCGACCATGTCGGTCATGCGCAAGCCCAGGCCGGTCAGCGTGATGGTGCCGACGATGATGCCGGCGGTGGCGGTGGCGATGGCGATGCCGACCATGTTGCGGCTGCCATTTTCTAGGCCGCGCAGGGCGTCGCGCATGCCATGACGGATGCCGTTGCCCAGTGCTCGTGGCAGACCCCGGAACAGGCCGATCAGGGCATGCTGGGTGAGGATCATGCCCAGCAGCATCGTGCAGGCCCAGAAGGCTGCCAGTGCCGGTGAGGCCTGATCGACCATCAGCAGCCAGATCAGCACGCCGATGGGCAGCATGAAGTGCAGGCCGGCCTGCAGGGTGGGCCAGAGCATCGGCCGCACCGGGTTGTGGATGTCGATGTCGGGGGGAAGATCGTCGGCCTTGGCTGCCTGCCAGATCGCGGCGACATACAGGCCGGCAAGCAGGATCAGCACGCCCCAGCCAGCGCTGTCACCCAGCACCGCGCGCAGGCCGAGGATGGCGTAGTAGATGGCGCAGAGGAGGACGATGCTGCCACTGATGCCCAGCGCGGTGGCCTTGAGCCGGGTGCTGAACGGGCGTTCGTCGGCGTTGGCGATGGCGGGCTTGAGGCCGAGCTTGAGGGCTTCGAGGTGGACGATGTAGAACAGGCCGATGTACGAGAGCAGGGCCGGCAGCAGCGCATGCTTGACGATCTCTGCGTAGGTGAGGCCCACGTATTCGGTCATCAGGAAGGCGGCAGCGCCCATCACCGGGGGCATGATCTGGCCGTTGACCGAGGCCATCGTCTCGATGGCACCGGCCTTGACGCCACCGTAGCCGGCCCGCTTCATCAGCGGGATGGTGAAGATGCCGCCCGAAACGACGTTGGCCACCGACGAGCCGGAGACGACGCCGTTGAGGGCCGAGGAGATGACGGCAACCTTGGCCGGCCCCCCGCGCAGGTGGCCGAGCAGTGCGTAGGAGACCTGCATCATGTAGTTGCCGCCGCCGGCCAGGTCGAGCAGCGATCCAAACAGCACGTAGACGAAGATGGTGCTGACCGAGACACCCAGCGCCACGCCGAAGACCCCTTCGGTACCCAGCCACATCTGCGACATCGCGCGGGAGAGCGTGGCGCCCTTGTGGGCGATCACATCGGGCATCATCGGGCCGGCAAACACGTAGGTGAGGCAGAGCAGGGCCAGCGCAGCCATCGGCCAGCCGACGGCCCGGCGGGTGGCTTCGAGCAGCAGCACCATGCCGGCGACGCCGGCCCAGATGTCCATCTGGGTGGGTTCACCGGCGCGGGTGGCCAGCTGTTCGTAGAACAGGTAGAGGTAGGCACCACAGAAAGACGCAACGCCGGCCATCACCCAGTCGGTGAGCGGCACGTGCTTGCGGGGAGAGCGCCCCTTGAAGGCCGGGAAGGTGATGAAGGCCAGGAAGATGGCGATGGCCAGATGCAGCGAGCGGGCGCGTGTGTCGTCAATGATGCCGAAATTGAGCGCAAAAGGCAGGGGGCTGGCGTAGTAGAGCTGGGCCAGCGACCAGAGGATGCACAGCGCTGCGACGATGCCGGCCGCCAGCCCGCGCAGCTTGCGGCCGCCAGTGTCGGTATCGGCCACCAGCTGGGCCAGGGCGTCGGTGTCAGGGCCGTCGTGCAACGGGTTGGAAGAGGCAGGCGAGGGCGTCATGCTCACGAGGCTCGGTGGGTGAAAGAGTGGGGGAGTTGCCGGCAGGGTGAGGTGTCGGCATGGCGATGCTGAGGTGTGGGCGGGCGCTCAGGTGGCGCAGCCGGTCGCCGAATGGAACGTTGTCGCTGGATCGCAGCTGTCGGGAGCGGGTGCGCCACCGGGGGCAGGCGCACCGGCAGGGGCGGCCAATGGCTGGCCGCCCGGCGGATCACTTGATCCAGCCTTTTTCCTTGTAATAGCGCTGTGCGCCTTCGTGCAACGGCATCGACAGGCCGTCCTGCACCATCTGCTGCGGGTTCAGGTGCGCCAGGGCCGGGTGCAGTTTCTTGAACTCGTCAAAGTTCTCGAACACCGACTTGACGACGGCATAGACGTGATCGGCCGACACCTTGTCGGAGCTGACCAGCGTGGCGAGCACGCCAAAGGTGTCGATGGCCTTGGGATTGTTGGGATAGGTGTTGGCCGGGATGACGGCCTTGGCGTAGTAGGGCTTGTCGGCCACCAGCTTGTCGATGGCTTCACCCTTGAGCGGCACCAGGTGGGCGGCGCAGGTGGTGGTCGGGTCCTGGATGTTGGCGCTGGGGTGGCCCGCAGCAAAGGCAAAGCCGTCGATCTTGCCATCACACAGGGCCGGACCGTGCTCGTCGGCTTTCAGCTCGGAGGCCAGCGAGAAGTCGGCCTTGGTCATGCCGCTGATCGAGAGCAGTTCGTCCATCGAGGCACGGGTGCCCGAACCGGGGTTGCCGATGTTGAAGCGGCGCTTCTTGAAATCCTGGATGCCGTTGGCCTTGATCTCGCGCCGGGCGACGATCGTCAGCGGCTCCGCATAGAGCGAGAACATGGCGCGCAGGTTGCTGTCAGGGCCGGCCTTCTGGAACTGGCCGCTGCCCTTCATGGCCTCGTACTGGACGTCGGACTGCACGAAGCCGATGTCGATGTCGCCGGCCTTGAGGGCATTGACGTTGAACACCGAGGCGCCGGTGGACTCGACGGAGCAGCGGATCTTGTGCTGGGCGCGTTCCTTGTTGACCAGACGGCAGATGGCACCGCCCGCCGCGTAGTAGACGCCGGTGACACCACCGGTGCCGATGGTGATGAACTGGTTCTGCTGCGCCGCGGCAGGTGCGCTGGCCAGCAGCGACAGCGAGGCAAGGACCGAAGCCGTGGCCAGCATGGCACGGCGGGGAAGGTTGGGGGCGTGGGGTTTGCGTGTCATCTTGACCTTTCTGTTCTGTAGGGGGAAGGCGTCGGAACGGCCGGAGGCAGTGCCGCACGCATGCGCGAGTGGGCATTGCCGGGCCCCGGCACCGGAGAAACTGCCGCGGCGCTGTGCGGATTTTCAGCAACAGCAATCTTACCGCCGGGTGATGAGCGCGGGCCCACGGTAGAAACCCTAGGGCGACGCGGAACACGCCATGCGAACCGTTGTCCAGCGCCCCCATTCGGGCGGCGTGACGGAGCACGGGGGCAGTGGCTGGTTGGGCCGATCCGAAACTATTCTACTAATGAATGCTTGATGTTTTCAGGTGGTGCGGCGGCTCGACAGTCGTCTGGGCTGCGGGTACGCTACAGTTCCCAGATTTTCTCAACACTTCAGAGGTGTGCATTATGTCCGGTTCTCCCCTTCATGTTGGTGTCCTGACGGGCGGTGGTGACTGTCCGGGTCTGAACGCGGTGATCCGCGCAGTGACCAAGTCGCTGATAAAGACCGCAGGCGCACGCGTGACCGGTATCGAGCGGGGTTTCATGGGCATGATCGAGCGCCGCTCGCGTCCCCTGGACAGCGAGGCGGTTTCGGGCATCCTGCACCAGGGCGGCACCATTCTTGGCACGCACAACTTTGCCAATCCCTTTGCCTGGGCAGGGGCCGGTGGTGCGGATCTGTCTGGCGAGGTGATGGAGTACATCCGCGAGCTGGGCATCGACGCGCTGGTGGCCATCGGTGGTGACGGCACGATGAGCATCGCCAACCGCTTCACGCCGCTGGGGCTGCCGGTGGTGGGGGTGCCCAAGACGATCGACAACGACCTGATGCTCACGGACCGCACCTTCGGTTTCGACAGTGCGGTGGCGATCGTGGCCGAGGCACTGGCCCGGCTTGAAACCACGGCACGCAGCCACGGCCGTGTGATGATCGTGGAGACGATGGGACGCTATGCCGGCTGGATCGCCCTGGAAGGGGGGCTGGCAGGTGGTGCCGACATCATCCTGCTGCCCGAGCAGCCTTATGACCTCAACGAGGTGATCCGCGTCTGCAAGGAACGCGAGAAAAAGCAGGGCTATACGCTGATCTGCATTGCCGAGGGCGCGCGTCCGGTCAATGGTGAGATGACGGTGCACGCCCGTCTGGAAAACAGCCCTGACCCGATCCGTCTGGGGGGCGTGGCCAACGTCCTGCGCGAGCAGATCCAGCCGCATCTCGAAAGCGAGGTGCGCAGCACCCTGTTGGGCCACGTGCAGCGTGGTGGCACGCCGACCCCGTTCGACCGGGTGCTGGCGACCCGTTTTGGCTGTCATGCAGCCCAGATGGTTCAGCGTGGCGAGTTCGGTCGCATGGTGGTGTTGCGGGGCGACCAGTGCGAAAGCGTGCTGATCGAGGAAGTGGCCAATCGCACCCGCAACGTGCCGGACGATCACGAGCTGATCGACGTGGCGCGCTCTCTGGGCGTGTCGCTGGGCCAGCCGGGCTGAGGCGGGCGGACTCTGCGGGGGCGGCGGCCGAGGCTGCTGCCCTGGTGCAGGTGGTTGCAGCAGGGGCGGCCTTGGCCGGATTGGCATGATCCGGCCGAGGCCGCTTTTCCGTTGGCTGGGGCACTAGCCCGCGTCGGCCACCTTGCTGGCGGCACGCCGGCTGGGAGTGCCACGGCGCGCGGTGCCTGTCTTGCGGGCTGCCGATGTCCTGGTGAGTTTGCCCGTCCGGGTATTGGCGGCCTGCGAGGTGCCTCGCGCCTTGCGGGTGCTGCCCTTGACGCTGGGCGCTGCCTTGCGGCTTGCCGTATTTCTGGAGAGGGCGGTGCTGCTGGCCACACGCTGGGTGCCTGCCTGGGGACGGCGGCGGGTGTTGCTGGCCTTGCTGCTGGCGGCCTTGCGTGCGGTGGCTGCGGTGCTGCCCTGGGTGGCCGATGTCGTCCTGACACGCCTGGATATGGTGCTGGCCGGGCGGCTTGCGCTGCCGGTGGCGTGGCTGGCCAGGCGGATGGAGGATCCGCTGCGGGCGGCGCTGCGTGTGCCGCTGGCCTGGCGGCTGATGACCTGACGGCGGCCGTCTTCGGCCACCAGTACGGTCTGCTGCTGGGTGCGGCGCACCACCAGGCGCATGCCGGGCCGCAGGGGGCTGATCCGACGGTTCATGCTGCGCAGCTCGGTCAGCGTCAGACCATAGCGGCGGGCGATCGATGAGCCGGTTTCGCCGCGACGCACGGTATGCACCAGCGGGCCGGCATTGACACGCTGATAAATGCGCGGGCCGTTGAAGGCCTCGACCAGCCGTTCGTCACCGGCCCGCTGGGTGGGTACCAGCAGGCGTGTGCCCGCCAATAGCTGGGTATTGGGTGAGATGCCGTTGGCGCGCAGCAGCTCGGCGCTGCTCAGCCCGCCGCGCGCGGCCAGTGTGGCCAGCTGGTCGCCTGCCTGCATGGTGTAGGGCTGCCACGAGACAAAGGGTTTTTTCTGAGCGGCGTGGGCGGCCATCGCGGTCTTGAACTGCTCCAGCCGGTCGACCGGGATCTTGAGGGTGTTGTTGCGTGTGGCCGAAATCACCGGCCGGTTGTGTGCCGGGTTGAGGGCCAGAAACTCGGCTTCGGTCATGCCGGCAAAGCTGGCCGCCAGCTTCAGGTCGATCGGCCGGGTTTTTTCGATGGTGGCAAAGTAGGGTTCGTCGGGCAGCGCCGGCAGCTGCAGACCCAGCCGGTCGGCATTCTGGACCAGGTGCTTGAGGGCCAGCAGCTTGGGGACGTAGTGACGGGTTTCGGTGGGCATGCGCAGATGCGCGTAGCCGGCGGGGCGGCCAGCAGCCTGGTTGGCCCTGACGGCGCGACGGACCGAACCTTCACCCCAGTTGTACGAGGCCAGCGCCAGGAACCAGTCGTTGTCGTTGAGCTTGTAGATGGCCTGGAGGTAATCGAGCGCTGCGCGGGTGGAATGCACCACGTCACGCCGGTTGTCGACCCACCAGTTCTGCTTCAGATCGTAGTGGCGACCGGTGGAGGGAATGAATTGCCACAGACCGGCGGCCTTGGCCGATGAAAGGGCCGTGGGGTTCATCGCGCTCTCGACGAAAGGCAATAGCGCCAGTTCGGTCGGCATGCCCCGTTTTTCGATTTCCTCGACGATGTGGTGCAGATAGCGCGAGCCACGGCTGAACATCCGCTGAAGGTAGTCGGGGCGCGAGAGGTAATAGCGCTCTTTCTCGGCGACCAGCGGCGAGTCCAGCTCGGGCATGGCAAAGCCGGCGCGGATGCGATCCCAGAGATCGCCACTGACCACCACTTCATCGCTCTGGTCGGCACCGGACAGCGCCGCGGCATCCAGTACCCGCACGGCATCGCTTTCGGTGATGGCGGCCGCACGCGGGTAGCCATCGTCGGCACGCTGGGCGGCCGGACCGGGAGGGGCGGAGACACTGGCACAGGCGGCCAGCCAGCCGGTACCCAGCAGCAGGCCGGCACGGCTCAGCAGGCGGGTGACACGGCGCGGGGAGAAACGGGGTGAAACGGGCTGGCTGATGGGGCGATGCGCACGCACGAGAGCTTCCTGTGGGGCGGGCGACGAGGCACGGCTGGCCATGCCGCCAGGGCTGGCAAAAGGAGGCGCCGGCAGAGAGGGGTGCCAGCGAGGCTTGATTGACGATATCACAGGATCAGGGGGACTTTCGTAACCGGTACGTACATTCTTCCGACCTCCTCATCCGCCGGTCGGCATGTGGGCGTGCCCGGTTCAGGCGGGGGCCTGAAAGTCGTTCTTCCAGAGGCGCAGCGCCTCGAAGACCGAGAAGGATTCAGGATGCGCCGGTTTCAGCCCGACGGGCAGATGCCGGGCCAGGGCCGGCAGGTGGCTGCGCAGGAACGGGTTGGTGGCCAGTTCTTGCGCGATCGTGCTGGGCAGTGTGGGGTTTTGCTGCTCGCGCAGGCGCAGACAGTCGTCCAGGCGCTGCCGGATCCGGTCATTATCGGGTTCGGCGGCCAGGGCAAAGCGCAGGTTGGCCACGGTGTACTCGTGCGCTGCATACACCTGGGTGTTGCAGGGGAGTGAGGCCGACAGTTTTGTCAGCGACCGGAAAAGCTGTTCCATCGTGCCGTCGAAGACACGACCGCAACCTGCAGCGAACAAAGTGTCGCCACAAAACAACGCCGGCATCGGGTGCTCGGGCCATTCATCGAAGACATAGCTGAGGTGATCGGCCGTGTGGCCAGGCGTGGCAAGCACGCGCGCCGTCAGTCCCAGCGGGGTGATGCGCAGCGTGTTGCCGTCTTCCAGCACGTCCTCGACGCCGTGGCGCACGCAGCTGGCAGGGCCGAAGACCCGGGCCTGTGGCCATTGCGCCTTGAGCGTGCCGATGCCGCCCACGTGATCGTGGTGGTGGTGGGTGATGAGGATGGCCGCCAGATTCTGGCCGTGCTGGCGCAGATGGGCGATGACCGGTGCCGCGTCTCCGGGGTCGACGATGACCGCGTATGGGGCGCTCCGGGGGTGTGGATTGATGCACCAGATATAGTTGTCGGACAACGCCGGGATCGGTGTGACCGAAGCCAGGCGGGTGGGCAGGTACGATAGTGGGACGGCGTCTGAAATCATCGTTACGATGCTCTGCAAAGTGGGGAGATAAGACAGTGGTGAAGCATCCGGGCAAAACGCCGGACAGACATGGTAGCGGCAACGACGCAGGGACGGTGGAACGGACGGCGCCAGGCCTGGCCTTTGGCCGGTGGCTGGCCGGCATGCCGGGGCGGCGTCTGCTCGACTGGGGGCAGGCACAGGTGGCCGAGGCGGTGGACAACGTCTTCGGGTATTACGCGGTGCAGCTCGGCTTGCCGGTACTGGATGCGCTGGTGGGCAGCCGTATTCCGCACCTGATCCGGGTACAGGCCGGCATGGCGCCTGTACATGCCGGGGGGTGGCAGCCGGCGGTGCGGGTGGCTCGCCTGGAAGAGCTGCCCTTCGAGAGCCATTCCATCGATCTGGTGGTGCTGCCCTTGCAGCTGGAGTGCAGCGCCGATCCGCATCAGCTCTTGCGGGAAGTCGATCGCGTCCTGCGGCCGGAGGGGCGGCTGGTGGTGCTGGGCATCAACCCGTGGTCGCTGTGGGGGCTGCGTCAGGGCCTGCCGGCCTGGGCGGGCGGGCATTTCCTGCCAGAGACGAATGCACTGATCTCGGCGCCCAGGCTGCGCGACTGGATTCGGCTGTTGAGTTTCGAGCCGGATGCCACCGTATATGGCTGCCATGCCTGGCCAGTGAACGGCCACGGCTGGCTGTGCCGCTCGCGTCAGCTGTTCGAGCGGGCGGGCGAGCGCTGGTGGCCCGTGTGCGGGGCGGGTTACGTGCTGAGTGCCGTCAAGCGGGTGCATGGCATGCGCCTGATCGGCCCGGTCTGGCGTGGCGTGCCGGCACGTGGGCGTGCGGTGGCCGGGGTGGGCAGCCCGTGTTGTCATCCGCCCCGGTCCGGCTGAAGCCGACTGTTACACGCCGGGGCGGCGAGCAGGGGGGCGCGGCGCGTTTAGAATCGCTGCTCGACAGCGGCAGCCCCGCCTGGCAGATGGTCGGGCAATCGGGGCGACTGTCCGTTCAGCCTATCAGGGAAACGCATGCGGATGATGAACAAGTGGGTCGCTTACACGGATGGTGCCTGTGCACCGACAAATCCCGGACCGGCTGCCTGGGGCGTGGTGGTTTTTGCACCCGATGGCGCCGAGGTGGCGGCCGATCACGGCTTCATCGGCCCCGGCACCAACCAGATCGCCGAAATCACGGCGGCCATCGAAGGGCTGCTGCGGACCCCGGAGGGGGCGGCCGTCGAGCTGGTTTCCGACAGTCAGTACGTGCTGAAAGGCCTGAGTGAATGGCGTGCCGGCTGGGAGCGGCGCAACTACCGTAATGCCAAGGGCGAGCCGGTGGCCAATCTTGAGCTGTGGAAGCGGCTGTTCGGTGTGGCGGATGCCCGCCAGGTGTCGGTGCGCTGGGTGCGTGGCCACCAGGGCAACGTCAATAACGAGCGCGCCGATCGTCTGGCGGTGGCTGCCTTGCAGAAGGCACGCGGAGGTGGGGCATGAACGCCGCCACCCTCGTCCGTCAGGTCGTTCTCGATACCGAAACCACCGGTATCGAAGCCAGCAAGGGGCACCGCATCATCGAGATCGGCTGTGTCGAGATGGTGAACCGCCGGCTGACGCAGAACAACCTGCACCTGTACCTGAACCCCGAGCGCGAGGTGGACGAAGGGGCCGCGCGCGTGCACGGCATGACCTGGGATGATCTGCGCGACAAGCCGGTGTTTGCGGATGAGGTTGAGCGCTTTCTCGATTTCGTTCGCGATGCCGAGATCATCATCCACAATGCGCCCTTTGATGTGGGCTTTCTGGATGCCGAGCTGGCACGCCTGGATCGTGGCACTTTTGCATCACACTGCAAGGGGGTGATCGACACGCTGGCCATGGCCCGCGAACAATACCCTGGCAAGCGCAACAACCTCGATGCCCTGTGCGAGCGCCTGATGGTGCCCAACAAGCATCGGACGTTGCACGGGGCGCTGCTGGATGCCGAGCTGCTGGCCGAGGTGTATCTGGGCATGACGCGCGGGCAGGGCAGCTTTGACATCGGTGCCAGCAGTGGCGAGGATGACAACACGGTCAGCGACGCTGGCGGTAGCTGGCCCCCCGTGGGGCTGCGGCTGCGCGTGGCCAGTGAGTCCGAGCAGCAATTGCATGCCCAGGGGCTGGCTGCCCTTGAAAAACAGTTCAAGTCGTCGATGCTCTGGCATCGGGAAGGCGACCGGGGTTAATCACTTTCCGTTACACTGCGGACATGTCCAGCAAAGAACCACGCATGTCGTATCGCGCCCGGGAACGCGTTTCCCAGATCTCTCCAGATGTCGAGGCACTGGTCTCGGCCGCACTCGGCCTGGCCGCCACCGGCAGCCGCACCGAAGGGCTGTTCTGGGAGGGCAGGTTGGCCCAGCTGCTCGATCGCATCCTGGATTCGACCCATGCCGCCTCGGTGGTGGCGGCACTCGAACAGCTGAACCAGCAGGATGGAACCGCCTATGGGGCGCTGGTCGAGGCCATCGAGCATGCTGCCGAAACCGTACGGGTGCCTGCCAGCGCCCTGCGTGGCGAGGCGGCTGCGTCGGCCGAGCCCGGGGCGTCGCTGCACGGGCTGCTGGTGACTGCGCCGCTGGTGGCGTGGACGCGCTTCAGCATTCCCACGCGGGCGGTGCCAGCCGATGTCGCCGCCGAGTTGTGCCGCCTGTGGCACGAGCTGGTGCTGGCCCCGGGCGTGCGCTTTCAGATGCAGCCCTGGCTCTACAGCCTCGACCAGCTGCCACACGAATTTTCCGAGTTGCGCAAGCTTGCCCGCAAGCTGGCGGTATCCACCGCCAACGGCACCAATGCGCGCTTCGGCATCCGCGCGATGCCCGAAACCGCCGAGATGCTGGCTGACACCCGCTTCCTGCTGGGCAGCGTGGTGGTGCCCGGTGTCGATGCGCCGGTATTTCGCTGGCAGCTGAGTGGCACGGCCCACCGCTCGCGCCAGGATTGTTTGCAGGCCTGGGTCGAGCAGACGCGTCGCCTGTTCGAGCCACTGCTGCCGGGCTGCGGCTTCGAGTGCCTGCTGCCCGATGCCTATCATGCCAATCTGCGCGAATCCGACCGTCTGGTGCGGGTCTGGGGCATCAAGGCTGCCGTGCATTATCTGGTGCATACGCTCAATATCGAGGCCTCGACGATCAAGGCAGCGGTGGCCGGCTTTGGCTATACGCGGGTTGATGAATACCGGATCGGTCTGTCGCTGGGCGACAGTGACGAGGTGGTGCAGGGCATCGTCTGGCCGCTGCTGGGCGCCGAAACCGAGACCGACGATCCTTCTCCCATCGAACAGATCCGTCAGACGCTGCACGAGGTCGGTGTGACCGAGATCCGGGTATGGAGCAGCCTGATGGAGCCGGAGTTCTGCGAGGACTGTGGCTCGCCCTTTTACCCGAACCGCAGCGAGGAGCTGGTTCACGTGCAGATGCCCGACGGCGTTGAACCCGGTCCGGTGCACTTCCACTGATCCTGACGGCCGCCGGCCCTGATTACCCTGGTCGTCGGCCGGGGGCAGGCCGGCGCCGTGCGCTGTGGTGGTGGGCGTGCGCAGCAGGAGTGCATGTCTTGTTGTTGAGCAGCCATCTCATCGCCGTTCTTGTCAGCCTGCTGACTTACGTCGTTTTCACGCGGGTGGGGCGTCAGCGCCGCACGCCGGCTGCCGCGCTTTCCTGGGTACTGCTGCTGGTGGTGATGCCCTATGTGGCCTTGCCGGTCTTCCTGCTGTTCGGCACCCGCAAACTGCTGGGGCCGGATCAGCGTCAGCCCCGGCCTTTCGATCCTGCCCACGGCGACCGCGCCCGGGCTGACGGGGGAGAAACGCACGCCTTGCCGGCCTGGGCTGCCGAGCTGAATGCGTCCCTGGGCATGCCGGCACCGGTCCGGGGGGGCGAAGCCGGCTTTCAGCTGGAAGGTGACGATGCGCTGGAAGCGCTGCTCGATCTGATCGGTCGGGCACGACGTTCGATCGAGATCTGCACCTATGTGCTGGGCAAGGACGAACAGGCCGAGCGCATCGTCATGGCGCTGTGTGCGGCGGCGCGACGTGGCGTGAGGGTACGGCTGTTGCTGGATGCGGTGGGGTGCCTGCGTGTGGGCAAATCGCAATACCTGCCGATGCTGGCGGCCGGGGTGCACGTGCGCCGATACATGCCGCTGCTGCACAACCCCGTTCGTGGCCGGACCAATCTGCGCAACCACCGCAAGCTGCTGGTGGTGGACAGGCGCTGGCTGTGGGCGGGGGGGCGCAACCTGGCCGGTGAATATTTTCTGGGTAACGGGCGTGAGCCCGCCTGGCTGGACATCAGTTTCAGCATCAGTGGTCCGCTGGTGCTCGATGCGCTGGCCTTGTTCAAGACCGACTGGAAGGTGGGCCATCCGCTGCCGGCCCGCTATCGGCTGGCCGTGCGCCAGGCCAGGCTGCGCCTGCGTGCGCAGGGGGGTGTGGTGGCGGCGCCCACGAAGCCCGGGCTGTCACCGAACGAGGAAGAATTGCCGCCTGCAAACGAAGGGCAGGGTGATTTGCTGGCGCAATTGCTCCCCAGTGGACCGGATCGCTTCGATGACACGATCTATGCGCTGCTCCTGGGGGCAGCTTTTCATGCGCAGCACCAGATTCTGGCCATCACGCCTTATTTTGTACCTGATGAGGGACTGCTGACGGCCTGGTGCCTGGCTGCCCGGCGGGGCGTGCGGGTACGGCTGCTGGTGCCGATGCGCTCCAATCATCGGCTGGCCGACATCGCCCGGATGCGGGCGCTGCGGCAACTGGTGCAGGTGGGCGGCGAGGTCTATCTCTATCCGTGCATGCTGCATGCCAAGGCCGTGGTGGTGGATGAGCGCCTGGCACTGGCCGGTTCACTCAACCTGGACAGTCGCAGCTTCTTCCTGAATTACGAGGCGATGGTGGCTTTTTATCGACGCCAAGATATCAGGGCACTGACAGAGTGGATTGATGAGCGGATGGTGATGTCGCCGCGTCTGGATGGCCATCCGCCCGGCGTGGTGCGCGATGTTTTTGAAGGCATGGTGCGGGCGGTGGCGTATCAGCTGTAGGCCGTTTTCAGATGCGTGCGCTGCTGAGGCGGCGCCATGGTGATTCGGCGAAATAGGATGCCTTGAGCACGATGGGGTTGGCACGGACGTTCAGCATCACCATGCGCCCGGCAACACGCTCGATGTCTTCCTGGTGGGCATGAAAGCGTTCGATGGCATCGTCATCGTAGAAGGCTTCGGCGTTCAGTGCCTTGAGGGCATTCAGCTCCAGATGAAAACGGTATTCCCGGCCGTCACTGGCGATGGCGCTGAAATCGATGCCGTCTTCGGCGCTTTCGGGGCGGGTGTAGGTCAGGCCGACGTGCTGGTTCCAGCGGGGCTTCGCATCCTGTTTTTCGCTGCACATGGCGTGGGCTTCTCCAGTCGGTGGGCATTTGCCGAGGCAAACGCGTGGGGTTCGTTCGATATCCGCAGACTAACAATCGTTGCCGTTGTATGCCTGTTGAAGCGCGCCGCCGGTCGGGCTGGCGAAGGCCGTTCGGCTGCCGTGCCGGCGAGGAGCGTGGAGAAGGGGAACGGGCGGAAAGCGGTGGAGGATGGCCGGCAGCTGGGGATGCGTGACCGGGTGCGGCGTCTGCGGTACAAAGAACGTCGACTGTTGCATATGGCACACGCGTTCAGACGGGCTTCTGCGATGATGGGCGCCCCTTGCCTGCCCTCCAGACGCTTTCCCATGATGCCGACTGGTGGGGGCACTTCCCTTGTCCCTGCCGGAGCTTCCTGATGAACACCACCGATCTGTTCGATTCGATCCAGCTTGGCATCCGGCGCTATGGACCGATGGGCTGGCTGCGCGATGCGTACTGGCGTCACCAGTTTGCCCATGCCCGTCAGGCCCACCTGTTTCTGGGCATCTATGGCAGCGCGGCCGAGGCGATGGCAGCCGCACCCACCACGGCTCCCCTCAGTTACGACAACACCGCCTCGGCGCGCCTGTATCTCGATCGGCTCGATATCGACGATTACGACTATCCGGCCCTGCACTGGATTGGGGACGGGCTGCGGCGCGGGCTGCGCAGCCTGGTCGACGTGGGCGGGGCCGTCGGCATCAAGTTCTACGCCTTTCGCAAGGCGCTGGATTATCCGGAAGGACTGCGCTGGCGGGTGGTGGACATGCCGGCCGTGGTGGCCGAGGGCGAGAGGCTGGCGCAAGCGCGCGGCGAGCAGGGGATGCTGTCGTTTTCGGCCGATCTGGCCGATGCGGATGGGCACGAGATCCTGTTTGCTTCGGGGGCGCTGCAATATCTGGCACAGTCATTGCCCGAGATACTGGCAACGATGAAGGCACGGCCCAAGCAGATCGTCATCAACACCACGCCGATCCACGAAGAGCGGGCGTTCTTCACGCTCAACAGCATTGGGACCGCCTATTGCGCTTACCGGGTCGAGGCACGCGCGGCCTTCATTGCCGGGGTCGAGGCGCAGGGTTACCGGTTGCGCGACCAGTGGCGCAACGTCGGCAAGCGCATGCCGGTGATCGGTCAGCCCGAATACAGCGTCGAACACTACAGTGGCTTCTGCTTCCAGCTGAACGACTGGCAGGGTTGAGCCTGCCCCGGCCGGGAAGCCGACTTGCCCGGACTACAGCGGGCGTGCCAGAAGCCTGCTGCATCCGTGAGTGTGCGGTGCCTGCGGTGCCAGGCCGGGGGCATCGCGCACGCTCCCTGCCGAGCAGGGAGCGGTGGCGGAGATGAGCCGATCGGTGAAGGACGCGATCAGTAGACGCCTTGCTGGAGCATGGCGTCCGCCACCTTGACGAAGCCGGCGATGTTGGCGCCGTCGACGTAGTTGACGCTGCCATCCTTGCGTTCGCCATAACGCACGCAGTTCTCATGAATGTTCTTCATGATGTCGTGCAGCCGGGTATCGACCTCTTCGGCCGTCCAGCTCAGGCGCATGGCGTTCTGACTCATTTCGAGACCCGATACGGCGACACCACCGGCGTTGCTGGCCTTGCCCGGTGCATAGAGGGTCTTGGCGTTCAGGAAGACATCGACCGCATCGAGCGTGGTCGGCATGTTGGCACCTTCGGCCACGGCCTGTACGCCATTGGCGACCAGGCGCTTGGCATCCTCGGCATTCAGCTCGTTCTGGGTGGCGCAGGGCAGGGCGATGTCGACCGGCACGTGCCAGGGGGTGCGGCCCTTTTCGAACTTCAGCTTGTGTTCGGCCGCAAAGGCCGAGAGGCGGCCACGCTTGACGTTCTTCAGTTCGAGGATGGCGTTGATCTGTTCACGGTTCAGGCCGCTTTCATGGACCAGCGTACCTTCGGAATCGGACAGGGTGACGACGCGGGCACCCAGGTCCAGTGATTTCAGGGCGGCATATTGGGCGACGTTGCCCGAACCGGAGATGGCGACACGCTGGTTCCTGAAGTCCTGGTTGGCGCGCTGAAGCATTTCGAGGGCGAAGTAGACGGCGCCATAGCCGGTGGCTTCGGGCCGGATCAGGCTGCCGCCGAAGCTCAGGCCCTTGCCGGTGAAGACGCTGCCGGCGTGGTTGGCCAGCTTCTTGTACATGCCGGCCATGAAACCGACCTCACGGGCCCCGACGCCGATGTCGCCGGCCGGCACGTCGGTGTCGGGGCCGACGTGGCGGAACAGCTCCATCACCAGTGCCTGGCAGAAGCGCATCACTTCACCATCGCTCTTGCCCTTGGGGTCGAAATCGGAGCCGCCCTTGCCGCCACCCATCGGCAGGGTGGTCAACGCATTCTTGAAGGTCTGTTCGAAGGCCAGGAACTTCAGGATCGACAGTGTGACCGAAGGGTGGAAGCGCATGCCGCCCTTGTAGGGGCCGATGGCTGCGCTGTGCTGGACACGCCAGGCACGATTGACCTGGACCTGACCCTTGTCATCGACCCAGCTGACGCGGAACTGGATGACACGATCCGGTTCGACGAGGCGCTCGAGCAGCCCGTGGTGCGCGTAGGAGGGGTGTTTCTCGATGAACGGCCAGAGGCTGTGCATGACTTCCTCGACAGCCTGCAGAAACTCGCTCTGGTGCGGGTCCCGCTGCTTGACCATGTTCAGAAAATCGGCGACGGATTTGTATTTCAAGGTTCGACCTCCTGGGGATCGTGAGGCGCGGCTGCTGCGCCCCAGGCGTGATAAAGCATGTGTGGCCCGTCGTCCGGTGCGCCATGATGCTGCTGAAGGGCGCGAATGACGCGCCGGCTTCTCTTCCAGTGTGGGGGCTGGACTGGGCTTGAGGCGACAGGGCGAGGGCAAAGGGTGATGGCCGGCCTTGCCTGCCGGGGTGCTGCAGATAATGGGGGCAGCACATGCACCAGGACATCGCATCTGCCGCCGAAAAGAAAGCTGGATGCCCGCCTTGCAGCGAGGGCATGCACGATGATGGTGCAGTACGGTTTGAACCGACGACCACAGCCCCCGATTATATCGCGCTTTCAAGCCCCTTCTGATGCACCGTGGTGGTGCAGGGGGGCCTGTCATCCGGGAGCAGGCCATCCGGTTTTTCCTGTGCCCGGGCCACTCGCCGTGCGTCAATCACGTGTATACCATAGGGGTGTTTCGTGGCCCTGCCCTCGACCAGGGGCCGTGCCGCCGTCCACCAGAAAGACCCGTCATGCTTAAAATTCAACCCCTGATCGAGATGCCCCGGACCGAAGCTTTCCTTGTCAGCGCGGTGCTGGTGGCGGTGATGGGCCATGTCATCATTGCGGTCGGCTGGTTGCCGCACATGGCACTGCTGATGGCCATCGTCTTCCTGCTGATCTATGGCATGGTGCGCGGCCTGCGCTACGCCGACATGCAGTCGCGGATGATCGCTTCGGTAGGGCAGGGGATGGGGGCCATCTATCTGTTCTTCTTCATCGGCCTGCTGGTGAGCGCGATGATGATGAGCGGGGCGATCCCGACACTGATGTATTACGGTTTCGGGCTGGTGTCGCCCGCGTATTTCTACCTGTCGGCCTTCGTGCTCTGTTCGCTGATCGGGGTGTCGATTGGCAGCAGCCTGACGACTTGCGCGACCATTGGCGTGGCCTTCATGGGGATGTCGGTGGCCTTTCATGCCAGTCCGGCGATCACGGCCGGGGCGATCGTGTCGGGCGCTTTCTTTGGCGACAAGATGTCGCCGCTGTCCGATACCACCGGCATTTCGGCCTCGATGGTCGGTATCGACCTGTTCGAGCATATCCGCAACATGGCCTACACCACGGTGCCGGCCTGGTTGCTGACGGCCGGCCTGCTGACCTGGGCGGTACCCGAGGTAGTGGCCGGCAACCTCGCTCATGCCGAGGTGTTCCGCGAGCAACTGCTGAAAACGGGGCTGGTGCACGGGTATGCCCTGCTGCCCTTCGTCCTGTTGCTGGTGCTGGCCATCCGCAAGGTCAATGCCATCGTGTCGATGATTGCCACGATCTTTCTTGCGCTGGCGATCACGATGGTGCAAGGCCCGATCGATGTGGCGACGCTGGGTGCCTGGCTGTATGGTGGTCCCAAGTTTGAAGGGGATCTGGGCGAGGTGGCCAAGCTGATCTCGCGTGGCGGGATCGAGAGCATGTTCTTCACGCAAGCCATCGTCATCCTGGGGTTGAGCCTGGGGGGCCTGCTGTTTGCCCTGGGGGTGATTCCCAGCCTGCTGGACGGCATGCGCAGCTTCCTGACTTCTGCCGGGCGGGCCACCTTCTGCGTGGCGATGACCTCGGTGGGGGTCAATGTGCTGATCGGTGAGCAGTACCTGAGCATCCTGCTTTCGGGAGAAACCTTCAAGCCCGTGTATGAGAAGCTGGGCCTGCATCCGCGCAACCTTGCGCGCACGCTGGAAGACGCCGGCACCGTCATCAATCCGCTGGTGCCGTGGAGTGTGTGCGGGGTGTTCATCAGTCAGGTGCTGGGCGTGTCGGTGTGGGATTATCTGCCCTATGCCTTTTTCTGCTACCTGTGTCTGGCCCTGACACTGGCAGCTGGCTGGACAGGGCTGACGCTGAGCCGGGCAAGGTGAGAGCGCCCGTGCGGGTGCCAGGGGCCGGGTGGCCGGCGCTGTGAGGCAGGCCGCATCTGGCTGGGGGTGGGGCCGTATCGGGCAGGAAGGGCGCGCGCCGGCCTGAGGCAACGCAAGGCTGTGTGGGCACAGGAGATGGTGTGTCCGCCGACTGCGCCTGGTGGCTGGACTAGAATGCAGGCGGGGCCGCCCTGACGGCCTGGACGCCACGCCTCGCCCGCCTGTCGTGCCGGCACCGTTCACAGCGGCCTCGCCTGTGTGTGCCGCTGTGCCGTCTTTTTCCTCCCCGGCCTCTGGAGATAATCATGAGATTCCTGCACACCATGCTTCGGGTCGGCGATCTGGAGCGCTCGATCGCCTTCTACACCAACGTGATGGGGATGACGTTGCTGCGTCGTTCCGAAAACCCCGAGTACCAGTATTCGCTGGCCTTTCTGGGCTATGAAGGCGGCAACCCCGGTCAGGCGGAGCTGGAATTGACCTACAACTGGGGTACCACCGAATACGAGATGGGCACGGCTTATGGCCATATTGCCATCGGCGTGCCGGATGCCTACGCTGCCTGTGACAGGATCCGTGCCGCCGGGGGCAATGTCACCCGCGAACCGGGGCCGGTGAAAGGAGGCACCACGGTGATCGCCTTCATCACCGATCCGGATGGTTACAAGGTCGAGCTGATCCAGCGTGCCGATGACACGGGTGCGGGTCAGGGGCTGCGCTGAGGTGAGCTGGCTTTTTCAGCGGTGCCCAGATCAACACCATCGAAGGCCGGAGCAGTTTTCTGACGCCCGACAAAGCGGGTATAGGCGCTGAAATCGACGGCCGTCACCTTGCCATCGCTGATTGCAGCCAGGTTGCCCGGACAGGTCGGCGCCTGCATCGCAGGCGGCCTGAGCGGCGTCGGTCAGCGGGGATTCTTCTGGTAACCGTTGACGCCGTTGAACTGCCATTGATATGCCATGTCGGCGTGGTCGAGGTTGCGCCAATGGGGTGCGGCGGGATTACACTGTAAGATTCTGGCCGACCGGCCAGCACCGTCGTGCCGGCAGCCTGTGTGGCAGGGCCGGGCGGATGTTTCTGCAGGGCATGCCCGCTGGAGCCGGCATGCCCGATTCACAAGGAATGCCTGATGAGTGACAAAGCCTATGTACCGCCGGCCGTCTGGGTCTGGGACAAGCAGAATGGCGGCAAGTATGCGTCGGTGAACCGCCCGACCGCCGGGGCGCAGTTCGAGCAGACGCTGCCGGTGGGCGACAAGCCCTTCCAGCTGTATTCGCGTGGCACGCCCAATGGCGTGAAGGTGACGGTGATGCTGGAGGAGCTGCTGGAGAAGGGCATCACGGCTGCGGCCTATGATGCCTACCTGGTGGAGATCGGCAAGGGCGAGCAGTTTGGCAGCGGCTTTGTGGCGGTCAATCCGAATTCGAAGATTCCGGCGCTGGTGGATCGCAGCGGGGCCGAGCCGATCAACGTCTTTGAATCGGGGGCGATCCTGCTGTATCTGGCCGACAAGTTTTCGGCTTTCGTGCCGCCAGCCAGCCAGCCGGCTGCGCGGGCCGAATGCCTGTCGTGGCTGTTCTGGCAGATGGGCAGCGGGCCTTATCTGGGCGGTGGCTTTGGCCACTTCTATGCCTATGCGCCCGAGAAGCTGGAATACCCGATCAACCGTTTTGCGATGGAAACCAAGCGCCAGCTGGATCTGCTGGACAAGCGCCTGGCCGAGCGCCGCTACATCTGCGGCGATGCGTACACCATCGCCGACATGGCGATCTGGCCGTGGTATGGCGTGCTGGTGCGTGGTGGCCTGTACGGGGATGCGGCACGGTTTCTGGATGCGGCGTCGTACACGCATGTGCAGCGCTGGGCCGCTGAGCTGGCCGAGCGCCCGGCGGTGCAACGTGGCAGCAACGTGGCTTACAAGCCGCTGAAGGCGGACTGAGCCAGCCAGGCCGCCAGTTCGCGTTCGGCGATGGCCTGCTGGCGGCCGCGGATGACGAGGGCGCCGTTGTCGGCAGGGGTGGCGCCCTGCAGGGCCAGGCCGGGGCGGACGTCGGCGTCGGGGCAGAGCCGGGTGATCTGCGCAAAGCTTTCACCCGCGCCGGTGCCGGCATGGGTAGTGAAGGGCAGGATCGTCTTGCCGGCGAGTGCCTGGGCCTGTGCGCTCAGCCAGCTGCGTACCGGTGGTGGCAGCTGCTTGTCCCAGGTGGGAAAGCCCAGAAAGATCTGGTCGATGTCGGCCAGCGTGATGGGCAGGCTGTTGAGTTTGGGCAGGTAGCCCAGTTCGTTCTCGATCCTGACCTGCTCGCTGGCGGCCTTGTGGTCGCGCGGGTAGAGCTGCACGGGCTTGAGCGGCACCACGTCCAGGTTGGTGAGCTTCTGGATCAGGTAGGCGGCGGCCTCGGTGTTGCCGTGCTGCGAGAAGCAGAGGATGACCGCCTTGCCGGCCGGTTTCCCGCCCGGGGTGTTGCCGTCGGTGAAGGGGCTGTCGGTGACAGGGATGGCCTGCCAGCCGTGCAGCTGGATGCCCGCTGCCGGGGGCTGGTGGGTGCGGTGTGCCAGGATGCGGGCGATGTCGTCATCATCGGCGCCGAGTGCACGCAGGGCCTGTACGGCCAGGCTGGGGGAGGACGGCTCGGTGGCCGGTGCCACCGGCAGCGGTTGCAGGCGGGCCTGCCCGGTTTGCAGCGCCTGGCCTGTGCCGGCCGGGCCAAGGATCAGGTGAAGCTCGGACATGGCTCAGTCTCCGTGGGCAAGGGATGTGCGCTGTTCGGCCAGCCAGGCGGCCAGGTGGATGCCCACCTCGGCCAGTTGTTCGTCTTCCATCGGCAGCATCACGCCATCTTCCTCGATGCCCCCTTGCAGCGCCAGACCGGGGTACACGGTGCTGTCCGGGCAGCGCTGCTGCACTTCGTCGAAACTCTTGCCGGCACCATCGCCCCCGTGGGTGCAGAAGGGCAGGATGACCTTGTCGGCGAGGCCGGTATCGTCCAGCCAGGCCTCCACACCGCTGGGCAGCTGCCCGGCCCACACCGGAAAGCCCAGCAGCAGGGTGCGGACGGGCGTCAGGTCGATGTCGGTGATGTCCTGCGGCACCGGGCCTTCATCGTCTTCCAGCCCCAGCACGATGGCCTGCGGGCGCTCGATGGCGGCCAGGGGCAGACCGGTCTGCCCGTGCAGCACGCGGGCCACGGCCTCGGTGTTGCCGGTGAAGGAGAAGTAGACGATCAGGGTGTCGTTCGGGCTGAGGGAGAGCGCTTGGCCGGGTGAAGGTGGTGCAGCGGAGTCGGACATGGGCAGGAGGCGCACAAGGCCGGCAGTGGCCGGCATCGGTCAGTGGATGGCTGGGCCCGGCCTTGCACGGTGGCAGAGGGCTGGTCAGGCCGGAAACGGCGCCTATTATGCCTGTTGCCCCCGTATCCTGCTGGGGACTGGGGCCTGGGGACTGGG
>JAUNLD010000008.1 GCA_030532425.1 Lautropia sp. | reverse complement strand
ATCCGGCTCCGCAACCTGGCACCCGCCACGAGTTTTGGGGGTTGTCCGGGATCCATCCCCGCGCCGGGCCCAGTCCGGCTGCACTATCATCGCGGCATGAATCCCCTCCTCCCCCGGGCCACCGCTTCGCCCACGCCGTCGGCCGACGGCGATGGCCAGCCATCGGCTTCGCCGGTCAGCGGCGCAGAGGCCGGCATCCATGCCTTGCTGGATCGCCTGATCGGGATCGGCGGGGTGGCTGATATCGCCTGCGTCCGAGCTCACTGTGCGCATGGCATCCATTCGGTCGACATGAGCGAGCCGCTGTTCGGCATCGTGCTGAGGGGGGTCAAGCAGATGCGTGCCGGTACGCTGGTGCTGGATTTCCAGCCGGGTGACATCGTCGTGGCCACGGCGGGTACCCGGTTCGATTTCATGCACTGGCCCGACGACGACGGACAATACCTGACGCTGGTGGTGCCGCTCTGTGCCGAGGTGCTCGAAGCCGGTCGCCTGATGTGGTCGGTGCCGGTGCTTGCCGAAGGTACGCCCCGGGCCGCCCGTTTCCGGCTGGCCGACCATGCCGTCATGTTGCAGGCCTGGGCCGAAGCGTTGTTGCGTGGCGATTACCCTGCGGCACGGGCTGCGCTGGTGTCGATCGTGGTCGACTGGTGCCGGCTCGGTCTGCCGCGCCTGCTGGTGCCACCGGTACCGACGCTGGCACGACGGATCGCGGCATGGGTGACGGCGCAGCCAGCGCGTGCCTGGCAGTCACGCGATTTCGAGGGGCTGCTGGGCATGTCGGGCGCCACCCTGCGGCGGCGTCTGGCCGGTGAAGGCACCGGTCTGCGTGCCGTGCTGGCCGACACCCGACTGGCATGCGCGATGAACCTGCTCTACACCACCCGCCTGCCGATCAAGACGGTGGCGACCCGTGTCGGCTACCAGTCGCCCGATGCTTTTGTTCGGGCTTTCCGTGCCCGGTACCGGCTCGATCCGGCCGACATCGGCAACAGCCCGCCCGCTGCCCCAGGCTGAGACCCGCCGGCGTCGGCTCGGGCCTGCTGAGCGTTTCAGTCGTGGATCTGAGCGATTGCCGATGCGTGGCCGCGCTATCCTGCTGCCCATGGGACGGACCGCCCTGCATGCAAGCCTGATGCAGGGTGCCGTGGTCTGTCCGTGATGATCGATTCTGCAGAAAAGGGAGCTTGGCAGGGATGGTGCAGTGCATGTCATGGAAGTCGGGGATGCGGCAGGTGGTCGCGGCCATGGTGCTGGGCACGATGATGGTGGTCGTGCCGCAAATGACCGTGGCGGCAGGCATGCCGCGTGGTGAGCAGTCTGCAGAGGCTGATCGTGGCCCGGTATCGTCGGTAACGGCGAGTCGTTTCGAGCAGGTGCCGGGCATCCAGCACCAACAGATCGGCCAATTGCAGGTGACGGCTTTTCTTGACGGGGTGATACCGCTACCCCTGAGCTTGCTCAAGGGCATCGATCCGGCCCAGGTACAGGCGCTGGTCCGGCGTGCGCACATGCCGCAGGTGGCTGCCGGGGTGCAGACGGCGGTCAATGTCTTTCTGGTGCGGAGGGGAGAGCGACTGATGCTGATCGATGCTGGTGGCGGCAGCTGCCTTGGCGAGAATCTCGGTCATCTGCGTGCGCACCTGCAACGGGCCGGCATCGATCCGGCCGACGTGACCGATGTGCTGTTGACGCATGCTCATCCGGACCACGTCTGCGGTCTGGTGGATGCGCGGGGCCAGTCGGTCTTTGCCCGTGCCACCCTCTGGATGCCGACGGGTGAAGCGGCCTTCTGGCTGAGCCAGACCCAGAAGGCCAGGGCACCAAAGGACAAACAGGGCTCGTTCGATGCGGCCGTGCGGGCTGTCGAGCCATACCGGCAGGCTGGCCGGTTGCAATTGGTCGGTGCCGATACGCAGCTGCCGCCTGGCGTGCAGCGGGTGGCTACCCCCGGTCATACGGCCGATCACGTGTCCTGGCTGGTGGACAGCGGGACAGAGGAGGCGCCATCAGGCAGCGCATCGTCTGCGGCCAGTCCCGACGGAGTGCTGTTCTGGGGGGACATCGTCCACTTCCATGGCGTGCAGTTTCCCCGACCGGGGGCCTGGGTGGATTTCGATGCACAGGCCCGGCTGGCAGTCGAATCACGCCGCAAGGTCCTGCGTCTGGCTGCCCGCCACGGCTGGTGGGTGGCAGGTGCCCACCTGCCCTTCCCCGGCATCGGCCATGTCGAGCGTGATGGAAAGGCCTGGCGCTGGGTGCGTACCGAATTCGTACCGGTGACGGACGCGGGCGGACGTTGAGCCCAGCCGGCCGGGGGCCGTCCTCGCCAGGCCGCCAGCAGGCCGATGGTGTCCCGCCCGGTCCGTGAGCGGCCGGGGTGGCGGTCACGGTCAGGCAGCGCTGCCGTGCGGTTGGGGCGGTTGAGGTTGCGCCGGCTCAGTGCCCCAGGTGGATCGGCCCACCCGGTCCGACCGGCCAGCCCAGCAGGTACCAGAGCACCAGCAGGGCCGTCCAGCTGATGGCAAAGGCCACCGTATAGGGCAGCAACGTGGCAATCAGCGAACCCAGCCGGAAACCCGGCACGTAGCGCTGCGCATAGGCCAGCACCAGCACGATGTAGGGCTCCATTGGCGTGACCGGGTTGGTGAGTGAATCACCCACGCGATACACCATCTGCGTGAAGGCCGGGTGAAAATCCAGCAGCATCATCATCGGCACGAAGATGGGGGCCAGCACGGCCCATTTCGCGCTGGAGCTGCCGATCAGCAGGTTGATGATGGCTGTCAGCAGCACGATGCCGATGATCAGGGTGACGCCGCTCTGATCGGCCAGCGCCGATGCCCCCTTGATGGCCAGCACCGTGCCCAGGTTGCTCCACTTGAAAAACGCCAGCATCTGGGCGGCAAAGAAGATGATGACGATGTAGCCGCCCATCGACGCCATCGATTCGCCCATCCAGCGGGCGATGTCATTGCCGTTGCGTGCCGTCCCTGCTCCCCACGCATACACGACACCCGGCACCAGAAAGAACACGGTCACGATGAGGATGATGCCTTCCATCAGTGGCGAATCATCCAGCAGCAGGCCGGTATCGGGGTTGCGCAGCGGCGCGCCTTCGGGCAACGACAGCGCCAGCAGCAATACCGTCATCAGCGCCAGTGCGATGTTGGCGGCGCGCATGCCCCGACGTTCGGCTGCTGTCACGGCCTCCCGCACTTCGTCCGTGCCGTGATCTGCGCTTGAAGGTGTCCAGTGGCCCAGGCGCGGAATGACGATGCGCATCGTCACCCACCAGGCCACGCCCAGCAGAAGGAGCGTGGACACTGCAATGAAGTAATAGTTCATCGCCGCGTTCAGGGGCAACGTGTCATCGATCAGTGCGGCGGCCGGTGCCGTGAAGGACAGCGCCAGCACATCGGTGATGCCCACCAGCAGGTTGGCGGCAAAGCCGCCTTCGGTGGTGGCATAGGCTACGGCCAGGCCGGCAATCGGGTGGTAACCCAGGCGGATGAACACCACGGCCGCAATGGGGGGCAGCACGACGATGGCCGCATCACCCGCCATGTTGCCCAGGATGCCGATCAGGATGATGACGGGAATGATGAAGGCCCGAGGCGCGCGGGCCACGGTGGCTCGCATCATCGCCTCGAACCAGCCCGATTTTTCAGCCACGCCCACGCCGATCATCGTGGCCAGCACCACTCCCAGCGGCGGAAAGGCCGAAAAGTTGTTGATGGCCTCGCGCACGATGCGCACCAGGCCTTCACGGTCCAGCAGGTTGTCCACCACCACGGTCTTACCGGTGGCGGGATTGATCGCCGACACACCTGCCAGCCCGCATGCCCACGAGGCCAGCAGGATGATGAGGCACAGCACCATGAAGATGTAGACCGGATCGGGCAGGCGGTTGCCGCTGCGTTCGATGCCATCCAGCAGGCGACCCAGCATGCTGCGGGTTGCGGCGGGGGGTGGGATGTCTGCCATGTCTGTCTCCTTCGTTGGGCACGGATGATCGGTGGGGCGTGCGGCGCATCTCAGCCACCGTGCGCGAACCTACCACAACTGGAGGGATCGGTCTGGTCCATGTGCGCCCGACCCGGACACCCAAGGGTTCAGGACCCACGGCACAACCCTGCAAGAGTGACGGGGATATCCCAACCCTGTTGGGGATATCTGTCGATAATGATCAGCTCAATTCTCATTATGGTTTTTATCCCATGTTCAAATCCCTGATTGCCGCAGGCAGTGCGGTGACCGTGTTGCTGGCGGGAGCCATGCTTGCGCAGGCGGCTGACGATGCCGCGTCACCCGCCCCGAACACCTCGGCCACACCGGCAGCCGCCACGGCCGGCACCGACGCCACCACTCCGGCCAGCACCTCGGGTCGCAGTGCGTCCTCGGCCACCCGTACCCGCTATCCGCTCACGCTCACCAACTGTGGCGTGCAGGTCACTTATCGGCAGGCACCGCAGCGGGCCGTGGGTCTGGGTCAGAACAGCGCCGAGATACTGCTGCTCCTGGGACTGCAAGACCGCATGGTGGGCACCGCCTTCTGGCCCAGCAAGGTGATGCCCTCGCTGGAAAAAGCCAATGCCCAGGTCAAGCGCCTGTCCACCGAGTTTCCGACGCTGGAATCGGTGTTGTCCACCGAGCCGGATTTCGTGGCGGCGGCATTGCCCAGCCTGCTCGGCCCCAACAGCAAGGTGGCCAAGCGCGAGGATTTCGAGCGGCTCGGCGTGCCGACCTACCTGTCGCCGGGTACCTGTCTCGATACCAGCAAGAGCAAGGATGCCGTCTATGGTGACCGCGCTCAGCTGTGGAGCACGGCGCTGCTGTATCAGGAGATCGACGAGCTGTCGCGCATCTTCGACGTGGCAGACCGGGGTCAGGCGCTGATCCGTGATCTGAAGGTGCGTGAGCAGGCCATCCGCGTGACCGGGGCCGAACGGGACGGCCAGGCGGACAAGGCTCACGACACGAACCCGTCCGGCAAGGCCGCCAAGCCGTTGTCCTATCTGTTCTGGTTCTCCAGCCCCTCGCCGTCGGCCGATGCCTATCTGGCCGGCAAGAATGGGGCCTCCGGCTTCATTGCCGATCTGCTGGGCGGACGCAATGCCATCGATACCGAGACCGAATGGCCGACCCTGGGCTGGGAAGGCATCATCGCCTCCGAACCGGACGTGATCGTGGTGGCGCGCCTTGATCGTGATCGCTGGCAGATGGACAAGGTCGAAGAAAAGATTCGTTTCCTCACCACCGATCCGGCCACCCGGCAGATGAAGGCGGTGCGCAATCAGGCGATCGTGGTGATGGACGGCCAGGCGATGAATCCGTCGGTCCGTACCTTGTTTGGCGCCGAAGAAGTGGCACGCCAGTTGCGGGACAAGGGCTTGCGTTGAGCCGGGGCCGATGATGCGGGTGTTGCGTCTGGGAGCACTGTTGCTTGCTGCCCTGTTGCTGGTGGGCCTGGTGGTGGGCATCAGTGTCGGGGTGGGTGATTTGCCGATCGCGCTTTCCACCACTGGGCTGGCCCTCAGCAACCGGTTGGGCTGGACGGATGTTGCCATCAGCCGGATGCACGAAACCGTGATCTGGGATTACCGGTTGAGCCGTGCGCTGGTGGCGGTGTGCTGCGGTGCAGGCTTGGCACTGGCCGGTGCAGTGATGCAGTCGCTGCTGCGCAATCCGCTGGCCGAGCCCTATGTGCTGGGGATTTCGGCTGGTGCCTCGACGGGTGCGGTGGCGGTGGTGATTCTGGGGGTTGGTGTGGGCACGGTCTCGTTGTCGCTGGGTGCCTTCGTGGGTGCTTTTGCCGCTTTCCTCATGGTGGCGGTGCTGTCGGGTGGCATGCGTGGCGGGGCCGACCGCACCATTCTGGCCGGGGTGGCGGCTTCGCAGCTGTTCAATGCGGCCACTGCCTACGTGGTCACCACCTCGGCCAATGCCCAGCAGGCGCGTGACGTGATGTTCTGGCTGCTGGGCAGCTTTGGGGGAGTACGCTGGCCCGAGTTGATGCTGATTGCCGCGGTGGTGGGGGTCGGGCTGCTCGGTTGCCTGCTCCATACTCGGGTCCTGGATGCCTTCGCCTTTGGTGACGAGGCCGCCGCGGCGCTGGGTGTCAACGTCACCCGCACGCGCATCCTGCTGTTTGCGATCACGGCCGTGATGACGGCCAGCATCGTCAGCATGGTCGGGTCGATCGGATTTGTCGGCCTGGTGGTGCCGCATGTGGCCCGCTATCTGGCTGGGCCGGGCCATGCGCGATTGTTGCCGCTGTGCGTGCTGCTGGGAGCCATCTTCATGCTGCTCGCCGACATTGCCTCGCGTGTGCTGGTGCCGCAGCAGGTGGTGCCTATTGGCGTGGTGACGGCGCTGGTGGGCGTGCCCTTCTTTTCGGTCATCCTTTATCGGTTGCAACGCGCATCATGAGCATCACGGCCGAGAAACTAGTCTGGCGCATCGGCGATCGCACGGTGATCGATGGTGTGTCGTTCACGGCGCAGCCGGGCCGGTTGCTGGGGCTGCTTGGCCCCAATGGCTCGGGCAAGACGTCGTTGTTGCGCCTGCTGGCGGGCTTGCGCAAACCACGTGCCGGTCAGGTGCTTCTGGATGGGCAGGACATCCGTCACCTGTCCCGCCGGCGGATGGCACAGCGTGTGGCCTTCATGGAGCAACACGCCAGCACGGCGCTGAACCTCAGCGTGGTCGAGGTGGTGCGGCTGGGACGTTTTCCGCACCGGGCGATGTTTGCCGGCTGGCGAGCCGAGGATGAGGCTGCCGTCGAACAGGCGATGGCCAGCACCGGCATCAGTCACAAGCGCCACGACCGCTGGCAGAGTCTCTCGGGGGGCGAGCGGCAGCGCGCCCATCTGGCCCGGGCGCTGGCCCAGCAGCCCACCGAGCTGATTCTTGATGAGCCCACCAATCATCTTGACATCCAGCACCAGCTGGGGCTGATGAAGCTGGTGTCGTCCCTGCCGATCACCAGCATCATGGCGCTGCACGATCTCAATCACGCAGCCATGTTCTGCGATGCGCTGATCGTGATGCAGCAGGGCCGCATCGTGGCCCGTGGTGCGCCAGCCGATGTGTTGACCGAGCCGCTGCTGCGTTCGGTGTTCTCGGTTGAGGCACGGGTTCAGCCTTCGGCCTTCCATGGCCGGCCGCACATCCATTTCTTGCCCTGATTCCTGCCCAGAGCGGATCAGCGACCGATGATGGCGTCATCATCACGGGCGATGATGACCGTGGCCGACGTGGCGACTGAGGATGGCATCGCTGGAATCAGATGTGACAACCTGATGATGATCTGATGATGGCTTGATGACAGAGGGCGCGGCACCCGCAAACGCCGTTTCATCCGTGTGCTGCCAGCGCGGGAGTATCATGGTCCTGTTATTGTCGTTGATGTTGACGTTGCCGCTCCGGCGGTAGCTGGCGTCGCTGCTGTCATCACCGTCGCTGGTCTGCATGAGGATGGTGTCAGGCCGGATCCGTTCATTCCCTGCTCGACTCATGTCAGATTCTTCTCCGCTTTTCCCGGATCGCAACGCCCTGATCCGGATCCTGCGCGAACGACTGCCCGGCCTGCTGGCTGTCCATGCCTTTGGCAGCCGGGTACATGGCACGGCGCGTGCAGACAGCGACCTGGATCTGGCCGTGCTGGTCGGCGGGTATCTGGATGTCGTGCAGGGCTTCGAACTGGCCGGGCAGCTGGCCGATGTGGCGGGTTGTCCGGTCGATCTGGTGGACCTGCGGGCTGCCTCCACGGTGATGCAGCATCAGATCATCACCCGAGGGGAGTGCTGGTGGTCGGCCGGGCTGCCGGCCGATCTGTTCGTGTTGTATGTGCTGGATGAAAAGATGAATCTCGACGCAGCGCGCGCGAGCCTGTTGCAGGACATTGCGAAAAGGGGAAGCGTCTATGGTCGATGACGTGTTGCTGAACAAGGCGGCGACGATCGAACGCTGCGTGCAGCGGGTGCGCGAGGAGTATGCGGAGGATCCTGAAGGCTTTGAGGCCAGCTTCAGCCGACAGGACGCTGCCATCCTGAATCTGCAACGGGCCTGTCAGGCAGCACTGGACATGGGGCAGCACCTGATCCGTCGCCAGCGCCTGGGTGTTCCCCAGAGTGCCCGTGATGTCTTTGCGCTGCTGGCGTCAGCTGGATGGGTCGAGGCCTGGCTGGCCGATTCGATGAAGCGGATGGTCGGATTCCGCAACATTGCGGTGCATGATTATCAGGTGGTACAGCTGCCTATCGTGCTCGACATCATCCGCTTGCACCTGGATGAATTCCTGCAATTCAGCCGGCAGATCCTGAAAAGGGCGGCGGCGCGCCAGGCGTGATCTCCGGCAGGCTGGCGCTGGCTTGCGCGGGGTGCCGGCCCAGCGCAAAAACCGGTCAGGGGTGCTGACGCGCGTCCAGGTTGTCGTGTGCGTGCCGGGTATCGGTCAGGGCGGCATCGTCGGCAGCTTCCGGTGCCGAAGGATCCCCGCCGTCGCCGGGGATGAGTGTTGCCTCATCGTCGTCGGCATGCCTCAGCGCTGGCACCGTCGGCACCGCGCCCAGGGCACGCAGCGTGCAGGCGGCCCATAGTGTCATCAGCAGGCTGGCCACCGGCACCACCCAGCCGGCCACCAGCCATGGCCAGGCGCCGGCCAGCTGCGCCACACCTGCCAGCACCGACAGCACCACATAGCCGGGATGCCGTGGCGGCCGACGTCCGCTCAGGCCGGTGAGGATCATGCCCGCGCCCAGGGCCAGCGCCGTCAGGTGAAGGCTGCCGGCGATCAGGCCGCAGGCGATCTCGGTGGCCTCGGCCGACAGCGCCATCGCGTAGGGCGTGAATGCCAGCTTGCCGGCAAAAAGCGCGGCCACCACGGCGGTGATGACGGAGGTGCTGGTCAGGCCCGTCCAGGCCAGGGCAGTGACGGGCTGTCCACGCTGCCCGAGTGTGCGCCACAGCTGCCACAGGCCGGGCACCAGCGCCACCGCACCGAATGACAGCAGCCCGGCCAGTACGCGCAGCGACCCCTGGTTGAATTCGGCCCAGAAGGCCAGCGCCGCGTGCTCGGGCAGCGAGGCTGCCAACTCGGCAAAGAGCAGCTGGGCAAGGGCCAGCAGGCCCATGCCGACGACAAGGGCGCTATCGGCAAGCAGGGCAACAGGGGCGGGGGAGTGTTGGGTATCAGTCACGATGGCAGGGCAGAACAGGGGGCATTCCCGAAGCGCCGACAATAGCACCATTCGGCATCGTCCGCGCTGCTGCGACACGGCCGCCGCATGACAGGTGCCCGCTGGCGGGTGTACCGCAACACCGGTCAGCCGGTGGCAGACGGGTGTCGGCCTGTCGCGGAGATAGGCCGGGTGGCGATGGTGGGCAGGGTATGATGCTTCTGGTAACCGGGACCGACGCAGGAGGCGTCCGCTGATGGATCGGATTTTCAATTACGTCAGAAGCCAGTTCATCGATGTCATCGAGTGGGTCGATGACTCGCGTGACACGCTGTCCTTTCGCTGGCCGGATGAGGACAAGGAGATCAAGAACGGCGCGCAGCTGATCGTGCGCGAGTCGCAACAGGTGCAGTTCGTGGCGGCCGGCCAGTTTGCCGACCTGTTCGGTCCCGGCAAGTACACGCTGACCACCGAGAACATCCCGATCCTCTCCACGATCCTGGGCTGGAAATATGGCTTCCAGTCGCCGTTCAAGTGCGATGTCTACTATCTGAACACGCGGCTCTTCACCGGCAACAAGTGGGGGACGGCCAACCCGGTGATGATGCGTGACCCGGATTTCGGGGTGGTTCGCCTGCGGGCCTTCGGCACTTATGACTTTCGCATCGTCGATGCGCCGCGCTTCCTGAAGGAAGTGGCCGGCACTGATCACAACTTCCGGCTGGACGAATTCAACGACACGATGCGCTCACGGATCGTCAGCGTGTTCACCGAGGCGCTGGCGCGGGCCCATGTGCCGGTGCTGGATGTGGCGCGGCGTTATTCGGAGATGGGCGAGGCGCTGCTGCCCGTCATCAACCCGGCCGTGCGCGAGAAGTACGGGTTGGAGATCACGAGTTTCATCCTGGAAAACGTCTCGGTACCGCCGGAGGTCGAGCAGGCCATCGACAAGCGCAGCAGCATGAGCGTGATCGGCAACCTGAACGACTATGTGAAGTATCAGGTCGGTGCCTCGATGGGGGCGGGCGGGGACGCCGGGGCGGCAGCTGCGATGCCGGCCCAGATGGCGATGGGCTTTGCGATGGCGCAGGAGATGATGCGCGGCATGGGGGCACAGGGCGGCATGAAGGGCACTCAGCCATCGGCCTTCGGTGCAGGGGGTGCTGCGCCAGCACCGGATGCGGGCATGTCAGGTGCCGGCACGGCGGGCGTGGCCGCCGGGCTGGAAGTGTTCACGCCCGAGCAGGCGGCGCAGTTCCTGTCGGTACCGGTGGCAGACGTGATGGCGGCCATCGAGGCCGGTGAGCTGAAGGCACGCCGCATCGGCACGGCCTGGCGTATTGGCCGTGCGGCACTGGATGCTTTCCTGAAAGGCTAATGAGCGCCGAGAGCGTGGCACCCCGCCCCTGCCCGGAATGCGGGGGCGCGCTGGAATGGAACGCGCGCAAGCAGGCGCTGGCCTGCCCGTATTGCGGGACCATCGTGCCGTGGCAGCCGGGCGTGTCCGGTTCTGCCGGGGCTGCAGACAGCCGTGCGGATGCATCGGTCGACGGGTTGCAGGGCAGCGCAAACCGCGAGCATGATCTGGAGGCGGCGCTGCGCAATCCGGCCAATTTGCGTGACTGGGGCAAGGCCCGGCGCGAGCTGAAATGCCAGAGCTGCCAGGCGATTTCGGTGTTCGTCGATGGTCAGGTGGCCAGCCGTTGCGATTTTTGCGGATCACCGGCGATCGTGCCGCATGAGCAGATGCAGGATGCCATCGTCCCACAGAGCGTGCTGCCTTTCAGGATTGGTGAGGCGCAGGTGCGCGACAGTCTGCGGAGATGGTATGGATCCCGCTGGTTTGCGCCGAATCGTCTGAAGCGGGCTGCGCTGACAGACACGCTGAAAGGCGTGTACCTGCCTTACTGGACCTTCGATGCGAAGGTGCATGCCGTCTGGCGTGCCGAGGCGGGCCATCATTACTACGAGACCGAGCAGGTGCGTGGTGCGGGCGGCCAGATCGAGCACCGGCAGGTGCAGCGGGTGCGCTGGGTGCCGGCTGCCGGGCAGGTGCAGCATTTTTTTGATGACGAGCTGGTGCCTGGTACGGTAGGTGTGCACCCAGGTCTGCTGCGGCGCATCGAGCCCTTTCCGACACAGACCGATCTGAAACCCTATTCACCCGAATACGTGCGTGGCTGGACGGTCGAGCGCTATCAGGTGGATTTGCGCCGTGCGGCCGACATCGGGGGTGAGCAGATGGGGCAGAAGCTGCGCCAGTTGTGTGCCCGTCAGGTGCCGGGTGATACGCAGCGCAATCTGGTGGTGGACGCGCAGTGGCAGGGGCGCACCTTCAAGCATGTACTGGTACCGGTGTGGCTGGTGGCCTATACCTATGGCACGCGCAGCTATCAGGTGGTGGTGAACGGCTACAGCGGCCGCATCGCCGGCGAACAGCCCTACAGCTGGATCAAGATCGCGCTGGCAGTGCTGGGGCTGGTGCTCCTGTTTGCTGCGATGGCCTATTCGCAGCGTTAGGGCCTGTCCGGGCCTTGATGGCCAGGGCGCAGATGATGTTGCTGCCACCGGCCGCGATGGCGTATGCTCAGAGGTGAACATGCAGAAGCAGTCTGTATCAGTGAAACCTGCTCGGCGCTCCGGGAGAACCCTCATGCTTACGCTTCATATCGGCAACAAGAACTACTCGTCCTGGTCGATGCGGCCGTGGGTGCTGATGAAACAGGCGGGGATCGAGTTTGCCGAGGTCCTGATCCCCTTCGATGATTGTGGCCCGCAGTCGGCATTCAAGCAGAAGGCGCTGGCCGTTGGCCCCACCGGCAATGTGCCGGTGCTGGTGGATGGCAGTGGTGCGGATCCGATTGTCGTCTGGGATTCGCTGGCGATCGTCGAGTATCTGGCCGAGCGCTTTCCGGCGCTGCACCTGTGGCCATCGGACGTGCGCAAGCGGGCAGAGGCACGCAGTATCTGTGCCGAGATCCATTGCGGGTTTTCTGCGCTGCGGGCCGCCTGCCCGATGAACATCGATGCCAGCCTGCACGAGGCTGGTGCCCTGGCATGGCGTGACCGCCCGGGCGTGCGTGAGGATGTCGGGCGGCTGGTGTCGATGTGGCAGGGGCTGCTGAAGCGGCACGGCGGGCCGATGCTGTTTGGCGAATTCTGCATTGCCGATGCCTATTTTGCGCCGGTGGTGATGCGGCTCAAATCCTATGCGCTGCCGGTGCCCGACGACATCAAGGCCTACATGCAGCGGGTGATCGTGCTGCCTGGTGTGCAGGCCTGGATCAACGGGGCGCTCGAAGAAGACGATTTCGTCGTGGCTGACGAACCTTATCGCCTGACGCGCTGAGGGCACGGGGCGGGCGGAGCGGCCACGCACCGCCATCGGGCGGTAGAAGATGGCCGCCGGGAGGAAGCTTTCTGTTGCACGGGGGCCGAATGGCTAGAGTGGTGTACCGATGTGGCGGCCGTTGCCACAGCAACCACCTGCTTCCTGCCGATGCGAGTTCCTGTCCCGATTGCCCTTGCCATGCCGGTCGGCCCGCTGGTGCGGCAGCCGTCTGGCCGCCGTGGTGGCAGACTGGTGCCACTGGCGGTGATGGTGGCCGTGGCCCTGCCTGTCTGGTACACGCCGGCCTGGGCTTTTCCGGGGGCTGCCGTGCCGACCGAGTCCCAGCACGCGCTGGCTGATGCGCCACTGGCCGGTTCAGATGGGGATGATCCGGCGCAGGCCGTTCAGGTGGATACGCTCCAGGTAGCCGGGCAGACGCTGATGATTCCGCGGCCGGCCGGCTTCGTGCGGCCAGACACGCGCCTGCAGGCGGGCTACGACGCCCTGGGCCTGGGGCGGGCCGGCACGCAGGAGCCCCTGCTGCTGCTGGTGCCGCAGGCGCTGGACCAGACCCTGATGCTGCATGCGGCGGTGGCGGCAGCACGTCGCAGCATGGCCGCCGATCCGCAGCTATGGCCGGCAGCAGGGGCTTCCGGGCCACCGGACCGACAGGCGCTGCTGCCAGCACAGCGGTTGCCGTCCTCCCTGCAGACACCAGGACCGGGGCGGGCCGATGCGCCAGTCCCCGGCCCGGATGGAGGTGCAGACGATGCAGCCGAAGATGTGCCCGCGGTGGTTCGTCATCTTGTCATCAAGACACCGGGGATGCTGCGGTTGCAGCAGATGTCCGCGGGCGAGTTTCAGGTCTTTCGCCGCCATGTGCAGGAAGATCACCAGCGCCTGCTGCAGGCCCAGCCGCCGTGGCCGACCGGCTGGGGGATGCCGAACCGCCTGACCACCACAGCCGGCACGATCCCGGCAACCGGGGTGGCACTGGATGCTGGTGCCATGCGGGCGGCCATGGCCCAGGGGCGCTGGCTGCTGCCCGTGCACGCCGATGACCCGCAGATGCTGGCCTACTCGGCCATCCATGTGCTGGGGCAGGAGCGGGGAGGCGGACTGCGTCTTCAGGCGCAGACGCTGGCCATGCTGCATGTGGGGGGCCGGCTGCTGTTCCTGCAGGCGAATGGCCGGGCCGATGACCTGGCCTGGACGCAGGCGCTGATGCAGCGCTGGGTGGCAGACATCCGCCGGTACAACCCGGTGGACGAGCCAGGTGTGGGCACCGCGGCCGAGGCCCGTCGGGTCGATGCCGTGCAGCGTGCCGTCCAGGCCGCCAACGAGCTGGTGGCCACACTCGACGATACTGCGGAGGCCGTGCCACCCGATGCCGCCATCACCGATGCGCTGGAGGCAGCCGTGGCGCGTGCAATGGCGGCATCGTCTTCGGTGTCACCCGAGCTGCCCGTGAGCCCGCCGGCAGCTGCCCCTTTGCCCGCGCAGGACCTGGCCCCGGTGGTGCAGCCACCGTCTGAACGGCTCACCTCCACCGTGCTGGCCCGGCTGCTGGCGGCACTGGCCTGTGGCGCGCTGCTGTGGTGGTGGGTGCAGCTGCGCCTGTCGCGCCGCACGATGTAAGCGTCACGTCACGTCACGCGCCAGCTGCTGGCCCGATCTCCAGCTGGCAGGCACGCGCCACGGTGTGCGCAAGTCGGGCTGGCGGGTGGCATCGAACAGCCTGTTCAGTGCACCACCACCTGTGCCGGGCCGGATTCCAGCCGGCCGATGACCGCGGCCTCGGCAAAGCCGTGACGGGCAAAGATGGCCAGCACCTCGTCGCGCGCTCCGGGGGCGCAAGCCGTCAGCAGGCCGCCGGCGGTTTGCGGGTCGGTCAGCAGCGCTTGCAGGCTGGCAGGTGCATCAGCGGGCAGCACGATGCCTTCGCCATAAGAGGCCCAGTTGCGTGCCGAGGCACCGGTGACGATGCCTTCATCGGCCAGAGCCTGCACCCCCGGCAGAAAGGGCACGGCCTGGTGGTCGATGTGGGCGGTGAGCCCGGCGCCACGCGCCACTTCCAGCGTGTGGCCCAGCAGGCCGAAGCCGGTCACGTCGGTCAGTGCATGCACGGCGGGCAGCGCTGCCAGGTCGGCGCCCGGGCGGTTGAGGCGGGTGCAGGCCTCCACCATCTGCCGGTACTGTCCGGGTGGGAGCCGGTCTTTCTTGAGCGCGGCCGAATAGATGCCCACGCCCAGCGGCTTGCCCAGGATCAGCAGGTCGCCCGCCTGGGCCGAGGCGTTGCGCTTGAGCTGCTTCGGGTTCACCAGACCGATGACGACCAGCCCGTAGATCGGTTCCACCGAGTCGATGGAGTGGCCGCCCGCCAGCGGGATGCCGGCATCGCGGCAGACCGATTGACCGCCTGCCAGGATCTGGCCGATCACCTCGTGCGGCAGCACGTTGATCGGCATGCCGACGATGGCCAGCGCCATCAGGGGGGTGGCGCCCATCGCGTAGATGTCGGAAATGGCGTTGGTGGCGGCGATGCGGCCAAAATCATGCGGATCGTCGACGATCGGCATGAAGAAATCGGTGGTGGCCACCACCGCCTGCTCGTCATTGATCTGGTAGACGGCCGCATCGTCGGCGGTTTCGGTGCCCACCAGCAGCTTGGGGAAGAGGCCCGGCGGCAGGGCATCGCCACTGGCGGCCAGAAGCTTTTGCAGCACACCCGGGGCGATCTTGCAGCCGCAGCCGCCTCCGTGCGACAGCGAGGTGAGACGGGGCGCAGCGGGGTTGGGCGTGGTACTCATGGTGTCTTCCGGAACAGGGTCAGAAAGACCTGATTCTAGAGCGACTCATGAACGGGTTTGTGCCCGTGAAGGTGTCTGGCGGCCTGGGCCGCCGGCACGCCGGGCACAGCCAGGGATGGCACACTCAGTCCATCCTCATCGACGGAATGCGGGCGCTGCAGTTGGGGTAGATCTGCTGCACCTCGATTTCGATCATCCGTACCGCGGTAGGCCAGATCCCGGCGTAATCGCCCAGTTCATCGTGCACGGTGGCCAGGCCATTGATGCGCACGCGGATCGCCTGCTGAAAATCCACGAACAGCAGCCCGGCCTTGGGGTTGGTGAAGATGTTGCCGATGGAGTTGAAAAAGTTGTTGCCGGGGTAATCGGGCAGCAGCAGGGTACGGTCGTCGGGCGATGCCAGCAGGGGTTCTGGATCGTGCGGACGGTTGTGTTGCCGCCCGCGGAAGCTGCAATCGCAGTCACCCTGCGCGTTGGCCGTGGCCAGAAAGAAAAATGGCTGCTGCTCAAGAAACTGCACCAGCGCCGGCGTGAGGACGCGGCGCACATTGTTGGCCAGCCCGCGCGTCAGCCGCTCGACCCCGTAGCGTCGGTGGGCCTCCAGCTCGCCTTCGTGAAAGATGCCGTAGCCGGGATCGTCGGGGTTCATGGGGCTCCTCCTGTGGGGGTGGCCAAAGAAACACTGTTTGTACCGAAGGGAGAACAGGGCGCAGGATCGGGCAGTGGCGGAAGGGTTGGATGCACGACCATTGCACATGCCTGCCTGATGGGGGCTGTCGTTGGGCCTTTGCCGCTGGTTCCACGGTGAAGTGAAAGAGCAGGCGTGACGCCGCTATGCAGCAAGCAGCGCCACGCACCTGGGGCAGGGCGTGAAAGGTGTCAGGCCCCGGCAGCGGGATCAGAAGAAGCCCAGCGCGTTGGGGCTGTAGCTGACCAGCAGGCACTTGGTCTGCTGATAGGCGTTGAGCACCATCTTGTGGGTTTCCCGGCCGATGCCCGAGTGCTTGTAGCCCCCGAAGGCGGCATGCGCCGGATAGAGGTGATAGCAGTTGGTCCAGACGCGGCCGGCCTCGATCTCGCGGCCAACCTTGTAGGCGCGCGTGCCGTCACGGGTCCAGACACCGGCACCCAGACCGAAGTAGGTATCGTTGGCGATGGCGATCGCCTCATCCTGGTCCTTGAAGGTGACCACCGAGGCCACGGGACCGAAGATCTCTTCCTGGAAGACGCGCATCTGGTTGTTGCCGAGCAGCATGGTCGGCTTGACATAGAAGCCTTCACCCAGACCCTCGGCAGGGGTATTGCGGCTGCCGCCGACCAGCACTTCGGCACCTTCCTGTTTGCCAATGTCAAGATAACCAAGGATCTTGTCGAGCTGCTGTCTGGATGCCTGGGCGCCCACCATCGTCGTCTTGTCGAGCGGGTGCCCGGCAGAGATGCGCTTGACACGCTCGATGGCCTTGTCGATGAAGCGCTCGTAGATGGATTCCTGCACCAGCACACGTGAGGGGCAGGTGCACACTTCGCCCTGGTTGAGTGCAAACATCGTCAAGCCTTCCAGCGCCTTGTCGAGGAAGGCATCATCGGCATCCATCACGTCAGCAAAGAAGATGTTGGGGCTTTTGCCGCCCAGCTCGACCGTAGTGGGCACGAGGTTGTCGGCTGCTGCGTGCAGGATGTGTTTGCCGACCGGGGTCGAACCGGTAAAGGCGAGCTTGCTGATGCGCTTGCTGGTGGCCAGTGCTTCGCCGGCTTCCTTGCCGAAGCCGTTGACGATGTTGAGCACACCCGGTGGCAGCAGATCACCGATCAGCTCTGCCAGCACCATGATCGAGGCGGGTGTCTGTTCGGCGGGTTTGAGCACCACGCAGTTGCCGGCAGCCAGCGCAGGTGCCAGTTTCCACGCAGCCATCAGCAGCGGGAAATTCCATGGAATGATCTGCCCGACGACCCCCATCGGCTCATGGAAATGATAAGCGACGGTGTGATCGTCGATTTCGGAAATGCCGCCCTCCTGAGCGCGAATGCATCCTGCAAAGTAGCGGAAATGGTCGATGGCCAGCGGCAGGTCGGCGGCCATCGTCTCGCGCACGGGTTTGCCGTTATCGATGGTTTCGGCCACGGCCAGGCGCTGCAGGTTCTTTTCCATGCGATCGGCAATGGCCAGCAGGATGCCGGATCGGTCGGCAATGGCGGTCTTGCCCCAGGCACGGCGCGCTGCGTGGGCGGCATCAAGGGCCAGTTCGATATCGGCCGCATCGGAGCGCGGAATCTGGCAGAAGGGTTTGCCGTCGATGGGCGATACATTGTCGAAATAGTTGCCCGCGACCGGCGGTACCCATTTGCCACCGATGAAGTTGTCGTACTTGGGCTTGAACGGGAAGTCGATATCGATGCCGAGGCGTTTCAGTTCTGCTGCGTCCATCTCGGTGTCTCCTTGATCTTGGTGGTGCCAGTTGCATCCAGGCAGCGGGTCATCGCATGCAATGACGCGACGGGCCACAAAGCCTTTGCACGCGCTTTGCCGCTGCGCACCATCTTTCTGAAAAGACAGACAGGGCAGGGCTGGCAGGCGAGCACGCCTGTCGGAGACAGTTTAGTATGGGTGTTGAGGGCGGAAAGACTCTCGCTTTCCCCTAGGGTGCGCGGAACAGATCCTGCGGATAGGGGTGCCCGGGACGGGGCCAGAAGTGGGTGGCCATGGGCTATCGATCATGAGGATTTTTTCGCAAGCTGGTCAACCGAGTCGGCGCCGCTCCTTGAAAACCCGCCCCGGCTCCCGCATCTGCCCCAGAGCATCTGATGCACCGGATCCCCCTCAGACATTCGCTCCCAGAGCCGCCCGGATGAAACCTGCCCCCCTTCAGTGGAACCTGTCCCACACTTACCGCTCGCTGCCACCGATGTTCTTTGCGGACGGCCAGCCCGCGAGCTTCCCGAACCCGCAGGTGCTGCTCTTCAACCGGCCACTGGCCCGTGAGCTGGGGCTGCTGGAGGCCAGGGACGCCGGAGCTGATGCCGGTTCCAGCGTGGTTGCCCATTCCCGCCAGCAGGCGCCGGCGTCGGGGCTTAAGGACTGCGCCCCGATGGCGGAGGCGGCCGGGCTGTTTTCGGGCAACCGTTTTCCCGAGGGCGCCCAGCCGCTGTCGCAGGCCTATGCCGGTCACCAGTTTGGGCATTTTGCGATGCTGGGCGATGGCCGGGCCACGCTGATCGGCGAGCAGATCACGCCGGATGGCCAGCGCATCGACATCCAGCTGAAAGGGAACGGCCGCACGCCCTACTCGCGACGGGGTGATGGCAAGGCGGCGCTCGGCCCGATGCTGCGCGAGTACCTGATCAGCGAGGCGATGCACGCGCTGCACATCCCGACGACGCGCAGCCTTGCCGTCGTCACCACGGGCGAGAACATCTACCGCAGCAGCCTGCTGACCGGCGCCGTGCTGACCCGCACCGCCCAGAGCCACATCCGGGTTGCCACCTTCCAGTTTGCTGCGGCGCTGCGCGAGCCCGACCAGCTGAAGGCCCTGGCCGATTACACCATCGCGCGGCATTTCTCCGAGATCCTGGCATCGGGTCAGGCAGACGCAGCCCAAAACCCCTATCAGCACCTGCTGCAGAAGGTCATCGCGCGACAGATCGCGCTGGTGGCCCGCTGGCAGGCGGTGGGCTTCATCCACGGCGTGATGAACACCGACAACATGGCCATCGCCGGCGAGACGATCGACTATGGCCCCTGTGCCTTCATGGACACCTACGACCCGGACACCGTCTTCAGCTCGATCGACCACCAGGGCCGCTATCGCTACAGCAACCAGCCACCGATCGCACACTGGAACCTGACCCGCTTCGCCGAGACCCTACTGCCGCTCTTCAGCGAGGATCAGGACGAAGCCATCCGGATGGCCCATGAGGCCCTGCAATCCTTTGGTGAGCATTTCGATGCCGTCTATCAGCAGGGCATGGCCCGCAAGCTGGGGCTGTTCCCGCGGCACGGTGCCGCAGCCGAGCCGCAAGGCGCCGATGCCGTGACGACGGCTTTCGACAGCGAGGATGCGATCCTGATCGCCGACCTGCTGACGCAGATGCACGCCTACTCGGCCGATTACACCAACACCTTCGTGCGGCTGACGAGGGTGGTCATGGGTGAGGACGGCAGCCATCTCGAGGGCACGGAAGAGTTGTTCGCTGCCCAATCATTTGAAAACTGGCAAGCGCGCTGGCAGGCCCGTCTCGACCAGCAGCCCCAGAGCCGGCAGGCGGTGGCGACAGCGATGCAGTTGGCCAACCCCGCCGTCATCCCGCGCAATCACCAGGTGGAAGCCGCGCTGGACGCGGCCGAGGCCGGGGACATGCAACCCTTCCATGCATTGCTGGCCGTGCTGCAACATCCCTTCGATCACGACGCGGATCTTGGGGCCTGGCAGGCGCTGCCGAAAGACAGCCGGGGGTATCAGACCTTTTGTGGCACCTGAGCGCGTGTCATGAAGTCAGACAGGCGCTGCTGAGCCTGTGTCTTGTCGTGATATATCACACGATATATACTGCCTCGAGAGTAGATACAGGCAGACGCAGACATCAGGAGATTCGGCATGCAAACGGCAAAACTGTTCATGAATGGCCGCAGTCAGGCTGTCAGACTGCCCGCGGAATTCCGCTTTGAAGGCCAGGAGGTCTATATCCGCCGGGACCCCCTGTCCGGAGACGTCATCCTCTCCGCCAGGCGTGCCTGGCGCTCCTGGGATGAGTTTCTTGCCGGGCAGGATCCTTCGGCGGTGCCCGAGAACTTCCTGCAATCACGCGAGCAGCCCGTTCCCCAGCAACGCTGTGAGCTGACCAGCAACGACGTTGGCAGCGACCACCATCACGGTGGACGCCATACAGCAGACGGGGGCAGCCAGTGATCCCCCGCTTCATGCTCGACACCAACATTGTCAGTTATCTGCTGCGGGGAAGGCACCCCGCACTGGCCAGCCGCCTCCGTCAACACGCCATCGAGGAGGTCTGCATTTCCGTCATCACCCGGGCAGAACTGCGATACGGTGTTGCACGCCAGCCCCAGGCGCTGCGTCTGGGGGCGGAAGTGGAACGGTTCCTTCAGGGGGTGGTGGTTCTGCCCTGGTCTGATGCTGCCGCAGATGCTTATGGCCCCGTCCGGGCCCTGCTGGAATCCCGGGGCCACCCGATCGGATCCATGGACACGCTGATCGCGGCACAGGCGCTGTCGGCCGACCTCACGCTCGTCACCAACAACGAACGGGAATTTTCACGTGTACCGGGCTTGCGGCTGGAAAACTGGATCACCGGCTGAAACACGCAACGTGCCAGAGGGGTTTCCACGAGTTCTCGCACCATCCGCTGCCATTGTCCGGCCATGACGCACGCCAGGCAATCGCCCGCATTCCAGGCAAGCCCCCATCACCCCCCTTCTACTGCAGGACATGACGGCGCACCGTGGGTTTGGCGGAGCGGGGCTTGTCGCCCAGCATTTCCAGCATGCTCTCTTCGATGTAGTAGCTCATGGCGCCCAGGGCCAGGTCGTTGGGTTCCAGCCCGAAGGGGTCTTCCAGTTCGGCGCCCAGGGCCTCGATGGCAAAGAAGGTGTAGGCGATGAAGCAGACGATGACGGGGGTCATCAGGCCGATCGAATCCAGCAGCCCGAAGGGCAGCCAGAAGCAGTAGAGGTAGACGCAGCGGTGGATGACGACGGCGTAGGTGAAGGGGATGGGGGTGGCGACGAGGCGTTCGCAGCCACCCAGGGCCGCGGTGAGGGCGCGCAGGCTGTTTTCGAAGTTGACGATCATCGGCGGCGGGATGTCGCCGTCGGCAAAGCGCTGGTGCAGCCATTCACTGCACATCAGCAGCGCGATGGCGGGTTTGTAGCGGGCCGCGGCCAGGCGCTGGCAGTCGGCATCATCCAGAAACAGGCGCAGGTCGGGGCCGGGGTCGGTCTTGCGCAGCTGGTGCTTGAGCAGGTGCACGAAGGCGCACAGGCGCATGATGAGCGGGCGGGCTGCCTGGGGATTGGTGCTGAGTGACAGCGCCTGCCGGCTGAGCGAGCGGGTTTCGTTGAGTATCTGCAGCCACAGGGTGCTGCCTTCCCAGTAGCGGGCGTAGCTGGTGCTGTTGCGAAAGCCCAGGAAGATGGCCAGGGTGACGCCGATCAGCGAGAAGGGCACGAAGTTGAGCGAGACCTTCCAGTCGAGGATCTGGCCGTGCAGGGCGGTGACGACGACGGCAAAGGCGGTGACGGCGGTGAGCTGGCCGCCGATGCTGAACAGGATGGACCCACGCAGCACGAAGAGCATGGGCAGCCAGTGAAGCCGGGAGCGGGTAATCATGGTGGCCGGTTGGGGGGTGGCGTGGCCGGCTGTCGTGGCGCGGGGGCCGGCCGGGTCTCTGTCCGACTATACCGCTGGCACGCATGGCTTGCAGGGCTTTGGGGGAATCGCCGGAGGCAGGGGGCGGGCAGGTGGTGGTGGCCGTGGTGTGCGGGTGGCGTCAACGGTCGGGTCTGGGTGGACGTTGTTTCTGGGCGAGTTGTTTTTCACCTGCCACTGTTGCAAGGGGGGCGGGCAGTGCCGGGAGCTGTGTTACTGTCTGGCGACAGGTGCAGGCGGGTGCCTTCTGGGGGCCCGCTGTCATGCTTTCAGTCTTTTTGTTTCTGGTCATGTTGGCCATAAGGAGAATCTGACGATGTTGGTACGCAAGATGCTGGGTGGCCTGGCGCTGTCGCTGGGTGTGGTGGGTTGCGCTGCGGTGGCGGCTGATGCCACGCCGCCCCAGGTGGATGGCCTGCTGACGGTGAAGAGCGCCTATTCGGCGCCCGAGTCGGTCAAGCGCATCGAGGATGCGCTGGCGGCCAAGGGGCTGACGGTGTTTGCGGTGCTCGATCATCAGGCTGCGGCGGCCAAGGCCGACCTGAAGATGCCGGCAGCCACCGTGATCGTGTTCGGCAACCCGAAGATGGGCACGCCGATGATGGTGCAGTCGCCGACGCTGGCCATCGACCTGCCCTCGAAGGTGCTGGTCTGGGAAGACGGCAAGGGCAATGTCTTCGCCTCGCTGAACACCGGGGCCTACATGGGCAAGCGCCACCATCTGCCGGAAAGTGTCTACGCACCGTTGGCCGGTGCCGAGAAGCTGATTCCCAGCGTGCTTAAGTAAGCTCCGCGTATTTTCCGATACGCAACAAAAAACCCCGCAGCGCAAGGGCTGGCGGGGTTTTTTGTTGGGGCCTGCGGGCTGTCGGGGTGGGCTGCTTGCCCATCCCCGCTTCCTGTCCGGCCGGTGTGGCCCGGCTGGCGTGCCGCCGGGCCAGGGGGCTGGACGGCCGTCAGGCCGCCGCTTCGACCGGCTTGGCCACGGGGCGCTTGAGCAGGCCCATGGCCACGGCAGTGACGATCGAGCCGCCGAGGATGGCCAGTGCGTACATCAGCGGCTGGGTGACGGCACCGGGGATGAACAGCACGAAGATGCCGCCGTGGGGTGCGCCCAGCTCGATGGCGAACAGGGCCGAGAGGGCGCCGGCGGTGGCGGCGCCGATCATGCAGGCCGGGATGGTGCGGATCGGGTCGCGGGCCACGTAGGGGATGGCGCCTTCGGAGATGAAGGCCAGGCCCAGCACCGCGGTGGCTTTCGAGGCTTCGCGTTCATCGTGGGTGAAGCGGTTGCGGAACAGCCAGCAGGCGATGGCGATGCCGATGGGGGGCACCATGCCGGCCGCCATGACGGCAGCCATCGGGCCGAGGATCTTCTCGCCGATCAGGGTGACGCCAAAGACGTAGGCGGCCTTGTTGACCGGGCCACCCAGGTCGAAGCCCATCATCGCGCCGAGGATGATGCCGAGCACGATGGCACTGCCGCCCTGCATGGATTTCAGCCATTCGGTGAGGGCGGCCAGTGCGCTGGCCGTGGGGCCGCCCAGGACGGTGAACATCAGCAGGCCGACGATGCCGGTCGACAGCAGCGGCAGGATCAGCACCGGCTTGAGGCCATCGAGGGTGCGGGGCAGCTTGATGAACTTGTTGAGCGCATCGGTGAGGTAGCCCGCCAGAAAGCCGGCGACGATGCCGCCCAGAAAGCCGGCACCGACCGTATTGGCGATCATGCCGCCCACCATGCCAGGCGCCAGGCCGGGCCGGTCGGCAATCGAGAAGGCGATGTAGCCGGCCAGGATCGGCACCATCAGCTTGAAGGCGTGGCCGCCGCCGATCTGGGCCAGGAACCAGGCGATGGAGCCGGTGTTCTGGTCGTCGCCGGCGTAGATGCCGCCCAGGGCGAAGGACAGGGCGATCAGCAAGCCGCCTGCCACCACAAAGGGCAGCATGAACGAGACCCCGGTCATCAGGTGCTTGTAGGGGCCGGTGCGCTGGCCTTCGGGCTTGGCGCCGCCGGCGGCCTTGTCGCCCTCGGCGGCCGGGGCGTCGGCCCCGTGCGGCTTGGCCTCGGTCCAGGCGGTGTTGAGCAGGGCCACCGAATCCTTGATGGCGGCCTTGGTGCTGGTGCTGTAGAGGCGTTTGCCCACAAAGCGGGATTTGTCGACCTGGGTGTCGGCGGCGATGACGACCAGGTCGGCCGCCGCGATTTCTTCAGGCGTGAGGGTGTTCTGGGCGCCAACCGAGCCGCGGGTTTCGACCTTGATGGTGTAGCCGGCGGTTTCGGCGCCTTCTTCCAGCGCTTCGGCAGCCATGAAGGTGTGGGCCACGCCGGTGGGGCACGAGGTGATCGCCACGATCTTCATGCCGGCCGGCGGCTTGCTGCCGGGGGCCGGGCTGGCTGCGGCGGCACCGGTGGCGGCTGCGCCGGCTGCCAGGCCGCCCAGGGCCTGGGCCAGGGCGGCATCGGCGTTGTCGAAGACGGCCTTGGGACTGAGTTCGACGACTTTCAGGCCAGCCGGCAGGCTGGGACGGTCGATGGGGCTGTCGGTGACGACCAGCGCGATGTCGGCGCCGTTCAGGTCGGCGTCGGTGAAGCTGCCGTGCTCGCCCAGGTGGCTGAAAACCTTGACCTTGAGCGAATGGCCGGCCTTGGCGGCGGCGGCCCGAAGGGCTTCGGCAATGATGAAACTGTGTGCTGGTCCAGACTGGCTGGCGGTGATCGCCAAGATGCTTGCCACGGGGACTCTCCTTTTAATGTTCTGTCGGGAAGATCAGCGCTGTGTGACCTTGATCTGCTTGGCCAGCGCCTCGACTTCGGACAGCGGCGGCAGGCCGAATTCGATCTGCTGGATGCGGGCAGCGGCGCAGGCCATGCCCGAGACCGCAGCGTCGGGGAACGGCACGCCACGGATGAGGCCGGCCATCGTGCCGGCGACCAGGGTGTCGCCCGCCCCCACGGTGGTGGCAACATGGACTTTGGGCGGGGTGGCCATCCAGCGGCCTTCGGGGCCGATGATGATGGCACCCTCGCCCCCCAGCGAGACGACGACACGCTGTACGCCGTTGGCCCGCAGTTTTTCGGCCGCAGCGATCACCTCGTCGGTATCCTTGAGCGGGTGGCCGACCAGTTCGGCCAGCTCGGACCGGTTGGGTTTGATCATGACCGGCCCGACGGTGGCGGAGACATCGGTCTTCCAGCGCTGAAGTACCTGTCCCAGGGCGGCGCCGGCGACGTCGATGACGACATGCACGCCCTTGTCCACCAGCAGCCTGGCCAGTTTCAGCCAGGCCTCGACCCCATAACCCGGGGGCAGGCTGCCACCCAGTTCGGCCCAGTCGCCGGGTTGCACGATGGCATCGACTCGCTCGGCGAGCACGGCCTCGGCCTTGGCCCGTTCGGCCGGGTCCAGTTCGAGGCCCGGCAGGTTGATGTCGGTGGATTCGCCGGCCTTGTCATCCACCAGCTTGATGTTGGTGCGGGTGTTGCCGGGCAGGCGCACCATCGCATCCTTGATGCCGGCCTGCTGGAAGGCCTGCACGAACAGGCTGTCGTTGTTGGCACCGATCCAGCCGGTGGCGGTGGTCTGGACGCCGAGGGCGGCCAGGATGATGGAGACGCCGACGCCCTTGCCGCCCGCCGTGCTGGTGTAGCCGGTGGCACGGTGGACTTCACCCGGAATCAGTTCGGCGAGTGGAATCGTCTGGTCGATGGCCGGGTTCAGGGTGATGGTGAGTACCTGCGTCATGCTGCATCTCCTGCGGGTTGGGAAGAGGCGTGTTTGAGGGAAGCGCCCAACGCCCGGACCTGGTCGGCGTTTTCGGCTTCGAGCGCTTTATGGGCCACAGCCTGCAGGTCGGTGAGCGACTGCCGGCGCAGCAGCGCCTTGATGGAACCGATGTCGCTGCTGCTCATGCTCAGTTCATCGACGCCCAGCCCCACCAGCAGGGCGGCGCCCAGCGGATCGCCGGCCAGGCCGCCGCAGACGCCCACGTGGCGCTTGAACGGACGGGCACCGGCCACCGTCTGCGCGATCAGGCGCAGCACGGCCGGGTGCAGGGCATCGGCCAGACTGGCCAGCTCGGGGTGCTGCCGGTCGATGGCCAGGGCGTACTGGGTGAGGTCGTTGGTCCCGATGGAGAAGAAGTCGACGTATTGGGCAAACTTGTCGGCCATGACGGCGGCCGACGGGACTTCGATCATGATGCCGATCGGCACGGCCGGGGCATCCAGTTCGGTGCGGATGGCTTCGAGGCGCTCGCGCAGCTGCTGCACCTCCTCGATGCTGCTGATCATCGGGAACATGATCGACAGCGGGCCATGCTTGGCTGCGCGGTAGAGGGCGCGCAACTGGGGCACCAGCAGCTCTTCGCGGCGCAGTTGCAGACGGGCACCGCGCACGCCCAGGAAGGGGTTCTCTTCGATGGGCAGATCAAGGTGCGGCACCTGCTTGTCGCCGCCGATGTCGAGGGTGCGCACGATCAGCGGCTTGCCGCCCAGCACGTCGACCATCGCCCGGTAGACCTCGTACTGCTCGTCTTCGTCGGGCACGTGGTCGCGCTCCAGGAACAGGAACTCGGTCCGCATCAGGCCCACGCCCTCGGCACCGGCTTCGAGTGCCCGGCGCGCCTGATCGGCCCGGTTGGCGTTGGCACCGATCTCGACGCGATGACCGTCGGTGGTGGTGGCCGGTTGCAGCCGGGTCTTGGCCTCTTCGGCCTGCAGGCGTTGCAGGTTGGCGATATGGGTGGCGGCCTCAGCCAGTGCGGCGTCGGTGGGTGCCACGTAGAGGCTGCCACGATAGCCATCGAGAATGGCCTTCACTTCACCCCCCTGCGCCAGGGCGGGCGAGAGGACGCCGGCACCGGCGGCCACCACGGCCGGCATGCCCAGTGCACGGGCCAGGATGGCGGTATGGGCGGTGGGGCCGCCACGGGCGGTGCAGAAACCCTTCACCTTCGAGGTGTCGATCTGGGCCGTGAACGAGGGTGCCAGGTCGTCGGCCAGCAGGATCGCGTCGCTGGGCAGGCTGTGGGCGGGGCTGCCCTCGTCGCCGCGGCCCAGCAGATGACGCAGCACGCGCTCACCCACGTCCTGCAGGTCGGCGGCCCGGGCCGCCAGCGTGGCGTCCTGCAGGCTGCGCTGGCTTTCGATACGGGTGTTGAGGTTGTGTTGCCAGGCCCAGGCGGCGCCATGGCCCTGGATGACGGTGCGGGTGACGTCGCGCAACCAGCTTGGGTCGCGCAGCAGCTCCAGGTGGGCCTTGAAGATGTTGGCCTGCTCGTTCTGGCCCTGACGCTCGGCGTTGGAGATCAGCGTGGCCAGCTGTTTCTGGGCATTGGCCAGCGCGGTGTCGAGGGTGGCCGCTTCCTGCGCCACGCCGCGGAAGTCGTCACTGGCTTCCAGTTTCTGGGCTTCGGCCAGCACCAGCGTGCCGGTGACCAGGCCCGGGGCGGCGGCAATGCCGGTGAAGGTGTGGCGGGCTTCGGGCTGCCAGTTGCCCAGCTCGCGGCCCAGACCCTGCGCCTGCGCCTGCTTGGCTGCGGCCTGACGGGCCTGGCGGGTTTCTTCATCGCCCAGCAGCTTGATGGTGCCCAGCAGGGCGCTGATGGCGTCCTGGGCATCCGGGCCGTCGGCCGAGACGCGCAGCCGGGCGTTGTTGCCGGCACCCAGGCTCAGCAGTGAGGCCACGCTGCGGGCATCGGCGACGATATCGCCGCAGCGCACATGCACCTGCGACTTGAAGCGACGGATGCTTTCCACCCATTGTCCGGCCGGGCGGGCATGCAGGCCGTTGGGGTAGCCCAGCGTGATCTCCTTGCCCACGGGGAAATCGGCCAGCGCCGGACCCGCCGTGGCTGCACCGGCACCGGCGGCGGCCTCACCCGTGAGGGCCTCGACGATCTCGGCGGCATTGCTGGTGGTCTTGAGCTTTTCCAGCCGGGCCTCGTCGCGCATCAGGCGGGTGAGGCGGCGCAGCACCTTGATGTGTTCGTCGGAGGCGGCGGCAATGGCCACCACCAGCTTGACCACCTGGTCGTTGCCTTCGGCATCCTTGCCCCAGACCACGCCGCCCGGTACTTGCAGCACGGCCAGACCGGTCTGGCGGACAAGATGCTTGTCCTCGATCATGCCGTGCGGAATGGCGACGCCCTGACCCAGGAAGGTGGTGGCGGTGTTCTCGCGCTTGAGCAGGCTGTCGGTGAAGGTGTCCTGGGCAAAGCCTGCCTTGATGAGCAGTTCGCCGGCGGCACGGACCGCACTGTCCCGGTCGGCAGGCGCCGCCGCGAGCTGGACTTCGACAGGGGTGATTTCCGGGGAGTTTGTTATCGATTTCATGGGGAATTAATCCGGCCAGCCCAAAAGCCCCTGTGGCAGGCATGGCTTGACGCAGGGGGCATGACGACGACACGGACAGGGTCCGGTCTGCGCAGGGCAGACCGGACCCGGCCTGGCCGTAGCCCGGGCTTCATTTAATCAACGTGACAGGGATGTCTACCAGGTGCAGTACGCCAGTTGCTGCCGAACCGAGCAGCAGGCCGCTGATCCGGTTCAGTCCGCGGGTTCCCATCACGATCTGCTGAAATCCGCCCTGCTGGGCGCATTCGGCAATGACGGTTGGCGCGTGGCCGCGGTCGTAGGAGGATTCATAGGAAATGCCTGCTTCGTCCAGCAGGCGCCGGGCCGCAGACAGCTGCTCTTCGGCCTGTTCGCTCATGTAGGCGTCAAGATCGGCCTTGCTGAAGTAGGCTCTGGCATGGCCCGTGAGGATTTCGGGCTGGACGTTGAGCAACGCCACGGTGTGGGGAGCACCCGCCCTTATCTGGTCGATGACCCAGCGCACGGCGCGCAGCGCGGGTTCGGAGCCATCTACCGGGATGAGTATCTTGGCCATGTGGTTTCTCCTCTGCGGGGAGCCATCGGGAAGGGGGAGCAGCACATGCCGTGCCGGCACCGCAACAGGCCACAAGACACGGATGTTAACTATCTGCACCTCTGATGTTACCCGTTTGAGCGCGGCTGCGTGCAGCTTAGGCGAGTATGTGCAGGGTCTGGGTAGAATGCGCGCAAGTTTTTCAGCTATGTGCCAGACGATACATGCCGTGATGCCGGTCAGTTTGCTGCCCCCGGGCCTGATGTCCGCTGCCACCATCAGGGCGGAGCCCCCACTGCAGCCCATGATGCCCGAGCCGAGCGGGACAGGAGGGGCCGGAAGGAGGCCTGCGCCTGCCTGGGGGATGCAGGCATGAGCCGGCAGGTGGCCTGGCTGCTGCGTCCGCCGCCGCCCGGCGCGCCGGTGCCCGGGCCAGCTGCGCGTGCGGGCGGGGCCGGCACGGCCGTGGGGCCGGCTGGCACGCGCCTGGTCGAGACGCCAGCTGACGACAGGCCGGCCACGCATGGCATGGCCCGGGCCACGGGGGCCGATACCGTGGCCGGGCAGGGAACGGGGCAGGTGCGGCGGGGCATGCGCGGCCGGCCGCGGGCAGCGGCGCCCTTGCCCTCGCGCGAGGATGTGCTGGCGCTGCCGCTGTTCGATGTCCTGCCCGATGAGGCCATCCAGATGGTCGGGCCGGCGCAGGCCGCGCAGGTTGCGGCGCAGATCCGGGCTGCTGGCGTGGTGGGCTTCGACACCGAATCACGCCCGGTGTTCGTGCGCGGGCAGCCACAGGATGGCCCGCATCTGGTGCAGTTTGCGGTGGGGGAGCAGGCGTGGCTGTTTTCGCTGATGCAGCCGGCCTGTGCCGAGGCGGTGGCTGCCCTGGTGGCCGAGCCGGCGCTGTGGAAGGTGGGCTTTGGGCTGGCAGGTGACCGCGCGCAGCTGACTGGCCGCTTTGGCCGGCCGCCTGCCGGGCTGATCGATCTGGACCAGATCTACCGGCAGATGGGCTACCGCGCCTCGCTGGGCATTCGCATGGCGGTGGCCGTCACCTTCGGCCGACAGTTTCGCAAGTCGAAAGCGGTCGGCACGTCCGACTGGTCGCGCCTGCCGCTGACCGAGGCCCAGTGCCGCTACGCGGCCCACGATGCCTGGGTTGCCTTCCGGGTCTACCAGGCCCTGCGGGCGCAGGGCATCGACATCCGCGCCTGAGAGGCGCCGGCAGCCTGCGGCTCAGACACCCCAGGTGATGTCGGCGTCGGCCTCGTGTGCCTGTTGCAGCATCTCGATCAGGGGTACCACCCGCTGACGCAGGCTGACCGGCGGCTCGTGCATCCCGTCGCCCGTGGCCTCATCCTGCTCGATCTCTTCGACTGGCTTTTGCTCGCGCGCGGCGGCCTGCTTCAGCGCATCGATGGCGGCCGGGATCTGCGCTACCGTGATGATGCCGGTGGGGCCGGGGGTCTTGCCGATGATCTGGAGGATCTGGTCGCCGGTCTTGCCGGTCATGGTGACGGAGCCGGTGGCCCGGCTGCGGAATTCATACAGCATGAAGGTCTCCTGTCCTGGTGGGCGTGTTGGGGGATTATGCGTCGATGGGGGGCGGACTGGCCAGATGATCGAGCGGACGGCGCAGGGCCATGGCCTCGGCCAGGTGGGCCGGGTCGATGGTGGTGCGGGCAGCCAGGTCGGCAATGGTGCGGGCCACCCGCAGCACCTTGTGCTGGCTGCGCCACGACCAGCCAAAGCGCTCGCTGGCCTGCTGCAACAGTGGCCGGGCCTCGTCGGCCAGCTGCAGGCACTGCTCGAAACGGTTGGCTGGCAGCTGGGCGTTGCAGCAGCCCTGCCGTTCGATCTGGCGCTGGCGCGCCAGCCGCACGCGTTGGGCGACGACGGCACTGCTCTCGGGCGGGGTTGCCGGCCGTGTGGGAGGGGCCTCAGAGCGCTGAGCCGGTCGGCGCCGGCGGGCTCGGGGAACTGTTTCGGCGGTACAGGCGGTGGCTGCCATGACCATGGGGCCGTCGTCGATACGGTCGGCGGGGGCCTGGCTGTTGTGGGTCTCGCGGATCATCTCGATGCCCAGATCGAAACGTTCAAGCAGCGGGCCGGAGAGCCTGGCCTGATAGCGGCGGATCTGCGCGGGGGTGCAGCGGCAGGGCCGGGCCGGGTCACCCAGGTTGCCACAGGGGCAGGGGTTCATCGCTGCCACCAGCAGAAAGCGCGCCGGAAAGGTTTCGCTGGTGCCGCCCCGGCTGAGGGTGATGTGGCCGTTTTCCAGGGGTTCGCGCAGGGTTTCGATGACGGCCCGCCTGAACTCGGGCAATTCGTCGAGGAACAGCACGCCGGCATGGGCCAGACTGATCTCGCCGGGGCGCGGGGGTTGGCCCCCGCCCGCCAGGGCGGCCATCGTGATGCTGTGGTGTGGTGAACGAAAGGGTGGGGTGGCACCGGCCGGGGCGGGACGGCCACTGGCCGAATGGATGGCGGCGCTTTCCAGCGCTTCGGCTGCCGACAGGGCCGGCAGCAGGCCGGGCAGGCGGTGGGCCAGCATGCTTTTGCCGGTGCCGGGTGAGCCGGACAGCAGCAGCGGGTGCAGGCCCGAGGCAGCAATTTCCAGGGCGCGCCGTGCCAGCGTCTGGCCCTGTACGTCGGCCAGGTCGGGCAGCGCATCGGCCAGTGTCACCGGGGCGGTGGTCAGGGCCGGCAGGGCTGTGGCGGGGGTCAGGCGCTCTTCCCCCTGCAACTGGGCGATCACGTCGGCCAGGGTGGCCGCGCCATACAGCGAGGGCAGGCCGCTCTGGCAGGCTTCGGCCAGATTGTCGAGCGGCAGGATCAGCGTCCGTGCCGGCTGGCTGGCCTGCACGCCGGCCGCCACGGCCAGTGCGGCGCGGATCGGCCGCAGCTCGCCCGACAGGGACAGCTCGCCCACCAGCTCGGTGTCTTGCAGTGCCCGGGGCGGGATCAGGCCGGCGGCGGCCGCGATGCCGATGGCGATCGGCAGATCGAAACGGCCGGATTCCTTGGGCAGGTCGGCAGGCGCCAGGTTCACGGTGATGCGCCGGTTCGGAAAATCCAGCCCGCTCTGCAAGAGGGCGGCGCGCACGCGCTCACGGCTTTCGCGCACCGAGGTTTCGGGCAGGCCGACGATGTTGAAGGCGGGCAGGCCGTTGGCCAGATGGACTTCGACCGAGACGGCAGGGGCCGACAGCCCGAGCAGGGCCCGGCTGTGCACCACCGCCAGCGCGTTCATGGCTGTTGGTCGGCGCCGCCCCCGGTGGGGACGTGGCGGGCCGCCAGCTGGGCTTCAAGGGCTTCGACGCGGGCGTGCAGCGATTGCAGCAGGGCCGCCTGGGTGTCGAATTCTTCGCGGCTGACCAGCTCCAGCTTGTTGAAGGTCTGGCCCATCAGCGCCTTGAGGTTGCGCTCGATGTCGGCGGCCGGGCTGGCGCGGAACAGTTCCATGAGCTTCTGTTGAAAATCCTGAAAGAAGACCTGTTTTTCCATGAAGGGAGGCTCCGGGAGCAAGAGGGAGTGATCGATGCCTGTCATGGTACGCAAAACCGCCGGTGCCGGCAGGGATGAACCCGTCCGGCTGGCTTAGGCCGGATGGGGAGCGGATGTGGCGGCGCACGTGGGGGGCGGGCAAATGCGGGCTAGAATGAACGGCATTGCCGGGCCGGATTTCTGCCTGCTGCCCACGCCGACTTATCCAGGGGTGCTCATGGACATTCTTTTCATCGTCGATCCGCTGGCCTCGATGAAGCCGCACAAGGAAACCAGCATCGCCATGATGCGTGCCGCCGTGGCGCGTGGGCACCGGGTGTTCGTCTGCCAGCAGGGCGAGATCAGTCATGATCGTGGCCAGGTGGTGGCCGAGGTGATGTCGCTGACGGTGCTGCCGGATGATGCGCCCTGGTATCGGGCGGGCGGGCGCACGACCGAGCCGCTGTCGCGTTTCGATGCGGTGCTGATGCGCAAGGATCCGCCCTTCGACATGGAATATGTCTATTCCACCTATCTGCTGGAGCAGGCGGTGGCACAGGGCGCGCGCGTCTACAACGATCCTGCGGCCATTCGCGACCACAACGAGAAATTCTCGATCATGGCCTATCCGCAGCTGACGACCGATGTGCTGGTCAGCCGTGATCCGGTACGCCTGCGCGATTTTGTCGCCCGCCATGGCGAGGTGGTGCTGAAGCTGCTCGACGGCATGGGCGGCGCCTCGATCTTCCGTGCGCGCCAGGATGATCCGAACCTGTCGGTGATTCTGGAAACGATGAACCAGTTTGGCCAGCGCACGGTGATGGCGCAGCGCTACCTGCCCGCGATCTCGGCCGGCGACAAGCGCATCCTGCTGATCGATGGTGAGGTGGTGCCGCATGCGCTGGCCCGCATCCCGAAGCAGGGGGAAGCGCGCGGCAACATGGCAGCCGGTGGCAAGCCGGTGGCGCAGCCGCTGTCGGCACGCGACCGTGAGATCGCCGACCATCTGGCTCCGATCCTGTCGGCGCGCGGGCTTTTCCTGGTCGGCCTGGACGTGATCGGCGACAGTCTGACCGAGATCAACGTCACCAGTCCCACCGGTTTCATGGAGATCACGGCGCAGACGGGCTTCGACGTGCCGGCGTTCTTCATCGAGCGCCTGGAGCGGCGGGTGGCGGCTGACAGGGCTGCGCGGGCCTGACCGGGGCCGTCCGATGATCGCGGTGATGGTCATCGCTCACCAGCCGCTGGCCACGGCGTTGCTGGGATGCTGCCGTCATGTCTACCGGCATCTGCCAGTGCAGGCGGCGGCGCTCGACATCGTGCCCGATGAGGACCCCGAGCAGGCGCTGGCGGCGGCCCGCCAGCTGGCCTCGCGGATCAACGATGGCAGTGGGCTGGTGGTGCTGACGGACCTGTTTGGTGCCACCCCGTCACGCATCGCCGTGCAGATGGCCGAGGCCGGACGGATCAGCGTCTTTTATGGAGTGAATCTGCCGATGCTGCTGAAGGTGTTCAATTACCGCGCGCGCCTGCCCCTGCAGGAGCTGGAGGCGCTGGTGCTGCGCGATGCCACCCAGGGCATCGGTCTGGTCGAGGCAGATCCGCCGGGTCGCAAGGTGTCGGGCCATGAAGGAAGCTGAGGTCAGGATCGTCAACCGGCTGGGGGTGCATGCCCGCCCCTCGGCTGCGCTGACCCAGACGGCCAGCCGTTTCCAGTCGGGCGTGTGGTTCAGCAAGGGGGGGCGCCGCGTCAACGGCAAGAGCATCATGGGGGTGATGATGCTGGCCGCCGCCTGCGGCAGCATGCTGAAGATCGAGGTGGATGGCAGCGACGAGGATGAGGCCCTGCAGGCACTGACCGAGCTGATCGCCTCGGGCTTTGGCGAGGACACGACGGGAGCGCAGGCATGATGAAGCTGGCCGGGCTGCCGGTGGGCGGAGGCATCGTCGTGGGCCGGGCCTGTGTGCTCGAAACCGGCATCATCGATGTGCCCCGCTACTACATCACCACCGACGAGGTGGCGACCGAGATCGCACGCCTGCAACAGGGGTGTGCCGAGGTCGAGGCCGAGTTGCAGGCGGTGGCCGAGCAGTTGCCCGAGGATGCGCCGGCCGAGGCGCGGGCGCTGCTGGCGGTGCAGACGATGCTGCTGAACGATCCGGCCCTGATGGAAGCGGCGGCCGACAAGGTCCGCCACGAGCGGATCAACATCGAGTGGGCCATCTCGGGCACGGCCGAGGAGCTGTCCGCACAGTTCCGCGCCATCGACGACCCCTATCTGCGGGAGCGGGGGCGGGATGTCGAGCAGGTGGCCGAGCGCGTGCTCAAGGTGCTGTCGGGCAGCCGCACGCCGCTGGCAGGGCAGGCCGGCGGCGAGACGCTGATCTTCGTTGCCCGCGACCTGCAGCCTGCCGACATGCTTCAGCTCAAGAATGCGTGCGGCTTCGTGTTCGAGCAGGGGGGCATCAACTCGCACAGTGCCATCCTGGCGCGCAGCCTGCGGGTGCCGGCCGTGACGGCGGTGGCCGACGCCACCCGGCACATCGCCGATGGCGAGATGCTGATCCTCGATGGTGATGCCGGCCGGGTGGTGGTGGCACCGGATGAGGAGGTGCTGGCGCGTTATCGCCTGCGCCAGCAGCAGGTGGTCGAGGAGGAGCGCCTGCTGGCGCGACTGACCGATGTTGCCTGCGTGACGCGTGATGGCTGTACCGTCAGCATGCTGGCCAACATCGAGCAGCCGGACGAGGCTGGCGAGGCGGTGCGGGTGGGGGCCGAGGGCATTGGCCTGTTCCGTTCCGAATTCCTGTTTCTCAACCGTGCCCATCTGCCCGATGAGGAGGAGCAGTACCGGGCCTATCGGCAGGTGCTGCAGACGATGCAGGGCCGGCCGGTGACGATCCGCACCATCGACGTGGGTGCTGACAAGATCCTGCCCGCGCAGGAGCTGATTCCGGGGGCCACCTCGGCCCTGGGCCGGCGGGCCATCCGCTACAGCCTGGCCGAACCCGACATGTTCCTCGTGCAGCTGCGGGCGCTGTTGCGGGCATCGGTGCATGGGCGATTGCAGATCCTGCTGCCGATGCTGTCACACCTGCAGGAGGTGGATGAGGCCGTGCAGTTGCTGGCCCGGGCGCGTGAGCAGCTGCGCCAGCGGGGCGTGCCGGTGGCGGAACGGGTGCCGGTGGGAGGCATGATCGAGGTGCCGGCTGCGGCACTGACGGCGGGCGCCTTTGCGCGCAAGCTGGATTTCCTGTCGATCGGCACCAACGATCTGGTGCAGTACACGCTGGCCATCGACCGCACCGATCATCGCATCGCTCATCTGTACGATGAGCTGCATCCTGCCGTCCTGCGCCTGGTGGCACTGACGATCCGGGCGGCCCGCAAGGCAGGGCGCCCGGTCTGTGTCTGCGGCGAGATCGCGGGCGAGCGCCAGGTGGCGCCACTGCTGCTGGGGATGGGGTTGCGGCAGTTCTCGGTGCCGCCCTCGCGGCTGTTGCGGGTCAAGAGCGAGGTGATCCGGGCCGATGTTCGCCAGCTGACGCCCGTGGTGCGGCGGATGCTGGTCCAGGAGGACCTGGGCGCGGTGCGTGCCGCCCTGGCGGGGCTGGGCATTGCGGCAGCACAGGCTGACCTGGCTGATGTGCCTGTCGGTGCACGAGCGGCAGAGGCGGGAGATGCGGTCGCGCCTGCCGGGCGGCCCGGGCCTGTCCGGGTGGTGGGGCCGGCTGGCCTGCTCGATCCCCGGGCCGCATCCTGATGTGGTCCGGGCTTGCGCTCCGGTGCCGGCTGACCGGATCGTTCACTCATTTCGGAGCCTTTGTTGCATGAGTCTGCTGGTCACGCCTGTCCGGCATCGTTTTGAAACGCCCCTGCCGCTGACCAGTGGCGGGCAGTTTGGCCCCTACGAGCTGGTCTATGAAACCTATGGCACGCTCAATGCCGATCGCAGCAACGCGGTGCTGATCTGTCACGCGCTCAATGCTTCGCACCATGTGGCCGGGCTGACGGCAGGTACGGCGGACGATCACGGCTGGTGGTCGAACATGGTCGGGCCGGGCAAGCCGGTGGATACCGACCGCTTCTTCGTGATCGGCGTCAACAACCTGGGCAGCTGTTTTGGCTCGACCGGGCCGATGTCGATCGATCCTGCCACCGGGCGTGCCTATGGGCCGAGCTTTCCGGTCATCACCGTCGAAGACTGGGTGCACAGTCAGGCGCGGCTGGCCGATGTGCTGGGCATCGAGCGCTTTGCGGCGGTGATGGGGGGCTCGCTGGGCGGCATGCAGGCGCTGGCCTGGAGCTATCTCTACCCCGAGCGGCTGGCCTATTGTGCGGCCATCGCCACCGCGCCGCGGCTCTCGACCCAGAACATCGCCTTCAACGAGGTGGCGCGCCGGGCGATCCTGACCGATCCGGATTTCCATGCAGGGCGTTTTTACGATTACGGCACGGTGCCGGGGCGTGGCCTGCAGGTGGCGCGGATGCTGGGCCACATCACCTACCTGTCGGATGATTCGATGGCGGCCAAGTTCGGTCGCCTGCTCAAGCACGGTCACTACGCCTTTTCCTTCGACGTCGAGTTCGAGATCGAGAGCTATCTGCGCTATCAGGGAGAAAAGTTCTCCACCTACTTCGACGCCAACACCTATCTGCTCATCACCCGCGCCCTCGATTATTTTGATCCGGCCCGGGCCTTCGATGGCGATCTGGTGAAGGCGCTGGCGCCGGCCACCTGCAATTTCCTGGTCGTGTCCTTCACCACCGACTGGCGCTTCTCGCCCGAGCGCAGCCACGAGATCGTCAAGGCCCTGCTGGCCAACCGCCGCCCGGTCACCTACGCCGAGATCGACGCGCCGCACGGCCACGATGCCTTCCTGCTGGACGACCCGCGCTATCACGCGCTGGTGCGCAGCTATTTCGACCGCATTCATGCACAGATCAACTGAGCCACCGATGTCTGCCGATATTCAGGAACTGCGGGCCGACCTGGCCGTCATTGCCGACTGGATCCCGCCTGGTGCCAATGTGCTCGATCTCGGGTGTGGTGACGGGGCGTTGCTGGCCTACCTGTCCCGCGTCAAGAACTGCCACGGGTATGGCGTCGAGATCGACGATGCCGAGGTGCTGGCCTGCGCCCGCCGTGGGGTCGATGTCGTCCAGCGCAACATCGAGGATGGGCTGGAGATGTTCCGGGGCGGCCATTTCGATGTGGTCGTGCTGTCGATGGCGCTGCAGGCCACCAAGCGCACCGAGATGGTGCTGGACGACATGAGCCGGGTGGCGGGCGAGGGCATCGTCTCCTTTCCCAACTTTGGCCACTGGTTTCACGTCTGGTCCATCCTGCGCGGGCGCATGCCCGTCACGCGGGAGATGCCCTATGAGTGGTTCAACACCCCCAACCTGCACCTGACCACCCCGCACGACTTCGAGGATCTGGCCCGGCGGCTCGGGCTGGACATCCTGGAGCGGGTCTTCCTGGCCGAAGGCCGGCTGGTGAAATATTTCCCCGTGAAACGGGCAACCCAGGCGATCTACCGCTTCCGGCGCCGGAATTGAGGAGACAGTACGGCGTTTTGTGGCATTTCGGAGACGCCCCCGGAGTTCGCGCCGGGTAACGCACTGCAAAGGCAAATGAATGTTAATGTTGCGCGAGATACCGTTTGTAATCGTTGTACGCAGGCGGTCCGATTTAGTGCGTTAATTGCGGGAGCGGCGGGCAAACGCGCTGTCCGGCAGATGTCGGGCGGGTGGCTTCACGCCGTGTTCTTCCAACCAGTCAGGGACAGACCCGCCTGCCTGCCAGCCGGTGGCGTGACGGGTACCTGGCGCCGGGATCAGGAGTAATTTGATGCCACAAGTCGATAGAAGCGCGCGGTATTCAGAGTACCGTGTCTGGGGTCTGGGTCAGCGGGGTACGCCGCTCGAAATCTATGACCCGAGCCGGTTCCCTTCGATCGCGCAGGTCATCGAGCATCTGGGCGGGCGCTTGCTGGAAATCCGCGGTGATGGTGAGCCGATCCAGATCGCTCTGGCAGAAGGGCGTCGCAGCGACGATCCCGATGCAGTCAACCGCCGTTTCACCCCGTTCTTTTCTTCGCTGACCTCGCTCGACTTCTTCTGCAAGCTCAACCTGCAAACCTACCTGTCGATCGAATCCGACACCGCCCCGCGGCGCTGGTTCTGGCAGGAAGACACCCAGGCCGGTTACCGCTCCTCGGGTGTGGGCTCGATCGTCAACGAAACCTCGGTCAGCATCTCCCGCAGCGTGGGCCACTGAGCCTGTCCTGCTGCCTGCCACCGGTCCGTGATTCGGGCCTTGCCGGTGGCCGTTCCCTGGTGTCTCGCCTGCACGATCAGGACACATCGCCTGACGATGTGCACCCTGTTCGTGTCGGCAAGCTTGACGCTATCATTAGGCACGTTTCCATTTGTTCCCCTGCTCATTTTCCCGTTCGTGCCTGCCAGATGAGCCGCACTGCCCCTTCCACTCACGGACCGGACCTGTCGTTCTGGGAGGCACGCTATCGTGCCGGTCAGACTGGCTGGGATCTCGGACGTCCCCATCCCCAGCTCGAACACTGGATTCGCACCGGCAAGCTGACACCCGTCGTGTCCTCGGACCCTGGCCATGCGGACGCACGGCTGCGCCGTGTACTGGTGCCCGGCTGTGGCATGGGCCGGGAAGTGGTGCTGCTGGCTGAATGGGGCTTCGATGTGCTGGGGCTCGATTACACGCCTGCTGCCGTTGCCCAGGCCAGTGAAGCGCTGCGCCAGCTGATTGCCTCGCCGCAGGGGCGCCAGGTGGTCCGTGCCGAAGTGCTGGAGACCGACCTGTTCAGCTTCGAGCCCGCCGTGGCCTTCGATGCCGTGTACGAGCAGCAATGTCTGGTGGCCCTGCACCCGACGCGCTGGCCCGACTATGTGCGCTGCCTGCACCGCTGGCTGCGGCCTGGCGGACGCCTGTTGGTGGTGCTCGACCGCATTCATCCCCATCCGGCGGCCGCGCCGGTCTCCACCCGGGCGTACGAGGCACCCGAATGGCAGCCGGCCAAAGGCCGGGCCGATCAGGGGCCACCCTATCATTGCACGCTGGGCGACCTGCGCCAGCTGTTTCCCGACAGCGCATGGGAGTGGCCGGTCGAACACGTGCCGCCGCAGCCCGGCGAGGGGGCTGGCGGGCTGATTCTGCTGCGGCGCTGACGACGCGTCCTTCAGTGCAGCAGGCGGGGCCGGGGCAGGGTGCTGCCCGTCAGCTGTTCGCGCAGCGCGTGCGCGGTGTAGGCCTGACAGAACTGGCGTGCCGCTGTCTGCACCGGCTCGGGCACCGCCTCACACAGGATCACCCGCAGCAGGCTTTCGGCGATCAGGTCGAAATCGGCGTGGCAGCCCATGCCGGGGGCTTCGTTCATCAGGCGCCAGAGGTCGGCAACCATCGTGGTCGGATGCTCGTCAACGAACATCAGCAGGCTGGCTGGCATGTCGTGGGACATCGGTTGTCTCGTGATGGAAGGACCATGGGCACCGTGGCAGGGAGGGCAAGCCGCACCGGGTCGGCAGCCCGCATCGTAGAGCGGCAATGCTAAGCCATTTGCCAATACCGCATTGCCTGCATAGTTATCGCCTGCAACACGCTCCAGCTCTAGAATCCGGAGGTAGCCGGCCCGCCTGGCCGGCGATCGTGGTTTTCCGGAATGGCTTGCACATGAATCCGTCGATCATCGACACCGACGCCGTCGTCATCGGCCTGGGGCCGGTTGGCCTGTATCAGGTGTTTCAGCTGGGGCTGGCAGGCCTGAAGGTGCAGGGCATCGATTCGCTGCCGGCGGCAGGCGGGCAGTGCCGGATGCTCTATCCCGACAAGGCGGTGTACGACATCCCCGGCTTCCGGCGCATCACGGGGGCCGGGCTGGCGGCGGCGCTGCTGGCGCAGCTCCTGCCCTTTCAGCACGGGCTGCACTACGACCAGACCGTCAACGAGCTGGCCCGGCTGGCCGATGGCCGCATCCACATCCGCACGGCCAGTGGCATGCGCTGGCGTGCCGGCATCGTCGTGCTGGCCCTGGGGGCCGGCGCCTGGCATCATCGGCCGCTCGATCTGCCGGGGGCCGGGCGCCATCGTGGCCGCCAGCTGTTCGAGCAGCCGGTGCCGGCCGACGACATGGCGGGCCGGCAGGTGGTGGTGCTGGGCGGTGGCAACGAGGCGCTGCAACAGTGTCTGGACCTGATCCGGGTGGGGGCGCGCGTGGCGCTGGTGCACAAGCGGGCGCGCTTCAGCCATTACGCCACCGACCCTGCACTGGTGCGTGCCATCGACGAGCAGCAGGCGGTGGGCCACCTGCAGCGCGTGACGGGCCAGCCGCTGCGCCTGGTGGAAGACGCCGAACCCGACGGCCGGTTGCGCGCGCTGGTGGTGGCCGATGCCGACGACGGCCACGAGATCACCCTGCCCCTGGATGTGCTGCTGCTGTGTCACGGGCTGGGCCCGACACTGGCGCCGTTGGCCGATTGTGGCGTGCCGATGGAAAAACGCTATATTCCCGTAGACCCTGCCACCTGCGCCACGTCGGTGCCGGGTATCCTGGCCGTGGGAGATGTCTGCACCTATCCGGGCAAGCTCAAGCTGATCGGCGCCGGTTTTCATGAGGCGATGCTGGCGGCCCGGACGGCAGCGGCCCACCTGCTCCCCAGACGACCACCCCTCGAATACACTGCCATCAGCCTGCGCCTGCAGCGCCGGCTGGGGGTACTGACCGAAGAAGCCCTTGCTGCACGACTCCGCCCACACATCCAGTTCCCCGACGGCCTCTGAGGTCCTGAATCAGGTCTTTGGCTATCCGCATTTTCGCGGGCGGCAGCAGGAGATCATCGAGCACGTGGCCGCGGGAGGCAACGCCCTGGTGCTGATGCCCACCGGGGGCGGCAAGTCGCTGTGTTATCAGATTCCGGCGCTGATGCGTGCGGGTACCGGCATCGTCGTCTCGCCCCTGATCGCCCTGATGCAGGATCAGGTGGCGGCGCTGCGCGAAGCTGGTGTGGCGGCGGCCTATCTCAATTCCTCGCTCAGTGCGGCCGAGGCTGGCGAGGTCGAGCGCCAGTTGCGCAGCGGCGGGCTGGAACTGCTGTACGTGGCGCCCGAGCGCCTGCTGACCGAGCGCTGCCTGGCGATGCTCGACCGCTGCCGGCTGGCACTGATCGCCATCGACGAGGCCCACTGCGTCTCGCAGTGGGGGCACGATTTCCGGCCCGAATACATCGATCTGGGCCGCCTGGCCGGGCGTTTTCCTGGGGTGCCGCGCATCGCGCTCACCGCCACCGCCGATGAGCTGACGCGGCGCGAGATTGCCAGCCGGCTGGTGCTGGACGATGCGCCGGTGTTTCTCACCAGCTTCGACCGCCCCAACATCCGCTATCGCATCGTCGAAAAGCGCGACGTGCGCCATCAGCTGCTCCATTTCATCCGCGATGGCCATGCCGATGAATCCGGCATCGTCTACTGTGCCAGCCGCAAGCGTACCGAGGAGGTGGCCGCCTTTCTGCGTGCCGAGGGCATGAACGCCCGTGCTTATCACGCCGGGCTGGAAGCGGCCGAGCGCAGCGAGGTACAGGATGCCTTCCAGCGCGAGGATGGCATGATCGTCGTGGCCACCATCGCCTTCGGCATGGGCATCGACAAACCCGATGTGCGTTTCGTGGCCCACGTCGACCTGCCGCGCTCGATCGAGGCCTATTACCAGGAAACCGGCCGTGCCGGCCGTGACGGGCTGGCGGCCGAGGCGTGGATGGCCTACGGCTTGAACGATGTTGTCCAGCAGCGACGATTCATCGAAGATTCGGAAGCCAGCGAAGAATTCAAGCGCCTTTCCAGCGGCAAGCTGGATGCGATGCTGGCCCTGTGCGAGGCCACCGATTGCCGGCGCGTGCGGCTGCTGGCCTATTTTGGCGAGCAGGCGGCCCCTTGCGGCAATTGCGACAACTGCCTGCAACCGCCGGTCACCATCGATGGCACCGAGCTGGCGCAGAAGTTCCTCTCCTGCGTCTATCGCTGCACCCGTGCCAGTGGTCATGCCTTTGGCGCACAGCACCTGATCGACGTGCTGCGCGGCGTGGCCAATGAGAAGGTCACCAGCCGGGGGCACGACCAGCTGGGGCTTTTTGGCGTGGGGGCCGATCTGAGCCTGCAACAGTGGCGCTCGGTGGTGCGGCAGCTGGGCATCGCCGGCTACATCCATATCGATGCCGAACGTTTCCAGACCATTTCGCTGACCGAGGCGGCACGCCCCGTGCTCAGGGGCGAAGAACGGGTGCGCCTGCGTCAGCCCACCGAGGCCGTGCGGGGGCGCAGTCGCAGCCGCAAGCCGGCCGCCAGCACGCTGGCGCGTGATCTGGAACCGGCCAGTGCCGACTGCTTTGCCCGGTTGCGCGCCTGGCGCAGCCAGCAGGCGCGTGACAGTGGCAAGCCGGCCTACGTGATCTTTCACGATGCCACGCTGCACGAGATCGCCCTGCACATGCCGGCCAGTCTCGACGAGCTGGCCGCCATCCCCGGGGTGGGCGAGCGCAAGCTCGATACCTATGGCGAAGCCGTGCTGGCGGTGGTGGCCGGCCAGGGCTGACGACGGCCGGGCCTGCCGGCGAACCCGGCGCACCGGCACCCAGGACTTTTTGGCCTAGAATGGCAGCTTGTCCTGCGTCCTGTTCCGCGTCGTGCCCCGGTACCCGGAACCATTTCAAGGATCCCTGAGGATAGCTTCGTAATGCTTGCATTCAATTCGTGCGGCCCGGCGCTCACGCGCGGCGCCGCCGCGCTGGCGTGCGCATCGATCGCGCTGCCGGTTCTGGCCGCTCCGCCGGCGGCATCTCCCCCCGAGGCGGCTGAGGCGTTCGCAGCGTCGCCGGCCGGGCCGCGTGCGCCGACGCCTGCCGACACCGAGGTGCTGGCGGCTGCCTGCAGCAACTGTCATGGCCCGGTCGATCATCCTGTATCTGGCATCCCGTCGCTGTTTGGTCAGCCGGCCGAGCGGCTGCTGGCGCGCATGCAGGCCTTTCAGGCCGGCACGGCGCCCGATGCCACGGTGATGCCGCGCCTGATGAAGGGCTATGATGCCGCCGAATTGCAGGCGCTGGCCCGGTGGTTTGCCCGTCAGCCGGCGGCGGCAGAGGCGGGCACCGATCTCGGGGCCGGGCGCGACCGCATGCAGGCTGGTGTGCCGGCAAACAGCAAGAAACCTCGCAGCGCGGCTGCAGCAACGGCGACGCCGACAGGCGCAGCTACCGATGCCGGCAAGACAGGCCTGCAGGCGGGGCGTCATGAGTGATCCGCAGATCAGCCGCCGGCAATGGCTGGCAGGTCTGGGCAGCCTGGCGCTGATGCCACCGGGCCTGGTGCGGGCCGGTGCGGCCTCGGCGCATGTGGTCGTTGTCGGGGGCGGTTTTGGCGGGGCCACGGCCGCACGCTATCTGCGCCTGCTGGCACCGCAGGTGCAGGTCACGCTGGTCGAACCCGAAAGACGCTTCTACACCTGCCCGTTTTCCAATCTGTACCTGGCCGGGCTGCGCAGCTGGGAAAGCATCGGCCATGGTTACGATGGCCTGCGCGCCGCCGGTGTGCGCGTGCTGCATGCGCGGGCCGAGGATGTCGACCCGGTGGCACGCCGGTTGCGCCTTGCGGATGGTAGCCACTTGCGCTGGGACCGGCTGGTGCTGTCGCCCGGCATCGACATGCGCTGGGATGCGCTGCCCGGGTATGACCAGGCCGCCGCACAGCGTGCCCCACATGCCTGGAAGGCCGGGCCGCAGACGCAACTGCTGTACCGGCAGCTGCGGGCGATGAAGGATGGTGGCACCTTCGTGATGGTGATCCCCGAGAACCCGTTCCGATGCCCGCCCGGCCCCTACGAGCGGGCAGCGATGGTGGCGCATTATTTCAGGCAGCACAAACCGCGCAGCAAGATCCTGCTGCTCGATGCCAAGGACAGGTTTTCCAAGCAGGGGCTGTTCCAGCAGGGCTGGCGCGCACGCTATGGCGAGATGATCGAATGGGTCGGCCAGTCGGATGATGGCCAGATCCAGCGGGTCGATGCAGCCAGGCTGGAAGTGGAGTCGCTGTTTGGCACCGTGCATCGGGCCGATGTGCTCAACGTGATCCCACCGCAGAAGGCCGGGCAGATTGCCGGGCGCGCCGGTGTGACCGATGCCAGCGGCTGGGTGCCGGTGCAGCCCGACAGTTTCGAATCGACCCAGGTGCCGAACGTCTTCGTGCTGGGTGATGCCACGCAGGCTGCGCCGATGCCCAAATCGGGTTTTGTGGCCAACACCCAGGCCAAGGTGGCGGCTGCCGTCATCGCGGCCGACCTGAATGGCCGGCCACGCACCCAGGCGCGCTATGCCAACACCTGCTACAGCCTGATCGACACCGGCTATGGCATCTCGGTGGCGGGCGTCTACCACCCGCAGCGGGGCCAGATCGTCGAGGCCGAGGGCGGTGGCGTCAGCCCGATGCAGGCCGATGCCGCCTTCCGGGCTGCCGAGGCCCGCTATGGCGAGGCCTGGTACCAGGCCATCTGTGCCGACATCTGGGACCGCTGACCATGGTGCCGATGTCTGCATCCCGGGTCTGTGCCTGCCGGCGCCTGCCGAAATCAGGCTCCTGTCAGCTTTTGCACAAGCCCTTCCGGGGGTGCATGGCGGCCACGGCACCGGCCTGGCCGGCGGCCAGCTGCCGCTCATCCACCCTCAACGCGGGCGAGGGGCGCTCATGACGCTGATCTGGGCCAGTGTGCTGCTGGGCGTTGGCTTTGGGGTGGCGGCGCGGCTGGGCAGTTTCTGCCTGTTGCGCGGGCTGGTGCAGGCGATGGAACGACCGCCGGCCGGCAAGCGGGCGGTGGCTCCGGCACTGCAGGCCTGTGCGCTGGCATTGGCGGTGGCGCTGCTGGCCACGCAGGGGCTGGCGCTGAGCGGACAGCTCGATCTGACGCGCACACTGCCGATGCGCGCGCAGTTCTCGCCCCTGGGCATGCTGGCGGGCGGACTGCTGTTCGGCATCGGCATGGCGCTGGCGCGGGCCTGTGCCGCGCGGGCGCTGGTGCTGGTGGCCGGGGGCAACCTGCGGCCGCTGTGGGTACTGCTGTGGCTGGGGCTGACGGCCCAGGCGGCGATGACCGGGGTGCTGGCACCGGTTCGCCAGTATCTGCAAGGCTGGAAGCTGATGACGCCACCTCAGGCATCCGTCACCGGCTGGGTGCAGGCGCACGGGCTGCCGGGCGTGGCCGGGCAGCTGGTGGCCGTGGGGGTACCGGCGGTGTTGCTGCTGGCCTGTGCGCTGTGGCGGCCGGCCCTGCGGCAACGGCCGTTGCAGGCATCGGCGGCGATCGTCATCGGCCTGCTGGTGGCGGCGGGCTGGTGGGTCAGCGCCCATGTCGGCCTCGATCCCTTTGCCGCCGAAGAACGTCCGCTGACCTCGCTCAGCTTCATCAGCCCGGTGGCCGAGAGCTGGCTGTACCTGCAACTGGCCGTGGGGCGCGAGCTGGCGCCGGGGGTGGCGCTGGTGGGGGGCGTGCTGGCCGGGGCGCTGGTGGTGGCCGTGGTGACGGGCAGCTTCCGGCTGGAGGGCTTCGAGCGTGCCTCGTCGATGCTGGCCGGGGCCGTCGGTGGCGTACTGATGGGTTTTGGCGGGGTGGTGGCGCTGGGCTGCTCGATCGGTCAGGGGCTGGCGGGCCTGTCGACACTGGCGCTGGCCAGCCTGCCCGCCGTGGCCGGCATCATCATTGGTGCCGGTGCCGTCATCCAGTGGCAGCAGCGCTGCTGAACTTTTCTGTCTTTCCATTACGGAGCGATGTGATGAAACGTCGTCAAGCAATCTCCCTGTTTCCGGCACTGGCTGCAGCCGGTGCCCTGCCGTCCGTGGCCAGTGCCGGCCCTGCGCCGATCGATGCCCGCGAGAGCTTTCTGCCGCGCCGGGGCAAGGGGCCCCGCATCCTCATCTGCGGGGGCGGCTGGGGTGGGCTGACGGCCGCCCGTCATCTGCGCGAATGGGCGCCCCAGGCCGAGGTCATCGTCGTCGAGCGCCATCCCACCTTCTGGTCCGGCCCGATGAGCAACAAGTGGCTGATCGACATTGTCGGCACGGATTTCGTCAACCGCGACATGCAGCGCCCGGCCCGCGAGTACGGCTATACGCTGGTGCAGGCCGAGGTGATGGCCTTCGAGCGCGACAAGCGCCGGGTGCAGACCTCGGCCGGCTGGCTCGATTACGACTACCTGATCCTGTCGGGCGGTATCCGCGACGCCTTCGACGCCTGGTTCGGCAACGACGTGCGTACCATCGAGCACACCCGCATCCACTACGGCAGTGCCTACCTGCCCAATCGCGAGATGCTGTCGCTCAAGCGCCGCGTGCATGACTTCAAGGGGGGCACGCTGGTGATGACGATGCCGCCGCCCCCGCATCGCTGCCCGCCCTCGCCCTACGAACGTGCCTGCCTGATCGCCGCCCATTTCAAGCGCAACAAGATCCCCGGCAAGGTCGTCATCCTCGATCCCAAGCCGCGCATCGCCCCCATCAGTGTCGGCTACCAGCAGGCTTTCGAGGAGCTGTACCCCGACATCATCACTCATGTGCCCAATGCCGGTGTGCGCCAGGTCGATCCGTACCGGCGGCGCGTCAGCACCGCGGCGGGCGATTTCGATTTTGATGAGGCGATCCTGATGCCACCCCACCAGGCGGCCGATCTGGTCTGGCGTGCCGGTGTCATCGGCCGCGATGCCAAGGGCAAGCCGACCGGCTGGGCCGACATCCACCCGCGCCTGTTCCATGTCCGCGATGATGATCGCGTCTATGTGGTGGGTGATTGCATGGGGCACATCTCCGATCAGTTTGGCCACTATCCCAAGAGCGCGCACGTGGCCCATGCCATCGGCAGGATCGTGGCCAGAAACCTCTCGCAGCGCATCGCCGGCAAGGAGGTGACCCCGATCCTGCCCGACAATCTCTGCTACATGATGGTCAACACCGAACCCCAGGAAGCGATTTCGGTGCTGTTCGATTATGAAGTGGATGTCAGCGGACAGATCGTGCAGAACCAGGTCGATGTCGACGTGCGGTCGGCCGATCTGGTGCAGGAGGACTTTGCCTGGATCGACACCCGCTTCAAGGACTTTCTGGCCATCTGAGCCAGCCGGGCCTGAATCTGGCACGCATATTTCTTCAGATCAAGACAAGAGGAAGCAGCCCTCATGAACCACCTTCCCGAGCAATCCGCCCGGTCCGCGTCCGGCCTTGTCCCGGCAGGGGCAGACCGGGCATCGCAGCCTGCCTCCGGCCATGCCGCCCCGGAGGGCGGGCCGCTGGCCGCGCCCCGATCCGCCCTCCGCCGGCGTGGTCTGCTGGCAGCCGGAGCAGCCGTGGCCGGCTCGGCCATCGGCGTGCCGCTACAGGCACTGGCGCAGCAGGCGGATCTGGCCGCACGCCAGGCGCAGCTGCTGCTGCCCAACCCGGCAGCCTTTCAGGCCGCGATGACCACCTTTGTGGGTCATGCCACCCCCCAGGCCGAAGGGTTGATGCTGGAGGTGCCGACGCTGGCCGACAATCCCAGTGCGGTGCCGGTGCGCATCCGCATCACGCTGCCGATCACCGGCCAGGACTGGTGCGAGGAAGTGATCCTGCTGGCCGAGCGCAACCCGATCCCGCTGGCCTGCCGGCTGTTCTTCACGCCGCTGGCCGGTACGGCCGAAGCGGCCGTGCGGGTGCGGCTGGCGCAATCACAGACGCTGCACGCGCTGGCCCGCATGAAAAGCGGTCGCGTGCTGGCCGCCCGTCAGGCCGTCACCGTGGCCGCCAGCGGCTGCGGCATGTAAAGACCCCGCAAGCAGAACACCATGAGTACCGCTTCCACGCCCCCGCGCATCTGGATCAGCAACCTCAAGCCCAAGGCGGGCGAGGTGCTGCGGGTGCGCACCCAGATCAGTCATCACATGGAAACCGGGTTGCGACTGGACGAGAAGGGCAACATCCGCCCGCGTCGCATCATCACCCGCTTCGAGGCCCGCTTCGGCCCGGAAAACGCCCTCATCATGGCATGGGAGCCCGGCTCGGCGATGGCGCGCAATCCTTACCTCGAATTCACCTTCATCGCCCGCCACAGTGGCGAGCTGAGGCTGCACTGGACGGGGGATGACGATTTCTCGTTGCAGGCGAGCCGCAGCATCGAGGTGCAATAGCGTCTGTCCGGCAGGCCTGCGCTCCCGTCCATGTTCCGGGGGCATGGCTGCCCATTCCGGCATCGCCTCCGGCCGGCGCATGTGCGCCCCGGCGCTGCATGGCCTGCCGGGCTGCTGGCGTCATCGTGTGCCCGGGGGGCGCAGCATCAGACCGGAATCAGCGTGCCGATCGGCAGCAGCGACTGCTCTTCGCGGCCTGCCAGCACATGCTCCAGCGGGCGGATGGCCGACACGGCGCTGCCCTGCACCAGATCGACGCCCAGCTCGCGTAGCGGGCGCAGATCGAGCGGATTCGTCACCTGATCGATCAGGCACTGGATGCCCAGGGTCTCGTAGAGCGCGCGGATCGCCGTGATTTCCTTGCGGGCGGCTGCGCTGGTACTCAGATCGGCAAACTGCCGACCGTTCAGGCGCACGTGGCGGATCGGCAGCTGCGCCAGCTGGCGCACCGGGATTTCATTGGCTTCGGAGTCGGTCAGGTCGATTCCGGACTGCACCGACATCAGCCGCAGATCCTTCAGGAAGGCACGCGAGCCTTCGGGATCGTATTCCAGCGTCTGTGAGGGCAGCTCGATGCACAACCGGCTGTTGATCGTCATCGAGCGGTTGTCGCCCTGTACGCCCAGCAGGCGGATCAGGTTGCCGGTGAAGCCCGGCTCGGCCAGCGACAGGGTATTCAGCCGGAAGATCAGCACGCCATTGGCCGGCAGTGTCCACGGCTGGGTGTTCATCGCCTCCAGGATGCGGGTCAGCAGCAGCCGGTCGAGCGCGGCCGAGGCACCCTGACGCGCAGCCGCCTTCTGCAGCCGGCTGGTGGATTGCAGCTGGCCGCTGCTGGCCAGCAGGCGCGGCACCACCGTCAGCGAATGCACCGGCACGTCCTGCTTCAGCGAGGTGACGGCCTTGGCGTGCAGGCGGATCTGCAGATCGCCCAGCGTGTTGCGCAGGTTCTTGCCAAAGCGCTCCTGAATGTCCGGGTCGACCAGTGCCGGGCTGTCGGCCATCACCGCATAGGGGTGAGGGGCCGCCTCGGCCCTGGACAGTTCGCAAGCCAGCTGGGCCGATTCGATCAGGCGGTCGGCACTGATGCTGGCCACGCTCTCGACCGCACCGATACAGACCTGGATGTTGATCGACATGCCCTGATGGTCAATCGGCGTGCGCGTCAGTGATTCGAGCAGCATGCCGGCCTGGGCACGCGTCAGTGTCAGTTCGCTGCCCGGCAGGATCACCAGAAAATGATCGTCGCGCACCCGCCCGACCACGGCGGGAGACGGAGCCAGTTTTTGCAGGTGCTGGCTGACGGCACGCAGCACGGCATCGCCGGCATGGCGGCCAAACACCCGGTTGATGTCGTTGAACTCCTGGATGTCGACGTAGATGCAGCTCAGGGGGGTGCTGCTGCGCATCTGCATCAGCTGTTTGCCCAGCAGCCGGCGCAATCCCACCAGATTGGGCAGGCCGGTCAGGGTGTCATGCTCGGCAATCTCCTGAAAGGTGGCGGCGCGGCGGGCGTGGGCCGTCACCTCGTGCATGCCGATCTCGCAGCCCCCGCCATCGCGGATGGCCGCCTCCAGCACCCAGACACGTTCCTGGCCGTTGCGGCTCAGCGTCAGCTCGCTGTGATGGGAGCCCGTTTTCTTCAGGTCGCTCAGCAGCATCTGCCCCACCGATTCGCCCAGCAGCGCAAAGATGTGCGGTGGTGGCTGGCGGTTCAGATCGGGGCCGAAGGCATCGGCTGCGCGCTGATTCCAGCGCTGGATGTGCGAATCGGCGTCCAGGCTCAGCAGTGCGACCGGGGAGGTGTTGTAGATGCGGTGCAGGGCACGGGCGGCATGATCGAATTGCACCAGATTCTGGCGCAGGGCGCGTTCGCGGCGGGCCGCCTGCAGAAAGGTTGCCCCGACCCAGCTCATCAGACCCAGGCCGGCGCCCGCCTTCAGGACGTTGAGGGGAACCAGTTGCAGCGACCAGTGTGTCTGCACGAAGCTGAGCACCAGCACCAGCATGCACACCGTGGCGGCAGCAGCGGCCAGGCGGCCTTCGGCATCGGCGTGCTGGCGCAGCGTCGCCACGGCCCGGCTCACCAGCGTCAGCGACAGGATGCCGACGATCACCGAGGCATCGATGCGGGCATACAGCTCGGGCAGGAAGGCAATGGCCACACTCAGCACGATCGCCAGCGGCGGCACGACGCGCAGCAGCCACGAACGTTGACTCAGCTGGGCCGTTTGCGGGGCGTATGGATCAAGAAAGGTGCAGTGCAACAGCCCGATCACCGGCAGCAGCGCCAGCGATTGCACCAGCAGGACCAGCGGTGTCTGCTCGTGACGGGCTGTGCTATCCCCGGTCTGCTCCAGGGCCATCACCAGCAGCACCAGCAGACAGCACGACCAGGTAATCATCAGCGCATGGCGGGGCCATTGCGCCAGCGGCTTGAGCGTCAGTCCAAACACGCGCACGATAGCAGTTCCATGAAGAAAGTGGGGTGGCATGCCGGGTAGCCGCCGCGATCATGGTGATCGGGGCGGACAGGCGGCAGGCCATCAGATGGCTGTCAGCATGCGACCTGAAGCGGGGCGAGACGAGGTGGAGCCCCCTGTCTGGGCGATGACGGGCGATGACTGGTCAACGCAATCTGTATGTTTTTTGCGTCATTTGCCGGTTTGTAAGCAAAGGAAACGTCGGGATCGACACGAGGGGCGGTAGCATTCCCGCACATTGCCCATCATGCACGCTGCTTGACGGATGTTGGTCGTCGGACCGCTGTTGTCCCATGGCCCGCCAGCGTGCCGTTAGCCCGCGCGACCATGCCAGCAGGCCGGGTTTTGCCGACCGAGGAGAGGAGTGTTCCCACATGGCCCAGACTGACGCAGCAGCTCCCGTGCCCAAGCCGTTGATCCTGCGCGATGATGACCGTACCGAATCCGGCATCGAGCCGGGGTGCTTCCTGAGCGACTGGCTGAACGATCCGGCCGACAACGATCTGTCGATCACCCGCATCCGGGTTCAGCCGGGCGCCGAGACGCGCCTGCGCCGTCTGGAGAACATTTGCGAACGTTATGTGGTGCTGGAGGGGCAGGGGCGCATCGAGCTGGTGGGGCCCACGCGGGCCTTCACCGAGGGCGACCACACCATCTCGGCCCTCGAAGAAGGTGATGTGGTGGTGATCCCGCCGGCCTTCTCCCGCCGCATCACCAACATCGGCGAGACCGACCTGGTCTTTCTGGCCATCTGCACGCCGCGCTTCCGGCCGGCTGCCCAGCCCGACATGCCGGCACGCCCTGCCTCGGCGCCGGCAGCTTCCTGGGCCAGCCCCGACCGAACGGACGACCTGTCTTCATGAGTTTTTTTGTTGCGCTACAGCATCTGCTGCCCAAGCTGGCTCTGACCCGAGCTGCCGGTGCCGTGGCTCGCCATCCAGGGGGGGCGCTGACCCGTCTGCTGATCGAGTGCTTCATCCGCCATTATGGCGTCGACATGAGCGAGGCCGAGGTCTCTGATCCGGCCGCTTATCGCAGCTTCAATGACTTTTTCAGCCGGGCCCTGCGTCCTGGCGTGCGGCCGCTGGCCGACAGCGCCCTGGTCTGCCCGGTGGATGGTGCCGTCAGCCAGGTGGGTGCCATCGACGATGGCCGGATCTTCCAGGCCAAGGGCCATCACTACACTGCCCACGCGCTGCTGGCTGGCGATGCCACGCTGGCGCGGCGCTTCCGTGAGGGCCAGTTCGCCACCCTCTACCTGAGTCCGCGCGACTACCACCGCATCCACATGCCCTGCGATGGCCGCCTGCAACAGATGGTCTATGTGCCGGGCAGCCTCTATTCCGTCAACCCCGCCACCGTGGCCGGCGTGCCGGGCCTGTTTGCCCGCAACGAGCGTGTGGTCTGTGTCTTCGAGGGGCCGTGGGGACCATGGGTGCTGGTGTTGGTCGGTGCCACCGTCGTCGGCAGCATGGCCACCACGTGGCACGGGGTGGTCAACCCGCCGCGGCCGGGCCGCGTCTGCCACTGGCAGTATCCGGCCGAGGGCGAGAGGGCCGTCCACCTGGACCGGGGCGCAGAAATGGGCCGCTTCCTGCTCGGGTCCACGGTCGTCATGCTGTTTCCCGAAGGGGCGCCGCCGCTGCCCACCGACTGGCAGCCCGGCCAGAGCGTGCGCATGGGGCAGGCGATGTCGACGCAGGGTGTCTGAAGATCGCCGGGTGGCGGCAGGTTGTGGGCCCCCGGTGCAGCTTTCTGGTGCGGCTTCATGCAGCGTGATAACGTTGCACGAGATGCTGCTTCATGGCTGACCGACGATGGCTGCAACAAATTTCAAGACCCAGAACAACACCTTTCGCAAGCTGATCGGCAACGGTCTCACCTATCGGGTTCCGCGATTCCAGCGCGATTACAGTTGGGAGGAATCCGAATGGGAAGACCTCTGGCTCGATATCGGAAGTGTGCTGGCCCCAGGTGGCGAAAGTGCCCACTACATGGGCTATCTGGTGTTGCAGTCGGCCGATGACCGTCGCTTCGACGTGATCGACGGGCAGCAGCGCCTGACCACGCTGAGCATCCTCGTACTGGCCATCATGAAGAACCTGCAACGGCTGGTCGATCAGGGCATCGATGTCGAGGCCAATACGCAGCGCTTGACGCAGATCCGGCAGACCTATGTCGGCTATCTGGATCCGGTTTCGCTGGAAGTGCGTTCCAAGCTGACGCTCAACCGCAACAACAACGGCTATTACCAGCACCACATGGTGCAACTGCAACCGGTGCCGCGCTATGCGCTGCTTGCCTCCGAGCACCGGCTGCGCAAGGCATTCGAGTGGTTCGAGCGCAAGGTCGGGCAGCACCTGAAGTCAGAGGGGGGAACGGATCCAGGGCGCTGGCTGGCACAGCTGGTGGAGAGTATCAGTGATGGCCTGTTTTTCACCGTGATTACGGTGACCGATGAGCTGAACGCCTATAAGGTCTTTGAAACCCTGAATGCCCGCGATGTGCAGTTGTCGTCGACGGATCTGCTCAAGAACTACCTGTTCTCCGTGCTCGACCAGGGGGGAAATGACGATCATCATTTGCGTAGCCTGGAGGCACGCTGGGAAGAGATCGTCGGCCGGCTCAAGGAGGACAGTTTTCCCGATTTCCTGCGGGCGCACTGGAACAGTCGGCATGGTTTTGCCCGGCAGGCCGAGCTGTTCAAGACGATCCGGCACAAAATCAGGACACCAGAACAGGTGTTCATCCTGCTGCGAGAACTGGCCCAGGATCTGGATACCTGGCTGGCCCTGTCATCGCCTGATGTATCGGACTGGTCCGTGTGTGACAGGGAGCATGCCCGCATCCTTCGGACTTTTCGTGTGCGGCAGCCTTTCCCCTTGCTGCTGGCGGGGCGTCGCAGTCTGGAGGAAAAGGAGTTTTCTGGACTGTTGCGGGCCACGGTGGTGATTTCGTTGCGCTACAACGTCATCTGTGCCTATGGCACGGCCGAACAGGAGCGGACCTACAACACGGTTGCGCAAGGCTTGGCCAAGGGGGAATTGAGAGGGCTGCACGATGTGCTGCAAGGGCTGCGTTCCATTTACGTGGAAGACCGTCCATTCAGGGCCGCCTTTGGAGACAAGTCCATCAGGACGACGGACAGTCGCAACAACCGGGTAGTGCGTTTCATCCTGTGTGCAATGGAAAAGCACCTGTCGGGCAAGGATCTCAACGTTGGCAGTGATCTGTTCGGTGTCGAGCATGTCCTGCCGCAGCACGCCGATGACCGCTGGGATGGTTTTCAGCCGGATGAGGCCGAAGCCCTGGTATACCGGCTGGGCAATATGACGCTGCTGGAATCGGCCATGAACCGGGAGGCAGGCAATCAGCCCTATTCGGCCAAACGTGTCCTGTATGAACGCAGTGAATTTGCCGTCACGCGCCGACTGGCCCAGGAAAATGCTGGATGGTCGGCTGACCGGATATCTGCCCGTCAGGCGTGGATGGCCGATCAGGCCACCTCGATCTGGCGGATCGCACAGCTGGACATCCGGCCAGCAGGTCAAGGTGCGGGTTGATTCCCGGTGGCAGCGGCCCGCAAGGGTGGACTTGATGGATGGAAGGGCTGGTGGACCGGGGCCGCTAAGATAACGTATGTCGATACGCATCGGCTGGCGATCCGGGAGGAGCGGTTTGCCGGCAGCGGGGGGCCGCGTGCCGTGGACCCGGTTGATGCGCATAACCACTGTTGCCAGGAGAGGCCATGAGCACTGCCGTCCGGTCCGATTTCATCATCTACCACAACCCCAACTGCAGCACCTCGCGCAAGGCGCTGGAGGCGATCCGTGCCACGGGGGTGGAGCCGACCGTCGTGCCCTATCTGAAAGCCGGCTGGACGGCCGGGCAGTTGCGCGAACTGTTCAAGGCCGCCGGGCTTTCTGCTCGCGAGGCGCTGCGCACGAAGCAGGCCGAAGGTGCCGAGCTGGCGGCCCGCAACGCCAGCGAGGACGAGATCATCGCCGCGATGGTCGAGTTGCCGGTGCTGGTCGAGCGGCCCTTCGTGGTCACGCCCAAGGGCACGCGCCTGGCCCGGCCGCTGGAGCGGCTCGACGAGGCGCTTTGATCCGGGCCTGCCCGGGAAGGCGGAGGTGCTGGACTGGGCCACACGGCGCATGAGGATTTTCGCCTGCACGTCACCCTTCACAAAGTGATGGTTCAGGCGGCTGATGCCACAGGAAAGTCCCTCCGGTTACAGCGTCACGGCGAAGATGGGGCTTTTTCTGAGCGGGGGTTGTTGATATCGGTCTTGCCGCGCGCGGTCGGGCCTTCACCGCCGGGCAGGGGTCTGGCGCATGGTCTGCGTGCCTGCTTGCCGGTCTTCGTCCACCGCTTCTGCCAGCAGGCGGTTGAAGCGCAGCAGCAGGGCGAGCAGTTGCTGGCTGTCTGCTTCGCCCATTCGGGCGAATACCCGATGTTCCAGTTGTTCCAGCGCCGCCACGATGGGCCGGGCCCATTGGGCGCCAGCAGGTGTGAAGGACAGGGTCTTTTCCCGGCGGTCGGTGCTGCCCTGATCGAGTTGCACATGACCCTGGGTCAGCAGTTGCCGGCAGATGCTGGAGACCGTCTGCTTGGGCAGCAGCCAGGTCTTGCAGACCTGCGCCTGGGTGCAATGTCCGTGCTGGCTGATCGTGTGCAGCACGGCCAGTGTGGTGAAGGGGATGCCCTGATCGCGCGCCCATTGCTGGAAATGCTGGTCGATCTGTGCGATGGATTCGGCAAGCTGATCCATCGGGGTTGGGGCCAGGGTGTCGGGATGGGTCATTCGGCAACCTTCAGGGTTTCGGGGGTGGCGCCTGGATGCCCACGGGCCGGATGCGAGTGGCCAGCATCAGTACCGCGACGCCGATCACCACCGCCAGACCGAAGGCCAGCGTGATGCCATCCTGCATCGCCAGTGCCGGGGTGGGCTGATCCGACCAGCGCTCGCCCAGGCCGGTGGCGCCCACGAAGAAGGCCGCGCCCAGCGCACCGGCCACCGGGTTGATGGTGGCGATGATGGCAGTGCCGTGTGGGTGCAGCGGCCGTGGCAGGGTGTTCATCGCGTGGGTCTCGCCGGTGATGGCGAAGGCCACGGCCGCGCCGAACAGGCCGAAGGCCAGTGCCATCGGCAGCGCGCCGACATCGGGGCGGGCCATCCACCACAGCAATCCCAGACCGATCACCATCAGCAGCGCGCCCGGCAGCAGCACGGCGCGGCCGCCCCGGCGATCGAGCAGGATGCCGGCCAGCGGTGCCGTCACGGCCTCGGCCACGCTGGCGGGCAACAGTACCAGCCCGGTCAGGGTGCCGCTGAACAGCAGAACCTGCTGCATGTACATCGGCAGCAGCAGCTCCAGTCCCAGAAACACGAAGATGCTCAGGCCCAGGATGATGGCCGGCAGTCGGAACTGCGGCTCGGCGAAGGCGCGCAGATCCAGCAAGGGCGTTTGCAGTCGCAGCTGTCGATGACAGAAAAGGGCGATCAGCAGCAATGAGCCAGCCAGCAGCAGTGCGAAGGTGCCTGCCGACAGCGAGGCAAATTCGCTGGCGGCATAGACGAGGCCGCCAAAACCGGCTGGTGCGAGCAGGGCAGAGGGCAGGTCGATGTGGGGCCGGTCCACCGGCACCAGATCCACGCGCAGGTGGCGCATGGTCAACCCCATCGCGAGCAGCACGAAGGGCAGGGCGAACAGGAACAGCGCCCGCCATCCCAGATGGTCGACGATGATGCCCGAGAGCGTCGGGCCGATGGCTGGGGCCAGCGTGAAGATCATCGCCACCAGCGCCATGGCGCGGCCACGTTTCTCGGGTGGATAGATGGTGAGGATCGCGTTCATCAGCAGGGGCACCATCAGGGCGGCCGAAGCGGCCTGCACCAGCCTGCCGGCCAGCAGCGTCTCGAAGCTGCCGGCTGCTGCGCAGATGAGTGAGCCCACCAGAAAGGTCCCGAGCGTGGCCAGCGTGACGGTGCGGGTGGAGGCGTGGCGGATGATGCTGGCCGTGATCGGCGTCAGCCCGCCCATCACCAGCAGAAAGCCCGTGGTCAGCCACTGAACACGGGCGCGGTCGATGTCGAAGGTCTGCATCAGCGGCGTCAGCGCCACGTTCAGCAGGGTTTCGTTCAGATAACCGAAGAAGGCGCCCATGAACAGGGTGCCGACGATGGTTCGTGCCGGAAAGGCGGGGTCTTGTGAAAGATAGCGATCCTGGGCGGTGCCTTGATCGCCGGCAGGGCTGTCGTGATGGCCGGGATGGGACATGGGGTGTCCGGAACGGGTTGGGTCAGACAGGAAAAGTGTCTGGCGTGGGTTGCTTTGGCCGCTGTCGGTGCTCCCGCTGCGCAGGCGGCACCGACCGGCACGGCATCTGGCAGAGATGGCCGTGGCGGAGCGGCTCCTGTGCCGGGATTCAGCAGGGACGATGAAGACATATGGTCCGAAACAGGACCAATAATAGTCCGGTTTCGGACTTTTGCCAGTGGCAGGATGTGCACTTTGGGTGTGCTTGATCCTGGCTCTCTGGTTGGATGGCTCTACCAATCCTGGCCGTGGTCTGTGCTGCGCGACGCGCTGAGGCTTTGTCTGGATCGAATCTCGGCAGGTTCACGTGCTGGATGGGGCACGGTGCATGAGGGTTTTCGCCAGCATGAGGTCTGTCAGAAGGAGGTGCTCAAGACTGCTGGCCCTGCGTGATGCTTCGGGGCGTGTTGATGGCGGGATCAGCAGGACCTTTGAGTCCCCAGACAGGTTGGCTTTCCCAGTCAGGAGGAAAGCCCATCGCCCCCTTCTCTTGCGCAGTGCGTGTCTGAACCAGGTCTTGAAGACGCTGTTTCCAGCTGCTTCGAGGGCTGATCTGGTTCATGATGTGGGCCATCACCAGCAGATAGTTGTAAAGTGCGCGGGATGGTTGATGCTGTCTTTCAGGCGCCGGCCTGTGGGACTGCTGCGGGACCGGGTGAGCGGTGCCGGTCTGCTGGGTGACGCAGCTGCTCGGGCGCGGGGCTTCCATCTGCATCTGAGGTGCAAGCCGTTTGATGCGTGGCAGCTGCAAGGTCAAGCGCCGGTTCCATAGTCGGCCATGATGGGCGCAGATGTTGCGAACCGGGGTGATGGCATGCAGCACCCCTTCGGCAATCTCGGCGGTTGGAAAGCCAAGGCGACGGGCTACATCCATTTTGGCCCGGATGTCCTTCGTGGCCTTGAACCAGCGGGAAAGCTCCCCAAAACTGAGTGTTTCAACAACGGCCCAGATTGGCGGGAGAAAGGGGTCGTCATAGTGTTTGCGATAGTGCTTGATGAACGTTTCCCTACTGCTTTCCAGATTGCCAGCCATTTTTGCAATGTCCCTGGCGTGTGTTGCCAGGGGCTATCGAACAGCTGTGATTGCAGATGGGCATGAGGGCCGTGGTTCATTGCCAAGGCATGTGCCCAGTGGGTTCGTACCGAGACCTCGATGCGTTCCAGCGCTTCCATGACCAGCAGACGGAGCTTCCGGTCGAATATGTACAGCGACAGCACGGCTTCAAAGCTGGTGCCGGGGCGGAACAGATGATTGCGGGTCTGACCGGCGGAGGCTTGCTGCTCGAACGGCAGCCAATAGGCGCTGAGGCGGTAGTAGCCGATATGGGTCAGATAATGTTTGACCCGCTGCTCGTTACAAAACGCCATGCCACGTTCGCGCAGGCGTTCCACTTGGCCATCAATCGAGAGCGCGGGTTTGTCATAGCGCATGTCTGATGCCAGAAAAAAGTAACCCCCCGGTTTGAGCAGTCACTGTGGAGACCACAGGCCTAGGCTTGGGGGGTGTTGTTGGCACCAATTTTACGATCGAAATCGAGGAAATGCAATGTGCATGACCCGATGGAAGGTTGATACTGCATCATGGACGTGTCCGCTCCCGCGAAAGCCCCTCCGGGCGTGCAGAACAAGGCGCCAAGTCCGCAGAATCCTGAATGGCTTCAAGGACTTGGCAACGCAGTGCTGCGCGTCCGGAGGGGCTTTCCCTTAGGGCTGGCTCCGAAACCGTGCGCTGCCGGCGTTGCCATGCTTGACAAGGCAGCCCGCCTTGACGGCCCGTGGCGCCTTGTCAGCACGCGGTTTTGGGGCCAGCGCGGGGGCAAATAAGTCCATAACACGCTCTAAAATCCCCTCCCATGACCACACAGCTTGAAGAAGTCCGCCGCCGGCGGACGTTTGCCATCATTTCCCACCCCGACGCGGGCAAGACCACCCTCACCGAGAAGCTGCTGCTCTACGCAGGGGCGATCCAGATCGCCGGCAGCGTGAAGGCGCGCAAGGCTTCGCGCCATGCCACGTCCGACTGGATGGAGATCGAGAAGCAGCGCGGCATTTCCGTGGCCAGTTCGGTGATGCAGATGGAATACCGTGACTGTGTCATCAACCTGCTCGATACGCCCGGACACAAGGACTTCTCGGAAGACACCTACCGGGTGCTGACGGCGGTCGATGCCGCGCTGATGGTGATCGACGCGGCCAATGGCGTGGAGCCGCAGACCCTGCGCCTGCTGGAGGTCTGCCGGGCGCGCAACACGCCGATCATCACCTTCATCAACAAGATGGACCGCGAGGTGCGCGAGCCGCTGGAGATTCTCGACGAGATCGAGACGACGCTGGGCATGCCGACCGCCCCCTTCACCTGGCCGGTGGGGATGGGCAAGCGCTTCGCCGGGGTCATCGACCTGAAGAAGGAGCAGATGCGGGTGTTCCGCGCCGGTCAGGAGCGGGCCTCGGACGATGACGAGATCCTGCAGGGGCTGGACAATGCCGAGGCGCGTGAGCGCTACGGGGCCGAGTACGAGCAGGCTCAGGGCGAGATCGAGCTGGTGAGCGGTGCTTCCGAGCCCTTCGACCGCGAGACCTTCCTGGCCGGCAAGCAGACGCCGGTGTTCTTCGGGTCGGCCATCAACAATTTCGGCGTGCGCGAGGTGCTCGACGCGCTGGTGGATCTGGCCCCGCCGCCCGGCGGGCGCCCGGCCATCCAGCGGATGGTGGAGCCGACCGAGCCGAAGTTCACGGGCGTGGTGTTCAAGATCCAGGCGAACATGGACCCGGCCCACCGGGATCGCATCGCCTTCCTGCGGGTGTCCTCCGGCCGCTTCGAGCGTGGCATGAAGCTGAAGGTGTCACGCAGCGGCAAGGAGTTCCGCACGACGAACGTCATGTCCTTCCTGTCGCAGCGACGTGAGCTGGTCGAGGATGCCTATCCGGGCGACATCATCGGCCTGCCCAATCACGGCGTGCTGCAACTGGGCGATACGCTGACCGAAGGCGAGACGCTGCAGTTCACCGGTCTGCCTTTCTTCGCACCCGAACTGTTCCAGGCGGTGGAGCTGCGTGATCCGTTGAAGAGCAAGCAGTTGCGCACGGGCCTCACGCAGCTGGGCGAGGAGGGCGCGATCCAGGTGTTCCGGCCGCAGCTGGGCGGCTCGTTGCTGCTGGGGGCGATCGGCCAGCTGCAGTTCGAGGTCGTCATCCACCGTCTGAAGACCGAATATGGGGTCGAGGCCCGGCTGATGCCGGCCCGCTACCAGATGGCGCGCTGGGTCACCTCTGACGACCCGGCCGAGCTGAAGAAGTTCATCGATGCCAACGCTGCCCGCATCGCCTGGGATTCGGTCGAGGCACCCACCTTCATGGTGACGTATCGCAGCGATCTGAACGTGGCCGAGGAGCGCTGGCCCAAGATCCGTTTCCACGCGATGCGCGAGCATGCGGGGCTGGTGTTCCAGTCGGCCTGAGGGGCGCAGGCCGGGCAACCGGCTGCATCGACGGCGTGAGCGGCCGGCTGGCCGCTCAGGACGGGCGGGGGCGGCAGCAGGCAGGGTTGACGAAGCCGTGGCCGAGGGGGCGTCGTTTTCCGCCAGTCCCGTGCATCAGTCCGGGTATCGGCAGTAGGGTGCAGCTCCAGCGTGCTGCACCTATCGTGCTGCCTGGCGTGTGTCATGCACTTCTTTCGCTCTCGCGAAAGGCCCTCGGGGCGTGCACGACACGCGCTGGCGTCCGGCACGTCCATGAGCATCGATCTGGCTCCTGGCGCATGGTGCCGCGCTTTCTTGCGCCTGCCGTATGGTCATGCAGTCCCCTGGTGCGGATGCACGCGATGATGCGGCATGAATCCACATAGGGGCCTGGCGGCAGTGGTGTGTCTCTCTTTCAAGGCATCTCATGTCCTCTCCGCTTGATCCGAAATCCTTTGTCTTTCCCCGCAACAGTATTGAATCCCTGAAGAAGCTTCGTGCCCGTGAAGGGGCACTGGATGCTGAAGCCGGGCAGCAGCCGGAAGCGGCTGCCCGGGACGATGATGACAAGGGAGTGATTTTCTGGCCGGCGGGTGCGCCCGGCGCCGCGCTGCCTGATGACGACGGTGGTGCTGCCCGCGTGCACAAGGGGCTGCCGACCGGGGCGCAGTCCGAGCCCATGCCGGCCACCGGCTTGCAACCAGTGGGGGTGGATGGTTCTGCCGGTCTGGCAACGGTGTCTGCGGCGGAAGGGGGAAGTGCGGGTGCCGGTGCTGCGGCGGCCTCGTCGTCGCTGATGGGTGTGGGGCTTGTGGCGGGAGCCGTTGTGCTGGGTGTGGGAGCTGCCCATGCGTCCAGCCGTGGCGATGAGCGCAGCGAATCCCGGCATGATTTGTCGGCGAACAGGACAGAGAGCGTGGCGGCTGGAGCTGAGGCACGTGCCGATGCGCATGCCGGTGCCGATACGCCTGTTGCGCCTGCCGCAGAAGGTGGGTTGGGGGGTGCGTCTGCCAGCGGCCCGTCTGGCGGTGCTGCGCTGGCCGGCAGTGGGGCGGCTGGGGGTGCGACGGATGCTGCCCGGATGACCGGTGCCTCAGGTGACACCCTGCCAGGTACAGGTACGGGTGAAAGTGCAGATACTGGCACTGGCACTGGCACGGGCACGGGCACAGGTGCGGGTGCGGGTGTGAGTACGGGTACAGGTGCAGATACTGGCACGGGTACAGGTACGGGTGCCACGAGTGACGGAACGGGGGGGGCACCGGTGGCCGATGTGGTGCCGACTGTTTCCAGTTCGCCGAAACCGGCCTATGCCAACCCGTCCGAGACGGTGAAGGCCTCCTACAACAAGGCGCTGGGTCTGGACAAGGTGCTGTTTGCCGGCACCGATGACGCCCGTGCGCCGGCAGCCATCCGCATCACGGACATTCACGAAAACGGCGACAGCAAGGATCAGGAGTCGGCGCTTACCTATCGGAAGGACGGGCAGACGGTCTGGCTGGATGTGGGTGACACGGTCGAGGCGGCGCATTTCGGGATGCTGAGCTGGGATGCGGCGCAAAACACCGGGGGCTTCTTTTCCTTCGAGGCGCTGGGAGCTGATGGCCTGCCCATTGCTGATGCGGGCCAGCAGCGCGTTCAGGTGGAAGAGAATACGCTGCTGAACGTGTCCTATCAGCTGTTCTTTCAGTACTCGGATCTGTTCCTGGGCACAGGACGCATGGCACCTTTTTTCAAGGTGACGGGCATCACCGAGCACGAGGACAGCAACGGCACGCTGGATGCGTTGCGCATCGCCGGGCGTGATGCACCGCTGGCCGTGGGCGACCTGATTGCCGAAGCGGATTATCGCAACGTGTATTGGGACATGGCGTCCAACCAGGGGGGCGAGATCCGCCTGGCGCCCTACAACGCAAACCAGGCGCCTTATATCGAGTCTTATGACAATGGCTTTGAGGTGGACCAGGTGGTGGTCAAGCGGCTCCCGACCGGCATGCTGCCGGACGAGATACTGATGCTTGTCTGATGTTTTTCCTTATGGATCGTGAGGTTATGGCGGAAGCTGGGCGCGCAATCCTGTACTCTGCACCGTTCCCGGCTTTTTGCCTTGCCTTTTCCGGTTCTTCAGAAAGACAAAGGAGTGACTGCATGACTCGCAAGACCATTTCCGTCGCTACGCGACGCCCCCTGGCTGCCTGGGGCGCGCTGAGCGCCGCCGCCCTGTTGCTGACCGCGTGTGCCAGCACCCCTGTGCCCCGCGAGGAAATGGCGCTGGCTGATGCCACCGTCAGCCGCGTGAGTGCATCGCCGCGTGCCTTGCAGGCGGCTCCGCTGCAACTGCAATCGGCCAAGGACAAGTTGCAGCGCGCGCGTGCCGCCCTTGAAAAGGGTGACAACGCTGAAGCCCGTCGTCTGGCCGAAGCCGCCCGGGCCGATGCCCGTCTGGCGGATGCCATGAGCGCCGAGGCCCGTAGCGCCGAATCGCTGAAGGAAGTGCAGGACGGCATCAGCGCGCTGGAAAGCGAACTGGGCACTGAACAGGGTGCACGCCGCTGAGGAACGTTGTCCGCTGAGGCCGGCAGCGTGCGTGGCCCTGTGGGGCCACGGCCTGTCTGTCGCGCTGCGCGTTGCCTGTTCTTCCCCTGATTTTTCGTACACCTGTGTCACCGGCTGCTGTGCGCCGGTGGCCCACCCCCCATTTCTCCGGGAGACCCGATACATGACCGCCTCCACGAACAAGACCCTGGCCCGCAAGGGGGCCGTTGCTGCCTCGCTGGCCTCTGTGCTGCTGCTGGCGGCCTGCGCATCCACCCAGCCCAACCCGGTGGTCGAGCAGGCCCGCAATGCTGTCGACAAGGCGTCTGCTGATGCCGAAGTGGCGCGCCGTGCCGCGCTGGAGCTGAAGACGGCCAAGGACAGCCTGGCACGCGCCGACCAGGCCTGGAACAACGACAAGGACAAGGTCGAAGCCGAGCACCAGGCCTATCTGGCGACCCAGCAGGCCAGTACCGCCACGGCACTGGCCACCGCACGGGCCAACGATGCCAAGCTTCAGGACACGCGTGGCAAGGCCGACCGGTTGCGCCTGCAGGCCCGCACGCAGCAGCTGGAAGCCGCCCGCAAGGATGTGGCCAGCGCCAACGCCCGTGCCGACAAGGCCGAGGCCGAGCTGAAGGATCTGCAAGGCCAGAAGACCGATCGTGGTCTGGTGGTGACGCTGGGGGACGTGCTGTTCGCCTTCGGCAAGGAAAGCCTGCTGCCGGCCTCGCGTCCGCGTCTGGACAAGCTGGCCCAGTTCCTTCGCGAGAATCCCGATCGCCAGCTGCGCATCGAGGGTTATACCGACAGCATCGGCACCGCGCACTACAACCAGAAACTGTCCGAGCGTCGTGCCGTCACCGTGCGTGATGCACTGATGCGCCGGGGCATCGCCGCCGAACGGATGACGGCCGAGGGCTATGGCAAGGATTTTCCGGTGGCCACCAATGCCACCGAACAGGGCCGTGCGATGAACCGTCGTGTCGAGATCATCATCGCTGACGAGAACGGCGTGCTGCGTTCGCGCTGATCGCCTGATGCAGGGGTCGTGATGGCCGTGCCCGTGTGGCGCGCCATCATCGACCATGATCGGGGATGCCGGGTTGCTCCTGTGGGGTACCCCGGCATTTTTGTGTGCGCCCGGCACGGGCGCACTCCTGGAGGTGAAAGTCCTCCCATAAGTTGATC
>JAUNLD010000080.1 GCA_030532425.1 Lautropia sp. | reverse complement strand
ACACGGGACATGGGACAAGTGGGGCGGAAGGGGGTGTTCAGGCGATGCGCCGCCGCGATGTCTGGCGGCGCGGCGCGGCCCTGCATGCGGCATGGATGGCCCGGTGTTGTCGTGATGAAGGCATGGCTCCCCATCGGGCCGGAAAGCGCGTACAATCCACCGCGTGCGGGCGTAGCTCAGTTGGTAGAGCGCCGGCTTCCCAAGCCTGAGGTCGCGAGTTCGAGGCTCGTCGCCCGCTCCAGTTTCCTTCCGGCCTGCTGGCCGCCGCCGGCATGAATCCCCCATCCCCTTCGCCACACGCTGCTGCCGGGGCGCGTGCCAGGGCGCTGCTGGCTGCCCACGTGGCCGCCGTCCTCTTTGGCCTTTCCAGCATCTTCGGTGCCCTCATCCAGGCCGATGCCGGCCTCATCACCGGTGGCCGTGCAGCCTTTGCCGTGCTGGCCCTGGCGGCCTTTGCCCGTTACCTGAAGCGGCCGCTGTTCCGCACACTCGATGCCCGGCGGCTGCGCATCCTGCTGGTCAGCGGCAGCGTGCTGGCCGCGCACTGGGTCAGCTTCTTTCTTGCCGTCAAGACAGGTGGGGTCGCGGTGGCCGCGCTGGGTTTTGCCAGCTTTCCGGCCTTCATCGCCCTGATCGATGCCGGTGTCTTCCGCGAGCGCATCGGCCGTGCCGAGCAGGCGCTGCTGGTGCTGGTCTCGGTGGGGCTGGTGCTGGTCACGCCGTCCTTCAGCTTTGTCGATCGCGGCACCCTGGGGCTGTTGTGGGGCCTGGTGGCGGGCCTCAGCTTTGCCGTGCTGGCCGTCATCAACCGTCGCGGCTCGCGCGGCATCGACGGCTTTCAGGTGGCATTCTGGCAGAACCTGGTGGTGGCGGTGCTGGTGCTGCCCTTCGCCTGGCCGGGCGTGGCGGCGCTCACGCCGCGCGACGGGGTCTTTCTGCTGCTGCTGGGCACCCTGTGCACCGGGCTGGCCCATTATCTGTTCGTGCGCAGCCTGGCCGGACTCGATGCCCGTCAGGTGGGGGTGATCGTCGCACTGGAGCCGGTCTATGCCATCGCCTGTGCGTGGTGGCTGTTTGGCGAGCAACCCTCGCTGCGCATGCTGGCGGGGGCGGTGCTGCTGATTCTGGCCACGCTGCTGGCCTCACGCGTGCAGAAGTGAGCGGGCAAGCCGGGCGCAAACCGCTTCGTCACAAGCGATAAAGAGCGTAAATTCCTGCACCTTCATCAGGGTTATCCGCAGCGCTGCCGGCTGGCGTCATCCTGCCCCTTCTTGTTACGCTCCTCAGCAAAATGAAAGGGCGACATCGCCTGAGGAGACACACGTGAACCAACATTCTTCCGCCGACGGGCGGGCTGGCAGCTTTGCCGCAACGCGTCATGGTCAGGCACGTCGCCGTCTGATGCTCCAGGCGTCGATGGCGGCCGTGGCCTCTGCCTCATCGTTGCGGGTGGGCGCTCAGGGTGCGGCTGCGCCGGCCATGGGGGGAGAGGCAGGTGGCCAGGGGGGCTCCTTCGTCGATCTGCCCTTCGAGAACGGCCGGCGCGAGCTGGTGCGTTTTCCGCAGAAGCGCCCGCTGTTGCTGCTCACCCAGCGTCCGCCGCAGCTCGAAACGCCGTTTTCGGTGTACAACGAAGGCATCATCACGCCCAGCGATGCCTTCTTTGTGCGTTATCACTGGAGCAGCATCCCTACCCACATCGATCCCGACACCTACCGTCTCGACATCGGTGGCCATGTCGGCACGCCGTTGCGGCTGTCGCTGGCCGAGATCAAGGCGATGGCAGAGCCGGTCGAGGTCGTCGCCGTGCATCAGTGCTCGGGCAACAGCCGTGGCCATTTCAATCCGCGGGTCGGGGGCGGGCAGGCTTCGCATGGGCTGATGGGCAACGGCCGCTGGCAGGGGGTGCCGTTGCGTGCGGTGCTCGAAAAGGCCGGCATCAGGCCCGGTGCGGTGCAGGTCAGTTTCAATGGTCTGGACAAACCGCCGGTTGGCCCCGGTCCTGATTTCATCAAGGCCCTGCCAATCGAGCAGGCGCTGGACGGCGAGGTGATGCTGGCCTGGGGGCTGAACGGCGAAGACCTGCCGTGGCTCAACGGCTATCCCCTGCGGCTGGTGGTTCCGGGGCATTACGGCACCTACTGGATCAAGCACCTGTCCGACATCCAGGTGCTCGACAAGGCCTATGAGGGCTTCTGGATGGCCAAGGCCTACCGCCTGCCCGACAACGACTGCGGCTGCGTGCCAGAGGGCCAGAAACCCGCGAAGACGACGCCGATTGCCCGGTTCACGGTGCGCGCCTTCCTCACCAGCCACCTGGATGGCAGCCAGCTGCCGGCCGGCAAGCCAACCGTGCTGCGGGGCATCGCCTTTGATGGCGGCAGCGGCATCCGTCGTGTCGAGGTCTCTGCCGATGGGGGCAGGCACTGGCGCGAGGCCACGCTGGGCAAGGATCTGGGCCGCTACTCGTTCCGTGAATGGACGCTGCCGTTCACGCCGGGCAAGGGGCGCTTTCAGGTGCAGGTGCGTGCCACCAGCCGTCAGGGTGATACGCAACCCGTCGAGGCGCGCTGGAACCCGGCGGGCTATCGCTACAACGCCATCGAGACCACCCTCCTCGACGCTGTCTGACCGTTGCCGTACCCGGAGCAGGCACGCTGCCGTGTGCCGTTGGCGCAGGGCGCAACCGCCTGCTTCCTGCCCGGTGTGCCCACCGGATCCGCTCGACCTTCTGCCTGGATTCCCGTCATGATCGTGTCTTTCCGTTCCTGTGTCGTGCCCCTGCGCCCGCTGGTGCTGGCCGCCCTGTGCGCAGGCCTGCTGGGCCATGCTCCCGCACGTGCTGCCGAGTTCGAGCTGCCGCCCGAAACCGCCAGCTATGCAGCCAGCCCGCTGCCCGGCCATGCACTGGCCCAGCGCCACTGTCTGACCTGTCATTCCGCGCATTACGTGGCCACCCAGCCCGGCACCTCCAGCCATGCCTTCTGGGTGGCCACCGTCAGGAAGATGCGCGATGTCTTCGGTGCAAGCTTTCCCGAAGCCGACATCGAGCCGATCGCCGACTATCTGAGCCACGTCTACGGGGCCGATCGCAGCAGGCACGACGAGCGCCTGGCGGCCGTGCTGAAACAGCGGGACGAACAGAAGGCCGCCGCGGGGCAGGCCGGGGGCAAGCAGGCGCCGGCCGATGCGCAGGCCCTGCTCGAAGAAAATGCCTGTACCGCCTGTCACCAGGTCGACAAAAAGGTGGTGGGGCCCGCCTTCCGCGATGTGGCCGGGAGATACGCCGGCCAGGCCGACGCGCTGCAACAGCTGATGGCGCACATCCGCGATGGGGGGAGCGGGCGCTGGGGGGCCGTGCCGATGCCGCCACAACCGGACATCAGTCAGGCCGACCTGGAAACCCTGGCCCGCTGGGTACTGGAACAGGGCCGTCCATAAGGCATCCCTGCCCCCTGCAGGCAGGACGTGTTGCGGGCATGCGCCAGCAGGTGGGGGCGCCAGGCCACGTCCTGACGAGGGCGGATGGGGCTGTTGCTTTTTGTCACAAAAGCCCATGTGGGTGCCCAATCACCTGCCGGGCGGCATGGGCACTGGATCGACGCATGGCATCGTCCCGCGTCGGGGGGCGGGGCAGGGCCCCGGGGCGTGAGGTGCAGGGTTTTTTTACCCTTTGCCATGTGCGCCGGGCCCGTTCTCGGGCTTACAATCCTTCCTCATGAACCCGATCGCTAGTGTTTTGCCTTCATTGGCGGCACTGTATGTACCGTTCCGGCGATGTCTGGCTGCAGTCTGTTGCCCGGCCGCCGTCCGTTGCCCCCATGGCGATGCCGACTCCTGCCACACCTCCTTCATGGTTCTGGCCCGGTCGTGTCCGGTTGCCTGGCTCCGTCGCCGCCTCCCTGTCTGACTGATTCCATCGATTCCCCTGATGAAACGAGATCTCCTCCCCGCTGCCACCTCGTCCGCCTTGCCCGTTCAGCCGATCAGCCAGGACGTGCTGGCCGAAAAATACCTGAAGCAGGGTGAACGGACCGAGGCCGACCTGTTCGCCCGTGTTGCCCGGGCACTGGCCTCGGTCGAGAAGGAAGAGGTCCGCGCCGAATGGGAGCAGAAGTTCCTGCAGAACCTTCAGGCCGGTGCGATCGGTGCTGGCCGGATCATGAGTGCGGCCGGTACCGACATCCAGGCCACGCTCATCAACTGTTTCGTGCAGCCGGTGGGCGACTGTATCCAGGGCTACGATGACGATGGCTACCCCGGCATCTACGAGGCGCTGCGCGAGGCGGCCGAAACCATGCGTCGCGGTGGGGGTGTTGGCTACGATTTCTCCCGCATCCGTCCCAACGGTGCCGAGGTCAAGGGCACGCATTCGATCGCGTCCGGTCCGTGCAGCTACATCAATGTCTTCGACCAGAGCTGCGCCACCGTCGAAAGTGCCGGCAGCCGGCGCGGTGCGCAGATGGGCGTGCTGCGCATCGACCACCCGGATGTGCTCGACTTCATCACCGCCAAGCGCACCCCCGGCCGCTGGAACAACTTCAACGTGTCGGTGGGTGTGACCGACGATTTCATGAAGGCGGTGCAGGACGATGCCGCGTGGTCACTGGTGCACAAGGCCCGTCCCGGCCGCCGCTTCATGGAAGCCGGTGCCCATCAGCGCGAGGATGGCAAGTGGGTTTACCGGACGATGCGTGCCCGCGAACTGTGGGACACGATCATGAAGTCCACCTACGATTTTGCCGAGCCGGGCATCCTGTTCCTGGATGCGATCGGCCGCGACAACAATCTGAATTATGTCGAAGGCATCGAGGCCACCAACCCCTGTGGCGAGCAGCCACTGCCGCCCTATGGCTGTTGCGACCTCGGCCCGATCATCCTCACCCGCTTCGTGCGCCATGCCTTTGGCATGGGGGGCAAACCTTCGTTTGACTTCAAGGCATTCGAGGAAGTGGTGGCCATTCAGGTGCGGGCCCTGGACAACGTGCTGGATGTCACCTTCTGGCCGCTCGACAAGCAGCAGGCCGAGAGTGCCGCCAAGCGTCGCATCGGCGTGGGCTTTACCGGTCTGGGCAACACGCTGGCCATGCTCAAGCTGCGTTACGACCGGGCCGAAGGCCGCGAGATGGCCACCCGCATTGCCGAGGCGATGCGCAATGCCGCCTACCGTGCGTCGGTCGGGCTGGCCAGGGAGAAGGGTGCCTTCCCGCTGTTCGATGCCGACAAGTACCTGGCCAAGGGCAGCAAGCGCGGTGAAGGCAGCTTTGCCAGCCGCCTGCCGGACGACATCAAGGCCGACATCCGCAAGTACGGCATCCGCAACAGTCATTTGCTGTCGATTGCGCCCACCGGCACCGTCAGCCTGGCTTTTGCCGACAACGCCAGCAACGGCATCGAGCCCCCGTTTTCCTGGACCTACACCCGCAAGAAGCGCGAGGCCGACGGCAGCCGGAGCGAGTATCAGGTCGAGGACCACGCCTGGCGCCTCTACAAGGCACAGGGCGGCGACGTGAATGCCTTGCCCGACTATTTCGTCAACGCGCTGGCGATGACGGCCGAGGAACACATCGCGATGATGGAGGCGGTGCAGCCCTACATCGACACCTCGATCTCGAAGACGGTGAACGTGCCGGCCGACTATCCCTACGAGGATTTCAAGGACCTGTACATGAAGGCGTGGAAGGCACGCCTGAAAGGTCTGGCCACCTATCGTCCCAACCTGATCCTGGGCGCCGTGCTGGAGACCACCCCCGCGCCGAAGGCCGAGGAAGCCCCGGTCGCCCAGCCGTCACCGGCCGTGCCTGATGTCGATCCGATGCGCAAGGTGATCGAACGTCGTCCGCAGGGGGCGTTGCAGGCGGTGGCCGAAAAGATCGAATACTGGACGCACGAGGGCCAGCAGCGCCTCTACCTGATCGTGTCCTTCCTGCCGGTGGAAACGGGCGATGGGGGGCATGTCGAGCGGGCCATCGAGTTCTTCATGCCGGTGGGGCAGAGTGGCGAGTCGCAGCAGTGGATCACCGCAACGATGCGGATGCTCAGCCTGGCGGCACGGGGAGGATTCCTTGATCGTGCACTGTCCGACATGCGCAAGGTCAGCTGGGATCGCGGCCCGGTGAGGCTGGGCACCTACGAAAAGGCCGATGGCACCCGCGTGCCGCGCTGGCACGACAGCGAGGTGGCGGCCATCGCCTACGCCATCCAGAACCTGATCGCCACGCGCCAGGAGGCCGTGCAGGCCTCGCTGTTTGCCCCCGAGGAGCTGCCCAAGGTGGTGGAGGTGGCCGAACCGGCGGCCGGCGCCATCTCGCCCGGTGTGATGGCGGGCAAGAAGTGTAACGAATGCGGTGCGCACGCAATGATTCGCAAGGATGGTTGTGATTACTGCACCCAGTGTGGCATGGTGGGCAGCTGCGGCTGAAAGCTGTCAGGAGAAATTCATGAAGAGCATGCTGCTGATGGCGGCAGCGCTTGCGCTGCCGGCTTGTACTGTCAACGATGGGCAGGAACAGCAGGACGGCCCGCAGGAAGTGGGCAGTGCCAACCCCGCGTCGCTTCATTGCCTGAGCCTCGGTGGCAGGCTTGAGATCCGGGACGAGGAAGGAGGGCAGGTTGGCTACTGTCACCTGCCCGGGGGCGAGGTGGTGGAAGAGTGGGCGCTGTATCGCAGTGCCGGGGAAGCGCGCAGCGACTGATTGCGCCTGCCCTGCGCGCAGGCATCGGTCGCGGCCAACGGAGATGAGCGCATGTGGACGAAACTGATGCTGGCCTGCTTCGTCTGGCTGATGGCTGGCGTGGCCCATGCCGGTTGCGGCAATGGCAAGCCGGTCCGTCTGGCCGGACTCGACTGGGAAAGCGGTCAGATCACCACGGCCATCATCGACCGGATCCTGCGCGATGGCTACGGCTGTGCCACCGAAATCGTGCCTGGCTCGACCACCACGGTCGAGACGGCGCTGATGCAGGATGACATCCAGCTGATTGCCGAGCAATGGGTGGGGCGATCCGAGGTGATGGCCAAAGCCGAGCGCGAGGGCAAGGTGGCCGTGGTTGGCGATACCCTGAAGGGGGGGGCGGTGCAGGGCTGGTACGTGCCCGATTACGTGCAGCAGGCTTATCCTGATCTCAAGACAGTGGATGACCTGGCGCGCCATGCGCACCTCTTTCCCAACCCCGAGCAACCCGGCAAGGCGCGCCTGCTCAATTGTCCCAGTGGCTGGATCTGCGAAGGCGTCAACACCCGGTTGTTGAAGAATACCGGCCTGGCTGTGCAATACAGCAATGTGCTGCCCGGCACCGGTGCGGCACTGGATGCCGAGATCTCGGCCGCTTTCGAGCAGCGCAAGCCGATCCTGTTTTATTACTGGCAGCCTTCCGGGCTGATGGCCAAGTACAACATGCGGCCGCTCCAGTTTCCGCCACACGACCAGGCGTGCTGGGACAGGATCCTGCAAGGAGATGCGGCCACACGATGCGTGTCGGGTTTTCCGGTATCCCGGCTGGGGGTGGCCGTCTCGACGCCGTTCCGGCAGGCCCACCCGGCCCTGGTGGCGATGCTTGAAAAGCTCCAGTTCGAGCCGGCCATCCTCAACCGGATGATGATGGACATGGCCGAGCACCGCCGCAAGGCCGATGCGCAGGCCGAAATCTTTCTGAAAAGCCATCCCGAGATCTGGTCTGCCTGGGTTTCGGAAGAGGCGCGCAAGCGCCTGCTGGCCCTGCATGGCCAGGGAGGGCAGGCCGCGCGTGCACATGATGGGCCCTTTCCGGCGTGGTCGGTGGCCGAAGGGCTGAACCGCACGCTGGCCAGTGCCGTGCGCCGTCACGGCGACCGTTTCCGGGCCATCAGCCAGGCGGTGCTCGATGGCCTGCTGTTGCCGCTGGAGCGTGCGCTGCGGGCGGTGCCGCCGATGCTGATGGTGGTGCTGGTGGGCGTCCTGGCCTGGCATGCCACCCGTCGCCGCACGATGGCTGTGCTGTGCATGCTGGGGCTGTATCTGGTGGGGGGCTTCGGTCTGTGGGGGGCGCTTGTCCAGACGCTGGCGCTGCTGGTGGCCTCGGCGCTGTTCATCATCGCCCTGGGCTTTCCGCTGGGCATCTGGATGGCGCGCAGCCCGCGCCTGCATCGCTGGCTGACACCCGTGCTCGACATCATCCAGACCATGCCCAGTTTCGTCTATCTGATCCCGGTGCTGATGCTGTTCGGCATTGGCAAGGTGCCTGCGCTGTTTGCCACCGTGGTCTATGCGGTGGCGCCACTGATCCGGCTTACGGCACTGGGCATCCGTCAGGTCGATGCGCGGATGATCGAGGCGGCCGAGTCCTTTGGCTGCACCCGCTGGCAACTGCTGCGCTGGGTGCTGCTGCCGCAGGCAAGGCCCAGCATCATGGCCGGCATCAATCAGGCCGTGATGATGGCGCTGGGCATGGCGGTGGTTGCCTCGATGATCGGTGCACGCGGGCTGGGTGAGCACGTGCTCCAGGCGATCCAGACCCTCGACATCGGCCAGGGCGTGCAGGCAGGCCTGTCCATCGTCATCCTGGCCATCATCATCGACCGCATCACCCAGGGCTACGGCAAGAGAAGGCAATGAGCGCGCTGTCCTTTCGCAATATCAGCAAGGTCTATGGCCAGAACACCGAAGAGGCGGTGGCACTGCTGGGCGAGGGCGTGCCCAGTGCCGAGATCTTCAACCGCACCGGCTGCCAGGTGGGCTTGCGCCACATCGATCTGGACATCCCCGAGGGCGGCATCTTCTGCATCATCGGTCTGTCCGGTTCGGGCAAATCGACGCTGGTGCGCCATGTCAACCGGCTGATCGAACCCAGCTGCGGGGAGATCTGGGCCTGTGACACCAACGTCACCGCGCTGGACGATGCCGGGCTGCGGCATTTCCGCCAGGAACGGGTGAGCATGGTGTTCCAGCATTTTGGTTTGCTGCCTCACCTGACCGTGCTGGAAAACGCCTGCTTCGCCTTGCGGGTGCGTGGCCTGCCCGAGAGCGAACAGCGCGAACGTGCCAGCCACTGGCTGAACGAGATGGAGCTGGGCGACCAGCTGCACACCTATCCCGAACACCTTTCTGGCGGCATGCGGCAGCGCGTCGGTCTGGCACGGGCGCTGGCGGCCAATACCGACATCATCCTGATGGACGAGGCCTTCTCGGCGCTCGATCCACTGATCCGCATCCGCTTGCAGGATCTGGTGCTGTCGCTGCAGCAACGGTTGAACAAGACCATCCTGTTCATCACCCACGACATCGATGAGGCCCTGAAGATGGGCAACCGCATCGCCATCCTCAACGCGGGCGAGCTGGTGCAGGCGGGCACGCCCTGCGAGCTGGTCGAACAGCCTGCCAGCGATTACGTGGCCGAATTCATGGCGTCGGCCCGCACGCCCTGCCGCTGAAGGCCGTCTGCGTGTCGTCGACCGGGCTGATGCCGCCTGGTACGGGGGGCGGCTGCCCCCGGGGAAAGGCCCGCCATCGGGCGCCGCCAGCGGCTGATGGCGCCTGTGCCGATGATCGTGTGCGTGTTCAGTCGCGCGACAGTTCGACCGAGCGCTGGGTGGCACGGGTGACGGCATCGTCCACCAGCCGGCGCAGCTGGGTGTCGCGTTCGAAGACCTCGATGGCGGCGTGGGTGGTGCCGTTGGGCGAGGTCACGGCCTGGCGCAGCGCGGCAAAATCGGCGCCCTCCCGTGATTGCAGGGTGGCCGCGCCCAGTGCGGTCTGCGCCGCCAGCTGACGGGCCAGTTCGCCCGGCAAGCCCAGACGTGCGCCGGCTGCGGCCAGTGCTTCGCTGAACAGGTGGTAATAGGCCGGGCCGCTGCCGCTGACGGCGGTGATCGCATGCAGCTGTTCCTCGTCATCCACCCAGAAGGCCTTGCCGACGGCGTCGAACAGCGTGCCGATGGTCTGACGCAGCGCGGGCGGCACGTCGTCGCCGGCATACAGGCCGGTGCAGCCCTGGCCCACCATCACCGGTGTGTTGGGCATGCTGCGCACCACCGGGCACGACAGCGGCAGAGCGGCCTTCAGCGTGCCGACGCCCACACCGGCCATGACCGAGACCAGCGTGGCGCCCTTCAGCTGGGCGGGCTGCACGGCACGCAGGGCCTCGCGGGCGATGGCAGGCTTGACGGCCATCACGACCAGATCGTAGCAGGCCTGGCTGGGCAGATCGGCCGCCTGGCGGAACAGCTGGGCACGGACATCGGCGGTGCGGTAGGGGTCGATGGCGTCGATCCGTGCAACCAGGCCGGCTTCGAGCCATGCTTCGCCCAGCGCCGCCCCCATCCGTCCATATCCCAGGAAAAGCACCGTCAGGCTCATGAAATCACTCCTTGTGTTGAATCACCGGCACCTGGCCTGCCAGACGTGTGCCATCCGCAAGCATGGCCGGAAGCGGCGTCATCGATCGTGTCGACGCGCCATCGGGCTGCTCATTCTAGCCAAGGCGGGCTTTCGTTCCCGTCCGAAAGACCCGCCGTGCCCAGGGGAAGAACGGATGTGGCCGCCGCAGGGCGTGGCCTCTTCCCGGCGGAGCGGCTCAGCGCGATGATAGAGCCTGGCGCCTTGTTCTGCACGTCCGGGGGCTTTCGCGGGGGCGAATCCGTTCATGACCCGCTCCAGGGGGGAGCCGCGTGCCGGGGGGCAGATCGGGCGTTACCATCCGGGAGGATTCGACCCCTGCCCAAGGAGGACACACGGTGCTGGCCGTGCTGAAACTGACGGGGCTCTATGCCCTCACGGCGCTGGCCGAGATCATCGGCTGCTATCTGCCCTGGCTGGTACTGCGGCAGGGACGCAGCGCCTGGTTGCTGGTGCCGGCAGCCATGTCGCTGGCACTGTTTGCCGCCTTGCTGACGCTGCACCCCACGGCCGCGGGCCGCACCTATGCGGCCTATGGCGGCATGTACATCGCCAGCGCCCTGCTCTGGCTGTGGCTGGTCGATGGTGTCGCACTCAGCCGCTGGGACGTGGCCGGTGCTGCCCTGGCCCTGGCCGGCATGGCCGTCATCGCCTTTCAGCCGCAGGCCGGTCATTGAGTCGTGCGGCATTCCCCTGTTCGTCCTGCCCGGAGCTTTCCCGTGAAGATCGACGGAAACACCCGCCTGATCGCCCATGTCGGTCATCCCACCCACAGCTTCAAGTCGCCGCTGATCTACAACCCCTGGCTTGCACAGGTGGGGGCCAATGTCGTCGTCGTGCCCTTTGATGCGCAACCACCGGCCTATCCGGCGCTGTTGCGGGCCCTGTTTTCGGCCGGCAATGTGGCGGGAGCACTCATCACCATGCCACACAAGATCAGCACCCTGACCACTCCGGGGCTGCTTGACCGGGCGCTGCCGAGGGCGCAGGTGGCGGGGGCCTGCAATGCCGTGCGCCGGGCGGCGGATGGCTGTCTTGAAGGCGAGATGTTTGATGGTGAGGGTTTTGTGCGGGGCATGCAGCGCCATGGCGTGGAGGCGGCGGGCCGGCAGGCGCTGGTGGTGGGCTGCGGTGGGGTCGGATCTGCCATTGCGGCCTCGCTGGCAGCGGCCGGCATCGCGCGGCTGGTGCTGGCCGATGTGGAAGCCGGGCGTGCCGATGCGCTGGTGCAGCGCCTGCGCCATCACCATCCCGGGGTGTCGGTGCAGCATGGTCCGGCCGATGCGGCCGGTTTCGATGTGATCGTCAACGCCACGCCACTGGGCATGAATGCGGCCGACCCCCTGCCGCTGGATGTGGGGCGGATCAGTCCCGATGCCTTCGTGGGTGATGTGGTGCTGACCGGTGCCATCACCCCCTTTCTGGCCGCGGCGCAGCAGCGCGGCTGCCGCTGCCAGCCCGGGCTGGACATGCTGTTCGAGCAGATTCCGGCCTATCTCGAATTTTTCGGCCTGCCGGTGGCCACTGCCGCGCAGCTGCGCGCCGTGGCCGCACTGAGCCCCTGAGCCGCTGGCCCCCGCCGTGCGTGCCGGGGGCTGGCCTGGCCTGCTGTCCGGCCTACTGCCCGGTGGCGCGCCCGACGATCTCCTGGAAGCGCTTTCTGGCCCGGGCCGGCACGGCCTCGGGAACCTGGAGCGAGGCCGGATCGGCCTTGTCACCCACCTGGATCAGCATCACCATGCCCATCGCATAATGCGGCAGGCACTTGATGCCATACAGCCCTTCCTCGGTGAACCTGACCTCGATCTCTTCATTGATCTTGCCCTTGAAGGCCTGGGCACCGGCCGGCATCATGCCGTCGATCGAGGCGGCATCGTGTCCGCTGGTGGTGGCACGAAACTTCACCACGTCCCCCGGTTTCACCTTCAGGAAATCGGGCTCGTAGACCATGGCGCCCTGGGCGTTGCGGTTGAGCATCTTGACGTGATGGGTTTCGGCCGTGGCAGGGGGAGTGGCCATCAGGCCGGCCAGCAGCGACAGGCTGGCCAGAAAACGGGGCAGGGTCTTCATGGTGATGTGTTGGGGTATGAGGTG
>JAUNLD010000079.1 GCA_030532425.1 Lautropia sp. | reverse complement strand
ACCACGACCACGACCATGACCATGGGCGTGCCGGCGGAGGGAGGCATGTCGAGGCGGGGGGGCACGGTCATGCCGACCTGAACCTGCGGGCGGCTTACATTCACGTGCTGGCGGACGCCGCCACCTCGATTCTGGCGATCGTTGCGCTGTTCGGTGGCAAATGGTGGGGGGCCGACTGGCTTGACCCCTTGATGGGCATGGTCGGTGCGGTACTGGTGGCGGTCTGGGCGCGCGGGTTGCTGGCCGATTGCGCGCGGGTGTTGCTTGATGCCGAGATGGATGCGCCCGTGGTGGGGCGGATCCGGGCGGTGCTGGCCGGGTTGCCTGTGCCGCTGCGGCTGGACGATCTGCATGTCTGGCGTGTGGCCCACGATCGCCATGCCTGCATCGTGGCGCTGTCGCTGCCCGCTCAGGCCGGAGGTGGGGCAGGCCTGGGCGAGGCCTCAGCTGCCGCAGCCACCAGGCCGCAGGGGGCTGCCCTGCCCACGGCCGACGAGATCCGCCAGCGCCTGGCCTGCATTCCGTCGCTGGTTCATGTGACCGTCGAGCTGAACCGGGCCTGAGCCTGCGCGACAGTTGGGCATGGCCGCAGCCGGCCTGCGGGGATTGCCCGGGTCTGGCGGCGTCCCGACCGTCCTGCAAGCCGTTGCAGGTTGTTGCCAGTCGTATCTTTCAGGGGGCGGGCTGTTGCGATGCAGCCCCTGGCAGCGGGCCAGGCGGGGTCCGATGCGCTGCAAATGGTGCTCAAGTGTCGTTATTGCCGACACCGTTTTGTTGGAGCCGTGCACGTCGCTTTTCAGAAGTGTTACCGGCACGCGTCGTTGTCATAAGGCAGCGCAACACCGTTACCAAAAGGCATGGTCTGGCCGGGAGAGGCCAAATCACTATAGGCAGAATTGCTTTCTTGCAGGAATTACCTGTTGGCGAAGCGGGTGCAATCCCACGGCTGTCCTGTTTTTCGTACAGTCTTGGATATCACGAGCACACAGCAGCTGATGCTTCGTTAGTTGCCAAAGGGTAGTATGATCTGAATATGGAACATGATCTTGAACCGAAATATGGGGCGTTTCTGGCCGAGGCCGAACGTCAGGGGCTGACCGATCTGGAAGGGATGCGGCTGTGCATGAGCACGCTGTCGCTGTCCACGCTGATCGAGCGGCATCATGCCTCGGCGCTGGCGCCGCACGGTCTGTCGGAAGGGCGCTTCACGCTGATGTTCATGCTGGAGCGCCATCGTGATGGCCTGTCGCCACATGTGCTGGCCGATCAGGCCGGCGTGGCGCGGGCGACCGTGACCGGGCTGGTCGATGGCATGGTGCGCGACGGCCTGGTCGAGCGCCACGACAACCCGCTTGACCGCCGATCCAATCTGGTGGTGCTCACCCGCAAGGGGCGCACGCTGATCCGCAAGGTCTTCAACAGCCAGGCGCGACAGCTGGCCGAGGCCTTCGATGCCCTGTCGTCGACCGAGCGCCGGCAGTTTGCCAAGCTGGTGGCCAAGCTGAGCACGCCGTTGCAATCGGCGTTGTCGGGTCAGGCGTGAGGCACGCCTGCGGGGGGCCGTTCTTCCACAGGGCTGCTTTCAAATCGGGGCGTTCCCGGCTGGCGGTGTTGAAGGCGCGTTTTCTTGCGGGTTGCTGCAGCAGGGGCCGATGCCCTTGATCTCCATGCTGTGTGTGTGAAAGCCCGCCTGCCGCCGGATGTGGCCCAGTGCGGCTTCCAGCATGGCCATGGCCTGGTGGTCGCTGCACTCCGAGATCTGGCCGCATTGCTCGCAGATCATCAGGATCGGGTGGCCATGGTCGTGCTGGCTGTGGTGGCCGTGTTCGCACAGGATGAAGCTGCTGGTGGCGTCAACCTTGTGTGCCAGCTCGGTATCGACCAGGAAATCGAGCGTGCGGTAGATGCTCATCGGTGCGATGCCGGGCTTGCTGGCCTGCATTCCCGCCAGCAGATCATAGGCCTTGATGCCGCCGGGATTCCGGAACATGTACAGCAACACCTCGCTGCGCAGCGGGGTCAGGCGTGCACCCCGCGCCTCGCAGTGGCGTTGCGCAGCAGACAGGAAGGCCTGTTCGGTGACAGGATCGATGGCGGGAGGGGCCGGTGTATTCTGGGTACCGGTCGGGGGGGCGGCTGCTTTGCGGACAGGCATCGATGAGTGCGATTCTGAAATTGCCTGCCAGCCCTTTGGGCCGGCGGCGGGAGTATCCGGAATGACCAGCTGTCAGTGTACTGCGCCTGTGTGCTGGCTGGGCGGAATCCGGGCCTCCGGATGGACCGTGTTTCCCCTCATGTGGCTGTTGGGGGGCGCCATGCTCTTGCCAGGCCGGTGAGCGACAGGCAGATGGCGATGCAGGCGCCGCTGGGCCGATCGAAACGCCATGAGAGCAACAGGCCGATGGTGCAGGCCAGCATGGCCATGCACACGCAGACGCTTGGCGCGCGACCGCTCGGGTGCCAGAGGGCCGGCCCGATCAGCAGGGCGAAGACCAGATACAGCCCCAGCACCGGAACGGCCAGGCTGAGCACCATGGCGAAGAGGGGATAGAACAGCAGGTCGGACCAGACCTGATGGCGGCCCGTGCGCCGGTGCACCAGCACGCAGGCCAGCAATGTGCACAGGCTGGCCAGTCCCAGCAGCAGCACGGCTGGCCAGGTGGCCCACAGCACATCGGCCGCCAGCAGCTGATCGAGCCGTTCGCGTCCATGGGGATCGGCTGTCACCATCAGCAGGGCGACACTGGCGGCGGCCACATAGACCAGCCCGATCAGTGCCTCGCGCTGGCGTGGCGCGCGTCGTGCCAGCCACCCGACCAGCAGGGCGCCGCTCCCGGCAAACAGCATCGGCCAGAGCAGGGAGGCGCTGTCCGGCGCTACCAGCGAGATGGCGTTGATCCAAAGGCTTTCGTCGGCGCCGGGGGAGGCCTGCGTGGCAGACAGGTGAGTGTCGTGGAGAGGCCGTGCGTGCCAGGAGCCCGGGTGATGCTCATGGTCCTGTCCGTGCTGGTGGAAGTGTGAATCGGCGCCGCTGCCCAGCAGCTGGCCAGCCAGTGTGCCGCAGGCAGCCACTTGGGCAACGGCCAGATCGATGAAAACCACGCCGCGCGCCAGTACCTGGCAACCCAGGGGCACCAGCGCGAGGCATGCCAGCAACAGGGCACAGGCCGGTGTCACCAGCCAGGCCAGCTCATGCCATCCGTCCGCCATGTCCATCATCGCTCAGGCTGTCGATACGGGGGGATGGCGCGGACAACCGCGGGGGTGTTGCCCGTGTCGGCGTTGCGCCGGGGACTGTGTTCAGCCGGATGCGCATCGTCGGCGGATGGTGCGGTGGCTGTGCCGTTGTGCCGGTCATGCACGCGGCGCAGCTGATGCAGGAGGGTGTCGAAGAGAGCGGCCAGGGTCGGTACCTCACCCTTGCCGGCAGGACTGACGGTGGCGGGCAGTTGCAGTACGGGAGGCTGCCCCGGTAGTTGCGCACTCAGCCAGTGGGCGGGGCGCGGATCCTGGTAGTGGGCGGTGATGATGGCCTGTGGTTCCTGCTGGCGGGTGAGGCCGAGTACCCGGCGCAAATGTCCCGGGGTCGGGGGCAGACCAGGACGGGGTTCGAGATCGGCCACAGGGCGGATGCCGGCCCAGCGCCACAGGTAGGAGAAGGTGTTGTGCTGGATCACCACCGGCATGCCGCGCAACGGGGCCGCGACGGCCTGCCAGCGTTGCAGGTGGCGGCGCCAGTCCGCCTGCCACTGGTGGTGGCGCTGGCGGATGTGTTCGGTGTCGGCGGGAGCGAGCTGGGCCAACCGGTGGGCCAGGGCCTGGGCTACGATTGGCAGGCGTTCCGGGTCCAGGTGCAGGTGCGGGTTGCCCTCGGGGTGGATGTCTCCGTCGAAGGGCGAGACGAAGCCTGCATGGGGGTCGAGCAGCTGGACCTGATGTGCGGCCAGGAACAGTCCTGGCTCTCCCTCCTGCACGCGCGGGTTGCCGGCCCGCTGTTGCAGCATCGGCAGCCAGCCGGATTCCAGGGCGGCCCCGGTGCAGACGGCCAGCTCTGCACGGCGAAGGGCGGCGATCAGGCTTGGACGCGCCTCGATGTGGTGTGGGTCCTGCCTGTCGTGGGTGGCGGTGTGCAGACGGGCTGTTGGCAGCAGTTCGTGGACCAGGGCGGCCCATTCGGGTTCGCAGGCAAAGACATCGAGGCTGGCGTGGGCGGGGCTGCTGACGAGCAGGGGGGCCGACAGCACGCAGGCAGCCATCAGGCGGGCTGTGCTCTGGGGGGCCACCGGGCGGCGGGCGGGGGGGCGGGGAGGGCAGACGTCAGAAAGCATGGGCACCATGGGCTCCGAAACCGATGACGTAATGCAGCATCAGGCTGCGGGCGGTGGCCGGCATGCCGAGGCTGCGATGTTGCTGGCTGAGCTGCAGGCGCAGGCTCTGGGTGTGAAGGGGCTTCCAGACGAGCATCAGGCTGCGCTCCTGCAGGCGTCCGGCATGGAAATGATCCACATGCGGCATCTGCACCCGCAACCAGTCCAGCCGGATGCCCGTTTCCCAGCCCGGCGCAAGACGCCAGATGGCGGCCAGGTAGCTGGCCTGATCGACGTGATGCGGGCGGGCGAACGGGCCCAGGCCGGTGATTCGGGCATGCTCAGCATGCAGGCGCAGCTGGCGGCGATGGTTGTCCTGCGCAGGCGCCCATTTCCAGGTCAGTTCGACTAGTACCAGGTGGCGGCCACTGAAGGCGGCACCATGGGCGTGGACATGGCCGTCGTGACCGTGATCGTGGTCGTCATGATCGTGGTGGTGATCGTCCTCCCTGCTGGCATCACGGCGGTTGTGCAGCCAGCCGATCCCGGCCTGCCAGCTGTGGCTGTCACCGATGTCGTCGCCAGCGCGTACGGACAGTACGGTGGTGGCAAGACGGCGACGGGCACTTGCGGCCGTCGCTTGCTGGACCAGGCGCCGGCCCCGGAAGACCTCAGCACCCAGACGCAGGTACAGGGCGGTCGGCGCCGTCCAGTTCAGGCGCAGGCCATCATCGAACCAGTGGCCACCCAGGAAGGCCCGGTAGAGTAGCGGCCGTTCGACGAAGTCGTCGTCGTGCGGGTGCTGCTCGTTCAGGTAGCCGATCTGTGAGGCAAACCGTCCCAGACGCAGGTCGAGGCCGTCGGGCAGGGTACGGGTCTGTAGCCAGCTTTCCTCCAGCTCGGTGTCGAGCCTGTCGTGGTGGTGATGGGCGGCGACGGTGAGCTGGGCATGCAGGTGTCGGCCCAGCGATCCATGGGTCGACAGGTCGCTGTGCCCCAGCGCCAGCCCCTGCTGGCGGTTGCCCAGCGTCAGTGCGCGCGACAGGGCGGCAACATCCAGCACCAGCCCCCACTGCCAGCCGCTCAGCGGGTGCCGGCGCGGTGCGTGGCTTGTGTCATCCGTGGGCGTGTCGTGGCCGGCTGGGAGAAGGGATCCCTGGGCGTTCACCGGGACGCTGAGCAGGCTGCTGACACCCATCAGCAGGCTGAGTGCCACCGCAACGGGGTGCTGCCTCCGTTGTCTTGTCTTCTTCAGGCAGGGGTGCATGGTGGATTCAGCGGCTGATGCCGGTCCAGGTCATGCCGGCCGGGTTGAAGTCGAGCTGGTCACGCCGGCTGATGTTGTGGCTGTTGCTGTCGATGTGCAGGATCTGACGGCCTTTCGGATCGCTCAGATAGAGTTCGTCGCGTGCTCCACTGGCCACCAGTACCGGCCACGGCGCGGCTTCCGGCATCGTCAGCACGCCAGCGGTGCGCCGCACGGTCTGCCAATGGCCTTCGCTGAAGCGCAGCGTGTAGAGCGCACCGCTGCTGTCGAGGATGTGGAGCGAGCCCCGGCGGTCGAAGATGGACGAGCGCCGGAGCTGCCCATCCTGCCAGCCATCCGGGATCACGCGGGTGGCGGTCCCGGTGCTGCCATCGATGGCATGGAAATGGGTGGTGGCAGGCGTGCCGGCATTGCCGATGGCGATGAAATGGCCGGGCCGCGAGGCGTGACTGTAGAGGCTGGCGGCCCGCGTCGGCATCTCGATCTTGCGATCGCTGAACTGGTTCCCGTTGCGGGTGATGAGCAGCACGCCATCGGCGCAACCGAAGGCGGCATGAGTGCCCGAGGCATCGGCACCGTGCAGGCGTGGGCAGGCGGTGGGCAAGGTCTGCCCGGGCTGGTAGGCACTGCCCTGGCGATGATGGATCTGCACGCGTTCGGGCAGGACGTCGCTGGCTGTGGCCGGCGCGGTGCGCAGGGTTGTCAGCAGCACGTCATCCATGGGCAGGGCGGCACCGTGCATCGGTGTGGGCAGGGTCTGGCTGGCCAGTAGCTTCCTGTCACGGATGCTGACATCACTGATGACCTGGGCGCCGGCATTGATCTGGGGCGTGTCACCGGCCTTGCCGTCCATGAATAGGGCGGCAGAACCATTGGCCAGGGGGTTGTAGTGCGTGGGGCGTACGCCGTCGAGCTGCCAGTCGAGCAGGGTCGATGGCTGTCGGTAGTCGTGCTGGTGGTCGCCGTGGTCTTCCTGCCAGATGCCGCCGTCGACGAGCTGGACCCGGTCGTGCATGCGCTGGATGGCCAGTGCATAACGTTTGCCGGGGCTGGCGTAGACAGCCGAGGCGGGGGCCTTGAGGGTGTGCCGGGCCTGGATCTGGTGAGTGTCCAGATCAAAGACATGCAGCAGGGGCGCCTCGCTGTCGGCGATGCTCAGGCGACCGCGCGTGTCGATATGGGTCTGGCCATGGTCGTCGTGGCTGGCGCCGCCACCGCCACCGCAGGCGGCCAGTGCTGCCAGCAGCACGGTGCTGGCCAGCCAGGATGGGCGGCAGAGGGCAGCACGATGTGGGATGCGGGCGGATGAGGAGGAGGTCACGCAAGGCTGGATCATGGATGTCTCCAGGAAGAAGATGCGGGGTCCGCATGGCTGATACATATGCGTTATAATATAACATTTCAAGTGTAAAAAAGGAAAGGATCGGCCCGTGCGCCGCGGATCGGCTGAATGTCTGGGCCTGGGGGCTGTTGCGGATGAAGGATGATGCTGGTTTTCACCGAGACGCTGCCGGCAGGACTGCGCCGATAATGGACAGGTGTGTGCCGCCAGGGGAGAGCACGGCCGATGCCCAACGCATTCAATTTTTCGGTATCGCCCTTCGATTGTCTGACGCAGGCCGAGCAGCAGCGGGTGCGCGAGCAGGTCGATGTCGCGTATTTCCGTGAGGGAGAGGTGCTGCTGGAGGCGGGCAGCGCCCCCTCCCACCTCTTCGTCCTCATCAAGGGCTATGTGCAGCAGTTCGAGGGGGAGGAACTGGTGGCCACCTATGGGCCGAACGACAGTTTTGATGGCCGGGCCCTGGTGTCGGGACGGGCCAGCAGCCGCTTCGTGGCGGTCGAGGAGGTGCTGGCCTATGAGCTGCCGCGTGAGGCGGTGAACACGCTGATCGCCGGCAATGACACCTTCAGTGCCCTGCTGTTTTCGGCGCTGGGCAAGAAGCTGAGTGCGCTGGCGGCACGGGGCAGTGAGCAGGAGCTGCAATCGCTGAACATGGCGCGTGTCGACGAGGCCTACGTCCGTCCTGCCCATGTCGTCGATGCCGGCACCGACATCGTGTCGGTGGTGCGCCTGTTCCAGCAGGAGCGCACGACCAACGTGCTGGTGCGCGATGCAGCCACGCAGCCCCCACGGCTGGGCATCTTCACCACCAATGGCCTGCAGCGGGCCATTCTTGGCGGCGAGCCGCTGGACCAGCTGCCGGTCGGCAGCCTCACCAGCTGGAACCTGCTGACGGTACGGCCTTCCGATCAGGTCGGTGAGGCGCTGGCGCTGATGTTCCGGCACAGCGTGCACCGGGTGGTGGTGATGGAAGACGGCCAGGTCAGCGGGATCCTGGAATCGCTCGATGTCTTCAGTTTCCTGTCGAATCATTCGATGCTGATCGGCATGCAGTTGCAGGACGCCGCCAGCCTGGATGAGCTGGAGAAGGTGGCGACGCAGATCACCGGCATGGTGCGGCGCCAGTTTCGTGCCGGTGGCCGGGTAGGCTTGCTGGCCCGGCTGGTGCAGGAACTGAACGGCCGCCTGTTCGAGCGTGCCTGGACGCTGATTGCACCGCCCGGGCTGGTCGAGAACAGCTGTCTGCTGGTGATGGGCAGCGAGGGACGGGGAGAGCAGCTGCTCAAGACCGATCAGGACAACGCCTTGCTGCTGCGTGATGGTTATGTGCCTCCGGATGATCTGCCCCGCGTGTGCGAGGCCTTCTCGGCGGCGCTGACACGCTTTGGCTATCCGCCCTGTCCGGGCGGCATCATGGTCAGCAACCCGGCCTGGCGGATGTCGGTGGCAGATCTCGCGCGGACGGTACGGCGCTGGCTGGTGCTGCCGGAGGCCGACAGCCTGATGAATCTGGCGATCCTGATGGATGCCCATGCCGTCTGCGGTGACGCCAGCCTGCTGAGCAGCCTGCGCAGCCAGATGGCACGCATGATGCTGGACAGTGATGCGATGCTGAGCCGCTTTGCCGCGGTGGTGGATGTGTTCGGACCGACGACGCGCTGGTGGCAGCGGATGGCGGGGCTGGGGGATGCGGCGACACTCAACCTGAAGAAGGCCGGCATCTTCCCGCTGGTGCATGGGGTGCGCAGCCTGGCACTGGCCGAAGGTATCGAGGCCACCGGTACCGAAGCGCGCATCCGGGCACTGCGCGACAAGGGGGCCTTGAGCGACGAGACGGCTGATGAACTGGTCGAGAGCCTGCATTTCCTGATGGCCCTGCGCCTGAAGGCCGGGCTGGAGGAGGTCGATCAGGGCAAGCCGGTGTCGGGCAAGGTGTTGCTGGATCGGCTGAGCGCGCTTGAGCGCGATCTGCTCAAGGATGCCCTGCAGGAGATCCGGCGCTTCAAGGAGCAGCTGCGGCTGCGCTTCCGGCTGGGGGCGGTGTCATGAACGGGCGCGGGCGGGGAGGCGGACGGCCGGGGCAGGGGGAGACAGCTGCCGGCGCGTCCCGTGGCGGTGCTGCTGCGGCCCGGCGGGCCTGCGCATGTCCTGCCGGCAAGGAGACATCATGAGTGCAAGACATGTGCTGGACACGGACCCCAACGGGCTGGCCCGCTGGTGGCAGGGGCTGCATCGTGGCTGGCAGCGCCGTCGGCTGAAGGACGAGCGATGGGCCTTCCTGTTCGATGATCCGCCGGCCGATGAATGGGTGTCGGTCGATTGCGAAACGACCGGCCTGAACGTGCGTCAGGACGAGATCATCGCGATCGGTGCCACCCGCATCGTCGGCCGGCGGGTGATGACCAGCGAGCGGCTGGAGCTGCTGGTGCGCCCCGAGCGCGAGGTCAAGCCCGACAGCGTGCAGGTGCACCGCTTGCGGGCCAAGGATGTGGCGGCCGGCCTGCCTCTGTGCGAAGCGATGGAACGGCTGCTGCGTTTCATCGGCAGCCGTCCCCTGGTGGGCTATTACCTGGAATTCGATGTGGCGATGATCAACCGGGCGGTGAAGAGCTGTTTCGGGCTGAGCTTGCCACAGCCGCAGATCGAGGTGTCGGCCCTGTACTACGACTGGCGCTTCCGGCAGTTGCCGCCTTATCAGCAGCATGACAATGCCGACATCGACCTGCGTTTTGCCACGATCATGACCGAGCTGGGGCTGCCGATGCGCGAGGCGCATGATGCACTCAATGATGCCGTGATGGCGGCGCTGGCCTTCATCAAGCTGCGGGCATTGCGGGGAGAGTCCGGGGACTGAACAGCGGGCGGGGACGGCATGTGCGGGTTCGGGCAGTGCCGGCCGGTACCGTCACGGTCGAGATGTGTCGGACGGCGGGCACGCAGCCGGTTCCCCCAGGCTTCACCCTTTCAGCCGGGCAGGCAACGGGCGATCTCGGTGCACAACCAGTGGTGGAAGCGTCGTGTGGCATCGTCGCCGTCGAGTGGATGTCGTGACAGCAGGTAATAGGACGATCCGTCACGGATGAAGTCGTGGGGTGCTTGCAGCTGGCCCGTGGCCAGTTCGTCCTGCACCATGAGGAAGGAGGCGATGGCGATGCCGAGACCGGCGGTGGCGGCCTGGATACAGAGATAGAAATGTTCGTAATCGACGCGATCGGCGCCGTGGATGCTGATCCTGCTCTGACGGCTCCAGGCTGGCCAGGCCTGGGGGCGGCTGGCCGGGTGCAGCAGGGTGGCCCGATGCAGCTGATGGCGTTCCGGCAGGGGCGGGCGGCAGACGGGCCCCATCCATTCGTCGCAGATCTTCTCCGTGTGCAGTGTGCTGCTCCAGGAGAAATCGTTGCGGCGCAGGGCCAGGTCGACACCGCTGCGAGCCAGGTCGATCGGACCGCCGGCCGCCATCAGGTGCAGGTTGATGTCGGGGTGCTGCCGATGAAAGGCTGGCAGTCGGGGGATCAGCCATTTCATGGCCAGGGTGGGCTCGCAGGAAACGACCAGCCGGTCACTGCGTGGCCGTGACAAGCGATGCCTGATCTCGTCGAGCTGCTCGAAGACGCCAGCCGTGAAGGCGTACAGGGTGCGCCCGGCCTCGTTGAGATGCACGGCCCGGTTCCGACGCTCGAACAGGGGGAGGCCGAGCGCCTCTTCCAGCTGCCGTACCTGCCGGCTGACAGCGCCGTGGGTGACGTGCAACTGGTCAGCGGCACGGGCGAAACTGCCTTCCCGGGCGGCCACGTCGAAATAATGCAGGGCAGTGAGGGGGAACTTCATGGCCCATCAATGCTCGATGAAAACTCACGGATTGGCCGCACTATAAATCGTTTTCATGCAGCGTTCAACGTCGGGATACTGTGGTCTGTTTCCTGCATTGATGACTGGAGTTCACCGATTCATGAACGAGACGATTGCCGTGGCCGCCATCACCATCCTGGCGGTGATCAGTCCGGGGCCGGATTTTGCGATGGTGACGCGCAACAGTTTTGTGCATGGTGCGTCCAGCGGGGTGTTGTCAGCCCTGGGGATTGGCTGTGGGGTATTGGTGCATGTCGGCTACACGGTATTCGGCATTGCCCCGCTGATTCTCGGCTCACCATTGCTGTTCGGGGTGATGAAGCTGCTGGGCGGCGGCTATCTGATGTGGTTGGGCTGGTGTTCGTTGCGCAACCGGACACCATTGGCGATGCGTGGGGAGCAGGAAGATGGACGGTTGCTGCCTTGGCATTTTTTTCGGATGGGGTTTCTGACCAACGCACTCAACCCGAAAACGATGCTGTTCGTGGTGGCAACCTACAGTCAGGTGGTCGCACCCGCGTCGCCCTTGTGGCTGAACCTGAGTTATGGTGCCTTCATGTCACTGGCGCACATGCTGTGGTTCGGCGTTGTCGCCTGTTTTTTTGCTGCGCCGGCCATTCGTGCCCAGCTGTTGGCCCGGCAGTTGCTGGTCGATCGGGTGATCGGTGTGGCGCTGCTGCTTCTGGCCCTGTCGCTGCTGGCGGCCGACGGCGGGCGTTTGCTGCGGGGCTGAAGGTCGTCAGGTTCGGGGACAGTGCCGGCCATCGCCGTGGGGAGGGCGATGGCCGGGGCTGGCGGCCGGGGGGGGCGCGTCTCAGTGGCTGGATGCCTTGGCGGCGCCGTAGCCGGTTTCGGAACGGACCTGCTGGGCCTCGAAGGCGTCACGCTCGATGGCGGCCTGTGGGCTGCGGTCGAGGATCGAGAACAGCCAGACACCGAGGAAGCCCAGCGTCATCGAGAACAGCGCGGGCGAGGTGTAGGGGAAGGGCGCCGATCCCTTGGGGTTGCCCAGCGTGGCTTCCCACACCGACGGTGACAGGATCGTCAGCACCACCGAGGCGATCAGGCCCAGGAAGCCGCCGATGACGGCCCCTTTGGTGGTGGTGCCTTTCCAGAGCACCGACAGGAACAGCACCGGGAAGTTGGCCGAGGCCGCCACGGCAAAGGCCAGCGACACCATGAAGGCGATGTTCTGCTTCTCGAACAGGATGCCCAGCAGCACGGCGATGATGCCCAGCGCCAGCGTGGTGATGCGCGAGACCTTCAGCTCGGCGGCACTGTCGGCCTTGCCCTGCTTGATGACGGTGGCATAGAGGTCGTGCGAGACGGCCGAGGCGCCGGAGAGGGTCAGGCCGGCCACCACGGCCAGGATGGTGGCAAAGGCCACGGCCGAGATGAAGCCGTAGAAGATGTCGCCGCCCACCGATTTGGCCACCAGCACGGCCGCCATGTTGGCGGTGCCGGCACCACCGTGGATGACGCCCTTCACCGTGTCGGCAAAGTCGGGGTTGGTCAGCACCAGCGTGATGGCGCCAAAGCCGATGATGAAGATCAGCGCGTAGAAGTAGCCGATCCAGGTGGTGGCCCAGAACACCGACTTGCGGGCTTCCTTGGCATCGGGCACCGTGAAGAAACGCATCAGGATGTGGGGCAGGCCGGCGGTACCGAACATCAGCGCAATGCCGAAGGAGAGGGCCGAGACCGGATCCTTGATGAAGCCACCCGGCCCCATGATGGACAGGCCGGCCGCTTCGGCCTCTTCGGGCGTGGCGCCGGCGTTGCGGGCGATCTCGGTCTTGACGCGCACGGCATCGCTGAACATCGCCTCCAGGCTGAAGCCATAATGGGCCATCACCATGAAGCCCATGAAGGTGACGCCGAAGAGCAGCAGCACGGCCTTGATGATCTGTACCCAGGTGGTGGCGGTCATGCCGCCAAAGAGCACGTAGATCATCATCAGCGCACCCACCAGCACCACGGCAACCCAGTAGTCCAGGCCAAAGAGCAGCTTGATGAGCTGGCCGGCCCCGACCATCTGGGCGATCAGGTAGAAGGCGACCACCACCAGCGTGCCGGAGGCGGCGAACAGGCGGATGGGTTTTTGCTGGAAGCGGTAGCCGGCCACGTCGGCAAAGGTGAACTTGCCCAGGTTGCGCAGGCGCTCGGCCAGCAGGAAGGTGAGGATCGGCCAGCCGACCAGAAAGCCGATGGCGTAGATGAGGCCGTCGTAGCCGCTGGCCATCACCGCGGCAGAGATGCCGAGGAAGGAGGCGGCCGACATGAAGTCGCCCGCGATGGCCAGGCCGTTCTGGAAGCCGCTGATGCCGCCGCCGGCCGTGTAGAAGTCGGCCGCGGACTTGGTGCGGCCGGCCGCCCACTTGGTGATCCAGAGGGTGGCACAGACGAAGACGACGAACATGATGATCGCCGTCCAGTTGGTGGCCTGCTTGGC
>JAUNLD010000007.1 GCA_030532425.1 Lautropia sp. | reverse complement strand
GCCGCGTCGGGACGGGTGTTCTTCAGCATGGCCAGGTAGTGCAGCGGGATGTCCGGGCGGCTCCAGGCGTCGGGGGCGGGGGAGAGATCGTCGGTGTTGGTCTCGCCCGGCACCTTGAAGACGGTGACGGTGATCTTCTCGGGCACTTTTGGCCGGCTGGTGAACCATTCGGCATCGGCCCAGCTCTGCATCACTTCCTGAGCCTTGGCGTTGCCGGCCTTGGCCTTGTCGGCCACGTCGTTGAAGAAGTCGAACATCAGCAGCGTCTTCTTCAGCGCATCGGCCGCCACGCTGGCCACTTCCTCGTCGTCCAGCAGCTCGATCAGCGGGTGGACGTTGTAGCCGCCAACCATCGTGCCCAGCAGCTCGGTGGCCTTGGCCTTGGAGATCAGGCCGACCTCGAGGTCGCCGTGGGCGACTGCAGCCAGGAAGCTGGCCTTGACCTTGGCTGCGTCGTCCACACCGGGCGGCACGCGGTAAGTGAGCAGCTCCATCAGGAATTCTTCCTCGCCGGCCGGCGGGTTCTTGATGAGTTCGATCAGCTCGGCAGTCTGTTTGGCATCCAGCGCCAGCGGCGGGATGCCCAGCGCTGCGCGTTCGGCCACGTGTTCACGATATTCTTTCAGCATGGACTTCTCCTAAGGCCATCTCGATCGGTAAGGGTGAGGGTCTGGCAGGCAACAGGCGCTCGGCCGTGGACGCAACCGCCCACCAGCCAGGCAGATGACGCAAGAGGACCGGTGCAACCCAGACGGCCCGCACGACAGTGGCGGGGAAGGCGGCATCGCCCACACCGGAGAGATGATGGCCCGGCTCAGGTTTTGCAAGCCAACCTGAAAGCGGCCATCCAGCGGCACCAGCCATCAGGTGGGTGCTGCACATGTACCGGGGGCGTCTGCCATCGCGGCCTGCTGCATGCGGCGGGCACACCAGCCGCACACCCCGGCCCAGCGTGATGCGTGACGGCGGTTTTTCCTGCCGACGGTCTGCGTCCTGCCCCGGGAGCGCCCGAGGCCTCGACCGGCCTGCTGCCCAATATCCGGCGAGTGCCCGATTGTACTCGCGGCAATGCACCATCCAGCAGTTTTTCCGTCAAATGGTTTTCCCCAATAAGCCCCCCCAAAACCCCTGTCATCAGCGGCCCAAACGCGCTTTTGACAATATGTTGCGGCACAACAGAAAGCGAAGCGATAATAATTTCCAATAAACGAACTTGGCGCTCGGCCCCGCCTTCCGCTCTTCCGCCTTCTGCCCCAGGCGGCGCTGAACCAGCCCCGAGGATGCGGGCATCGCAAGGCCGTGTGCCGCCCACCTCCGGATGACACGCTTGCCAGGGGTGAGCACGCGCAGGGGATAACCTCGCACCGTGGATGACCAAGCACTGGCGATGGCAATGAACCCGGGATGGCGATGAAGCCACCGCCCGTCGGCCCAATCAACCGTCCGTCACCTGTTGTAATAAAGAGACATTTAAACAAAAAGGCCAAATGGGCGCAGAATAGCTATGAGAATCAGTTCTTTTAGAAATTCATCCCGTCTTCACAACCTTTCCCGAGACGCTTCGTCATGCGCCATTCCCACCATCCTCACACACGCCTGAAGCTCATTCCGCTGGCACTGGCAGGCCTGTTTGCTGCCGCCCCGACCCTTGCCCAGGCCCAGACCGGCACCCCTGACGCCACCGAGCTCGAAGCCATCTACGCCATCGAGAAGGCCGCTTCCACCACCAAGAAGGTCAACTTCAAGGCGCTGGAAGAGAACACGGCCACCGACATGAAGGATGTGCTGTTCAACGAACCGTCGATCAACTTCGGCGGCGGCAACGGCACCTCGCAATGGGCAACGATCCGCGGCATGGGCCAGGATCAGATCGACATCAAGGTCGATGGCGCCTATACCGACTCGCAGATCTTCCACCACAATGGCCGCTTCGTGCTCGACCCGGCCCTGATCAAGGAAATTGATGTCCAGAAGGGCACGGGCTCGGTATCGGCTGGCATCGGCGCCACCAGCGGCGCCATCGTCGCCAAGACTGTTTCCGCCCGCGACCTGCTGCGCCAGGGCCAGACGATGGGCTTCAGGGTCAATGCCGGCGTCGGTTCCAACAGTGGCAAGAGCGGTGGCGTTTCAGCCTATGGCCAGTTCGGTGCTGTCGATGCGCTGCTGGTAGGCAACTGGGTCAGCGACGACAACTACGAAGGTGGCAAGGGCTACCGCAATGCCGAAGGTGGCACCGAAGTGCTGAACAGTGCCCTGGGCCAGCGCGGCCTGCTGGCCAAGTTCGGCTACAGCCTGGATGCACGCAACCGCCTCGAGCTGAGCCATCGTCAGGAAAAGACGCATGGCCTGCGTGCGCTGCGCGAGGAGTTCGACTTCTCGCAGTCTGGCAACACCACCCGCAATGATCCTCGCTATCGCATCTACACCCAGGACACCACCCGGCTCGAGTACGCGGGCGGGGGCTTCGGGGTAGTCGACAAGATCGACACCAACGTCTACCGCATGACGACCAAGCTGAACAACGGCGCAGGTGCCGATGGTGTACTTGGAGGCACAAGCGAGATCGAGACCCTTGGGGCCAACCTCAACTTCGATACCTACCTGTTCGAGCACCACGTCCTGAAGTACGGGCTGAACCTGCGTCAGCAGGAACAGACCCCGCCTGGCCGAACCCAGATCCGTGGCAACCGCATCGTCGACTCGGTTAACGAGAAGAAGACCGACACGGGCGTCTATGCCGAAGGCATCTGGAACCTTCAGCCCGTCACCCTCACCACCGGCCTGCGCTACGATCACTTCAAGATGCGCACTTCAGGCCGCAGCGAAGTCTCCAGCAGCGCCGTCAACCCGAGCGTCGCCGTCATCTATGACGTCAATGAACAGCTGTCGTTCAACGCCGGCCTGTACTACGCCACCCGCAGCCCACGCCTTTACGAGACCATGCTGGCCGGAGGCCGTCTGATCCTCGCCGACGACAACCTGAAGGCTGAACAGGCGCGCAACCTGGAAGTCGGCGTCACCTATACGCCGATGCAGAACCTGCAACTGACCGGCTCTGTTTTCCAGCAGCGCACCAAGAACCACCAGGACTACCAGTGCATTGGTGTGAATGGTTCGCCTTGCGGTACCGGCAATGCCGAATCGCACTACCGTCTGTTCAACAGCGGCACACTGAAGAATCGCGGCTACGAGCTGAACGCGGCCTACAACCTCGGCAGCTGGAGTTCCCGCATCGGCGTGGCCTACAGCAAGCCCAGGCTCGACGGTGAGGTGGCGGATTCGGCCACCACGGCGATCCCGATCGGCCGCACCTGGACGACCGGCCTGTCCTACCGTTTCGACAACCCGAACATCGAGGTCGGCTGGCGGGGCCGCTTCGTGCAGAGCGCCGGCTACATTCCCAGCTCGCGCGGCTCGGCCGGTGCCGGTGCTGCCGTCCAGCTGGTCAACCGGGTGGGCTATGGCGTCAACGACCTCTACGCCACCTGGAAGCCCTTCGGGCGTGACGACCTGAACGTCAACTTCGCGGTCAACAACGTCTTCGACAAGAACTACAAGAGCCACAGCCAGCGGGCCGGCATCGCCAGCCTGCCCGAGCCCGGCCGGGACGTGCGCCTGAACGTCAGCTACCGCTTCTGAGCGGGCCAATCATGACTGGGCACTTCAGGCAGCCATGATGGCATGCGCCCCGCCGGGCGCATGCCCCCAAACCTCCAAAAAAAACGCCGGCACGAAGCCGGCGTCAACAGGAGGAAACAACAAAGGAACAAGGAACATCCACCACCGGCAGCGTCCACCCCAGGCAGGTCTGCCGGCTCAGGATTCAGACGGAAGTGGCACTGGACAAGCGGCTCGCCCCCTGTGCCGCCGCCGTGGCGTGCTCGGCATGCAGACGCGCCAGCAGCTCTTCCAGCCGCTGCCCGGCCAGCTCGTTGCCAATCTGGCAAGTGCCCGCGTACTGATGGCCGCCACCGCCAAAACGGGTGCACAGATCCCCCACATCCACCGTCGAGGCGGTGTTGAAGATCGAGCGCCCCACCGCCAGCACCGTGTTGGCCTTTTCTCGGCCCCACAGTACATGCACCGATACCGTGCAGTTGGGAAACAGGGCATAGACCAGGAAGCGGTTGGCCGCATAGATCACCGGCTCGTTGCGCAGATCCAGCACGACCACGCTTCCCTCCACATGGGCACAGCGGCGCAGCTGCTCGATGGCCCGCGATTCGTTCTCGTGGTAGCGCCGCACCCGCTCGGCCACGTCGGGCAGGGCCAGGATGCGCTCCACCCCCATCGAGCGGCAGGCATCCACCAGCATCATCATCAGTTGCAGGTTGGAGATGCGGAAATCATGGAAGCGGCCCAGACCGGTACGCGGGTCGGTCAGGAAGCCCAGCAGCGTCCAGTCGCGCGGGTGCAGCACGTCGGCCAGCGTGTAGGCGGCGGTCCCTGACTGGTCTGCCGCGGCCAGCATGGCCGCCGAGAAGCGAGGGAAGCGGCTTTCGCCACCAAAATGGTCGTAAATGACCCGCGACACGGACGATTCACCAACCCCCATCACCAGATTGCTGTAGCCCACCCGGGGCAGCTTGCGTGAACCGGGTGCCTGATAGTCGAAGACCTGGGCAGCGGTAGCCACATAAGGCAGGTTGACCAGGATGTCATCCCGGCCGACCGGTACCTTGCCGTCCTGGACATCCTTGGGGTGAACGAACAGCACCGAGTCGACGATACCAATGTCACGCAGCATGGCGGCACTGACCAGGCCATCGAAATCGGAACGGGTAATGAGTCGGTATTGACGATCGGTACGCATCGGCAGCAGCCCGGACAGCAAAAAACAGGAAAGACGTATCTAGGCAAGCAGTATCGTCACACCCTCCGGCAAGGCCCATGCGCAGCTGATGACTGGCCACAGCTGCGGGACAGGTGGACAAGGCTGCCGCAGACGCCACACCCATATAGGGTATTTCCCGAAGGCATGCCCCACAGCGGCCGGGTGCTGACGTTAAGATTAGCCATCATGCGCGAGAACAAGCCCCCTGCCCCCCTGCCACCGGCCATGCCGCCAGGCAACGAGTTGCCGGCCCGTCTGGCCCGGACGATGCTGGCCGGATTTGACCGGCACTATGCGCTGTTCCGCTACAACGCCCAGCAGGCCAAGCACTGCTTCGAGCACGGCGACTGGCACGAAATGCGCCGCCTGGCCCGTGAGCGCATCACCTTTTACGACCAGCGGGTGCAGGAGGCCGTCGCCACCCTCAAGGCCAGCTTCGACACCGACACCCTGCGCGACGATGCCTGGGCCGACGTGAAGCGCCACTACGTGCTGCTCCTGGCAGAACACCAGCAGCCCGAGCTGGCCGAATCCTTCTTCAATACCGTCAGCACCCGTCTGCTGCACCGTCAGTATTTCCACAACGACTTCATCTTCGTGCGGCCGGCGGTCTCCACCGAGCACCTGGATGCCAATCCCCCCTCGTTCCGGGTCTACTACCCCGAACAGGGCGACTGGCTGCCCCTGCTGACCCAGGTGCTGGGCGATTTCGGGCTGTCCTGCGGCTATCAGGATCTGGAAGGCGACCTGAAGCAGGTGCTCGATCGTGCCGCCACCCTGTTCTGCCCACCGGCCGAGCGGGCACTCGATTGCCAGCTGCAGGTGTTGCGCTCACTCTTCTACCGCAACAAGGCCGCCTACCTGATCGGCCGGCTGGTCAACGACCGCGAGATCCAGCCCTTTGCCATCCCGCTGCTGCGCGACTCGCAGGGACGGGTGTTTCTCGATACCGTGCTGTCCGACAGCGACGGCATCGAAGCCCTGTTCAACTTCTCGCGGGCCTATTTCATGGTCGACATGGCCGTCCCCTCGGCCTACGTGCGCTTCCTGCAGACCCTGATGCCCAGCAAGCCACCGGCCGAGCTGTACACGATGCTCGGCCTGCACAAGCAGGGCAAGACGCTGTTCTACCGCGACATGCTGCAGCACCTGCACGAATCGACCGACCAGTTCATTATCGCGCCCGGCATCAAGGGGCTGGTGATGGGCGTGTTCACGCTGCCCTCCTTCCCCTACGTCTTCAAGTTCATCAAGGACGTGCGGCGCAAGGACATCAGCCGCGAATACATCGAAGACCGCTACCAGCTCGTCAAGAATCACGATCGCGTCGGCCGGATGGCCGACTCGTGGGAATACACCGACGTGCCCTTTCCCCGGCACCGCCTCTCGCCCGAACTGGTGACCGAACTGGAAAAGACCGCGCCCAGCCTGCTGCGCGACGAGGGCGACCGCCTCATCATCCGCCACCTCTACATCGAGCGACGGATGACCCCGCTCAACCTCTTCATCGAGCAGGCCGACGAGGCCCAGCGCGAGCACGCCATCCACCAGTACGGCATGGCCATCAAGGACATGGTGGCGGCCAACATCTTCCCCGGCGACATGCTCTACAAGAATTTCGGCGTCACCCGCCAGGGCCGGGTCGTCTTCTATGATTACGACGAAGTGCTCTACCTGACGGAATGCAACTTCCGCAAGGTGCCCGAACCACGCACCCCCGAAGACGAAATGGCCTCCGAACCCTGGTATCCGGTCGCCCCCAACGACGTCTTCCCCGAAGAATTCGGCACCTTCCTGCTGGGCAACCCGCTGGTACGCGCCCCGCTCCTCAAGTATCACGCCGACCTGCTCGACCCCGCCTACTGGCAGGAAAAGCAGGCCCGCATCCGGGATGGCATCCTCGACGATGTCTTTCCCTACCCGGCCAGGCTTCGATTCCCCCGGGCCGATGATGGCACCGGACCTTCCACTTCCCATCCCCAAGGAGACTGCAACACATGAGCCAGGATCAGGATCCCGTCGTCATCGTTTCGGCTGCCCGCACACCGATCGGTGCCATGCTGGGCGCCCTGTCGGGCCTGCCCGCCACCGAGCTGGGCGGCATCGCCATCAAGGCAGCCGTCGAGCGCGCCGGCATCAAGCCCGAGCAGGTGCAGGAAGTGCTGATGGGCTGCGTGCTGCCCGCTGGCCAGGGCCAGGCCCCGGCCCGGCAAGCCACCCTGAAGGCCGGCCTGCCGCTCTCGGCCGGTGCCAGCACCCTCAACAAGGTGTGTGGCTCGGGCATGAAGACCGTCATGCTCGCCCACGACCTGCTCAAGGCCGGCAGCCAGGACGTCATCGTGGCCGGCGGCATGGAGAGCATGTCCAACGCCCCCTACCTGGTGGCCAAGGGCCGCACCGGCTATCGCTACGGCCACGGCACGCTGTTCGACCACATGGCCCTCGACGGTCTGGAAGACGCCTACGAAAAGATGCCCAATGGCGGCGGCAAGTCGATGGGCGTGTTTGGCGAGATGTGCGCCGGCAAGTATTCGTTCAGCCGTGAAGAGCAGGACGCCTTCTCGATCGAATCCTCGCGCCGTGCCCGCACCGCCAACGAGGACGGCAGCTTCCAGTGGGAAATCGCCCCGGTGACCATCGCCGGCAAGAAAGGGGACACCGTCGTCGACAAGGACGAAAGCCCGTTCAAGGTTGACCCCACCAAGATCCCCAAGCTGCGTCCGGCCTTTGCCAAGGACGGCACCATCACCGCCGCCACCTCGTCGTCGATCTCCGACGGTGCCGCCGCCCTGGTGCTGATGCGTCGCTCGACAGCCGACAAGCTCGGCCTGAAGCCGATCGCCACCATCGTGGCACACGCCACCCACTCGCAAGAGCCGGAATGGTTCACCACCGCCCCGGTCGGTGCCATCGAGAAGCTCTACAAGAAGACCGGCTGGAGCACCGACACGGTCGACCTGTTCGAGATCAACGAAGCCTTTGCCGTCGTGACGATGGCTGCCATGAAGGACCACAACATCCCGCACGAGAAGGTCAACGTGCACGGCGGTGCGGTGGCCCTGGGCCACCCGATCGGCGCCTCCGGCGCACGGGTCATCGTCACCCTGCTGGGTGCGCTGAAGAAGACCGGCGGCAAGCGTGGCGTGGCCTCGCTGTGCATCGGCGGCGGCGAAGCCACCGCCATCGCCGTCGAAATGGCCTGAGCGCCCGTGGCCTGAGCGCCCGGTAGCCCACGCCCCCCGGCGTCCGTTCGGCGGGGGGCCCGTGCCCCACCCGGCTGCCGAAGGGCCTGCGTCAATGGCCTGCTGCCCTGTCTCCGGACGGGGCTTTTTTCTGGACGGAGGATTTTCCGGGCGATGCCGCGGAACGGCCTGCCCTCGCACACGGCCCGGCCAGCAGCACGCTCAGATCATCCGCAGCAGGATTTCCTCGATCGCGTGATCGGCCCCCTTGCGCACCACCAGATGGGCCCGCTCACGGGTCGGCGCGATGTTCTCGCGCAGGTTGCGCAGGTTGATGTCGCGCCAGATCTGACGGGCCACCTCCAGGGCTTGTGGTTCGGACAGATCCTGATAATGATGGAAGTACGAATCCGCCCGGCGGAACACGGTTTCCTTCAGCCGCAGGAAGCGCCGCTGGTACCAGCGCTCGATGTCTTCCTCGCGCGCATCCACATAGATCGAGAAATCGAAGAAATCCGACACCGCCACACTCAGGCCCGGCTGACCGCCCGCACGCTCCAGCCCCCAGGTCTGCAAGACGTTCAGCCCCTCGAAGATGAGGATGTCGGGCTGCTCGATGCGCTGCACCACATCCGGCAGGATGTCGTAGGCCTGATGCGAATACACCGGCGCCTCCACCCGCGCCTCACCTGCCTTCAATGCCGCCAGAAACGAGATCATCCGCCGGCGGTCATAGCTTTCGGGGAAGCCCTTGCGCGCCATCAGCCCACGTGCCTCCAGCACCCGGTTGGGGTACAGGAAGCCGTCCGTCGTCACCAGCGAGACCTTGGGATGATCGGGCCAGCGCGCCAGCAGCGCCTGCAACACGCGGGCAAAGGTGCTCTTGCCCACCGCCACACTGCCGGCAATGCCGATGACATAGGGACGTACCCCCACCAGGCGGCCCAGAAAATCGTCCCGCACACCCGACAGTGCCTGCGCCGAGCGGAAATGCAGGTTCAACAGCCGTGACAGGGGCAGATAGATGTCGACCACCTCCTGCAGCGACACCTGCTCGTTGACACCCTGCAGGGCCGTCAGATCGGCCTCGGAAAGCGTCAGCGGCGTGCTGGAACGCAGCGCGGCCCAGTCGGCCCGGCTGAAGCGCTCGTAGGTGGAGATCTCACCCACGGCGGCGTGCGCCCGTCGGGCAGGGAAGGCATCGTCTTCCCCCGCACCGGTGCCTGCCCCCGAGGCAGCCATCAGGCGGGCCACCGTCGCCTGGATCACCTGATCCTCACCCTCCGGGCGGGTCGGCAAGGGGCCATCACACCGTACCGCCGCACCACCGGCAGGCGTGCGCCCCGCCCGGACGGCCACCAGCTCATCGGCCGGTGGCATGCCTTCCTGCAGGTACCACGGAGATCCGGCGTCATCCCTGTTCAAGCGCAACTCCTTGCAGCAATGGCCACAGCGGCCCGTGCCGCGATGATACCGGGCCATCCCATCCCGCGGTGCAGCATTTCTCCTCAGGGAAACCCTTGAGCCCGCCCATGGATTGACGCTTTTTTACAACAACTGTAACTTTTTGTGCACACGATTTCTCGTTACTGCGCTCACGGCCATCCCGGACGCCACAACCGCCCTGCCACCCCAAGCGTCTGAATTCATGGGTTCTTAACAATAGCGCACAGCTTTAAATCAAAAGTTACGGCCAAAGGTCACAATCAACAGATCATTCTGTTGGAATAGCGCCCCGCCTACAGGATAGAGTAGCCATGCTGGCCGCTGTTCTTTCAGCACACTCAATCCCGGCACGCCGGGCCGACGTGTCGGTCTGCTCCTGACGATCCGTCCACCCGACGTCCCTGACCCGCGTTACTGCAAAAGCAACCGTTCAATCGCCATGACCTCCATCCGCGCCCTGACCGCCCTGTTGCTCTCCACCGTCCTGTCGGCCTGCGCACAATTGCCTGCCGCACCCGACAAGGCGCCCAAGCACGACTACATCTATCAGATCGGCCCAGGCGACGAACTGGACCTGAAGGTCTGGCGCAACCCCGATCTGTCGGTCAAGGTGCCGGTGCGCCCCGATGGCAAGATCACCGCCCCGCTCATCAAGGACATCGTCGCCGTCGGCAAGACCCCGCAGGCGCTGGGGCAGGAGATCGAAGAAAAGCTCGCCACCTACATCCGTGACCCAAGCGTGTCGGTGGTCGTGACCAAGATCGTGGGCGATCCACTGTCGGTGGTCCGCGTCATCGGCCAGGCCCAGCGCCCCGGTGCCGTGCCCTACCAGAGCGGCACCACCCTGCTGGACGTGATGACCAAGGCCAATGGCCTGACGCGCAACGCCGCCGGCAACGAGGCCGTGCTGATCCGTGCCATCGAGAACAACAAGCAGTACCGTGTCCGCATCGAAGACCTGCTGCGCAACGGCGATCCCTCGGCCAACATCGAGATCGCACCCGGTGACTCGATCATGATCCCGGAAAGCCTGCTCTGATTTCTGGCCCCTGCGACACAAACGAGACTCTGTCCCCTGCCTGAACCCCCATGCTCGATTTCCTCAAGTCCTACAAGACCTACCTCTGGGGTCTGTGGAAGTACCGCTATTCAGGGCTGATCGCCTCCCTGACAAGCGGCCTGGCCGGCATCATCATCACGGTGGTACTGCCCGGCAACTACGAAGCCACCGCGCGTGCCTATGTCGACACCCAGTCGATCCTGCAACCCCTGATGCAGGGCATGACCGTGCAGCCCGACGTGCAGGGTCAGGTCCAGATGATGGCCCGCACGCTGGTCAGCCGCCCCAACCTGGAAAGCATCGTGCAGGCCACGGGTCTCGACCGCGACGTCCAGACCCAGAAAGGGCGCGAAGCGCTGTTGCAGACGCTGGAAAAGAACATCCGCTTCAAGCCTGCGGGTGGCACCAACTTCTACAGCATCGAATATCGCAACCCGTCGCAGGAAACCGCACTGAAGGTGGTGACGACCCTGCTCGACCTGTTCGTCAAGTCGACGCGCACCGGCAAGACCACCGACACGCAGCAGGCGGTTGCCTTCATCGATCAGGAAATCACCAAGGCCAAGGCACTGCTGTTGCAGACCGAAACGGCCCTGAAGGAATTCAAGATCAAGCACATCGAGGTGATGCCGAATCTGGCGCAGGATTACGTCTCGCGCTCGGCCGACATCCAGAAAGAGCTGCAAAGCGCCCGCCTCGAATACCGTCAGGCCGTCAACTCGCGCACCGCCATCCGCGCCCGTCTGGAGAACATCCCCGAGTACGTGGTGGCCGGAAGTGGCCAGAGCGGTGCCGGAGGCGGCAGTGAAACCGAGCGTCGCCTGGAAGCCACCCGCAAGCGTCTTGACGACCTGCTGGTGCGCTACACCGACAACCACCCGGATGTCATCAACACCCGCCGCAGCGTCCGCGAACTCGAAGACCTGCTGCGCATCGAGGCCAGCCGCCCCGTCGACTCGCGCCCTGGCATCGGTCGGGTGCCAAACCGGCTGTACCAGGAGATGTCGATCGCGATGGCCGAAGCAGATGCCCGCGTCGCCTCACTGGCGGCCCGTGTTGCCGAAGCCGAAGCCCAGGCCAAGCGTGCCCGCGAGATCGCGCTGGCCATCCCCAAGGTCGAGGCCGAGTACATCCAGCTCAACCGCGACTACGACTCCAACAAGCTCAACTACGAGAAGCTGCTGTCCCGTCGCGATGCCGCCCGCCTGGCCGGCAGCATCGAAGAGAACACCGGCGCCCGTGAGTTCCGTGTCGTCGATCCCCCGCGTGTCAGCCCCAAACCTGTCTCGCCCAACCGTCCGCTGCTGCTGATCGCCACGCTGATCCTGTCGGTGATGCTGGGTGTGGCCGTGGCCCTGGCACGTGAGCTGGCCAACCCCGCGTTCTACGAACCGAATGCCCTCAAGAACGCCACCAAGGTACCGCTGTTCGGCGCCATCACCCGCTATCGTGATGCCGACGCCCTTCGCCTCGACCGCCGGCAGCGCGTGGGCTTTGCCAGCATCGCCGGCGCCTATGTGGCCGTCTTCGTCGTCCTGATCCTCGTCTATGTCATCGACAGCAGCCGCATTCCCGATGCGCCGCCCCCGACCGTCCAGTCTTCCGCACAGCAGGTGAAGTCATGAACAAGCGCCTTGTCCAGCGGGCGATGAAAAAGCTCGGCGACCAGACCACCGCCGTGCGCTCGACGGCTCCGCACACCGTCTTTGCCCCCAACACGCTGCCGCCCGATGACACGCAGACACTGATCGGCTCCTCGGCAGCCGCCGAGGAGGCGATGGCTGCCCGCATCCGCGCCGACATCGCCCGGGCCGACGCCCTGCGCAAGCTGCGTGCCCAGGAGCGCGCCGCCCAGCAACGTGGCGGGGCCGGCAGCCCGGCCAGTGTGTCGCCACGCCCGATGGCCGCTCCCCCCGCACCGCTGCCGCCGCCCGCCGCACGGCCAGCCGCCACCAGCCACACCGCCACGGCCGCGCGTGCGCCCCTCGGCGGCCAAACCGTCGGCCCGCGCGGTGTCAGCAACCCGATGGCGTCGGCCCCGGCACCGGCCCCCCAGGCCACGCTGCACCCGGCACCTGGCAACATCGTCCGCTTCGACTTCGACGACCTGAAGTCACGCGGCTTCCTGGTACCTGATGACAAGACCGCCAAGATCCATCAGGAATTCCGCCTGGTGAAACGCCGGCTACTGGACAACGCCTTCGGCCGCCTGCGTCCGGTGGTCGACAACGGCCGCCTCATCATGGTGACCAGCTCGCTGCCCGGCGAAGGCAAGACCTTCTCCGCCATCAACCTGGCAATCAGCATTGCCATCGGTGGCGAGCATCCGGTGCTGCTGGTCGATGCCGACATCGCCCGTCCCAACGTGGCCAACACGCTGCGCCTGGATCTGACCGGGCGCCGCGGCCTGACCGACTATCTGGATGACCCGTCGCTGCCACTGGCCGACATGCTGTTGCGCACACCCGTCCAGAACCTGACGCTGTTGCCCGCCGGCCAGCTGCTGCACCATCCGGTCGACCTGCTGGCCTCGGCCAACATGGCAGCACTGGTCGAGCGCCTGAAGGCAGCCCTGCCCCATCACGTCATCATCTTCGACAGCCCGCCCCTGCTGCCCGTTACCGAAACCCGTTCGCTCTCCGCCCTGGTAGGCCAGGTACTGCTGGTGGTGGCGGCGGGCGACACCCCCCGCAGCGCCGTCAACGAAGCCCTCGTCCAGCTCGAAAACTGCGAAGCGGTCGGCCTGCTGTTCAACAAGGCACCCGTCCAGCCCTCGGCCCCGGCCTACTACGGATACTGATTCATGTACAAAGCACACTTTGGCCTGAAGTCCAAACCGTTTCGCCTGAATCCGCATCTCCGCTTCCTGTTCAACAGCGAAGCCATCCAGCGTGCTGTCAATTCGCTCAAGTATGGCCTGTATCAGCGTGAAGGGCTGGTGCTTCTGACGGGCGGAACCGGCTGCGGCAAGACACTGCTGATCCAGAACATCAGCCGCCGCCTGCCCGATGCCGGCATCCAGGTTCACACCATCACCATCCCGCGCATCGATGCCCACGGGCTGATGCAGCAGATACTGAACGTGTTCGGTGTCGAAGCTGCTGCGGGCACCGCCACCGCCGAGATGATGCAGGTGCTGCAAAAGCACCTGCTGGCGCGGGTCGATGCCGGCGAGCGCTTCCTGCTCGTCATCGACGAGGCGCACAATCTGGATGACGAGGCGCTCGACCTGATCCGGCTGCTGTCCGACATGCAGTCCCCCAACAGCGGCAGCCTGCTGCTCCAGATCTTTCTGGTGGCACAGCCCGGACTGCGGGCCCGCCTGGCCAGCCCCCGCCACGAATCCCTGCGCCAGCGCTTTCTGGTCACCGACCACATCGATGGCCTGTCGGCCGACGAAGTGCCGCAGTACATCCTGCGCCGGATGCAGCTGGCTGGCTGGCAGAATGGCGAGATCCCCTTCGATGCCGAGGCGATCACGCGCATCCAGCAAGCCACCAGCGGCAATCCGCGCAAGATCAACACCCTGTGCGAGCGCCTGCTGACGCAAGCCTACGTCGAGGAGCAAAGCCGCATCCGTGCCGCCGACGTCGATTCGACACTTCAGGACATGGACGAGGAATGGCGCAGCACCAGCACCGCCCCCCAGACCGACAGCCCTTCGAGCGATGCCCGTCTACAGACGCTGGAAAGGCGCATGACGGCCTTCGACGCCACGCTGAACCAGATCTCGCAGGTGACCAACTCCGTTCTGGTCCGTCTCGACACCATCCCCCAGGACTGAAAGCCGGCATCGGCGCTGCTCGATGCTGAATCGGCTTGCTGCTCATTTTTCCCGCTACTCGCTTGCCAGCCTGCTCGTCACGCTGGCAAGCATCGTTTCGTTCCCCTTCCTGACGCGCATCTTTCCGGTGGCCGATTATGGGCTGATGAGCCTGATCGGCGTGCTGGTCACGGCGCTGGCAGCCGTTGGCAAACTGGGGTTGCAGCAGGCTGCGCTGCGTTTTTACAGCGAGGTCCGTGCCGGCCAGTCACCGTGGACGATGGGACAGTATGAAAGCACCGTCTACCTCGGGCAGGCGGGCTTCAGCCTGCTGGCCGCCCTGCTGTGGATGCTGGTGATCGGGCTGCTGCCCGAGCGCGTCTTTTCTGATGCGCAGTACCGGCAGCTGCTGCTTCTGGTGGCGCCGCTGGCGCTGATGCAGTGCCTGTCCAGTACCGTCATCAACCAGCTGCGTGCCCGTGAGCTGAGCGGCGTGCTGTCGCTGTATTCCGTCGTGCAGCGCTATGCCAGCCTGCTGGCGATGCTGGGCACCCTGCTGTACGTCCATGCCTCGCTCTGGGGTTTCTACAGCGCACAGATCGTGGCCGAATCGCTGGGACTGGGTGTGCTGGCATGGTGGTTCTTCCGGCGCAACCCATGGTCGCCGCGGGATTTCTCCCGGCCGCTGCTGGGCATGCTGCTGCGCTTTTCCCTGCCGCTGGTGGCGATGGAGCTGTCGTCGGTCCTGCTGGGCATGGGTGACCGCCTGCTGATTCAGCGGATGCTGGGCTCGGCCGATCTGGGAATCTACTCGGCGCCTTACAATCTGTGTGACTACATCGGTGCCGTGCTGGTGATGGCCTTCACCGGAGCCGTCACACCGATGGTGTTGCGGCTTTGGGCCAACGAGGGCGCCGACACCACCCAGGCGTTCCTGCAACGGGTGTTCCATGTTTACCTGCTGTTTGCCCTGCCGATGGTGGCCGGCGTCTCGGCCGTGGCCGAACCGCTGCTGACGCTGGTGGCCTCGGACAAGTATCAGGCCGGGGCCGGCATCATTCCGTGGGTGATCGGTGGCGTCGCCCTGCAGGGGCTGTTTCCGGTGGCTTCGGCTGGTCTGCAGATCGAAAAGCGCTCGCCCCTGATCCTGCTGTCGATCCTGTCGGCCGCCGCCCTCAACGTGGGGTTGAACCTGCTGCTGATCCCGCGCTGGGGCATCGAGGGCGCCGCCATCGCCACCCTGGCCGCCTATGCGCTGATGGTGCTGCTGGCCACCCGCCTGGGGCGTCGGACGATCGCCATCCGTCCCGACAGTCGGCGTATTCTTGTCTTCGTAATGGCCGCTGCCGTGATGTATGGCCTTCTGTCCCGGATCGATCTGAACGATGATCTGCAAACCCTTCTGGCCCGCATCCTGGCTGGTGTCCTCATCTATTCCTCACTGGTCATTTCCCTCGACAGGCAGAGCCGTGCCCTTGCCCTGCAGGCAGTCGCACGCCTTGGCCTGATGAAAGGCAGGTCATGAAAGCGCGCACCGTCCTGATGTACCACGCCATCGTCGCCGGCGACGCCGTGGGTGCCGATCCGCATTACAGCGTCTCGCCCGAACAGTTCGCCCGGCAGCTGGCCCTGATCTCCGAACACGGCAGCCGCCCGGCCAGCGTGCGCGAGCTGCTGGCCGGCCACCCTGCCGCCACATCACGCCCTCCCGTGTGCCTGACCTTCGACGACGGCCACCTCTCCAACGGAGCAGCGGCCGAACAGATTGCCCGTCACGGTGGCAGCGCCGAGTTCTTCGTCAATCCGTCGATGGTAGGCAGGCCCGGTTTTCTCGACTGGCCGGCACTGCGCGAGATGGCGGCGCTGGGCATGTCGGTCCAGTCGCACGGCATGCACCACCGCTATCTGGACCAGCTCACGCCCGCCGAGGTGCAGGCCGAGCTGGCCGACTCGAAGGCGGCGATCGAGGACGCCATCGGCCAGCCGGTGACGATCTACGCCCCGGCCGGTGGCCGGATGCCCCCCGGCTTCATGGCCACGGCCCGTCAGCTGGGTTATGCCGCGGTCTGCTCGTCGCGGGCGGGTGTCTGGCCAACGGCCCACGTGCCCTCCGCCGGTGAGGCTGTCGAGATTCCGCGCCTGGCGATGCTGCACAACACCGACGAGCGCCGCTTCATCGCCTGGATCACCCAGCACCCGGTGGCGATGTTCAAGCAACGGGCGCGCCACCAGGTGCTGGGCCTCTCCAAGAAGCTGCTGGGCAACCAGGGGCACGAACGGCTGCGCGCCCTGCTGCTGGGCAGCCGCGCCGAAGCCCCGGCCGCATCGGCGACGCAGCCCGTGAACACGCAGCCCGCAGCCCCCCAGGCCGCAGCCGCCCCCTCCAGCTCTGGCCCCGGCGCAGACAGCGCCGCCCGGACGCCCACTGGCGCTCACCCGGACGCCCGGGCTCGCTCGTCCGCCACCACCGACGCCTCATGAACACCTTCTGGCTGCTTGCCTTCATCCTGGCCGCTGCCTGGATGCTGTACACCTATCTGGGCTACCCCTGCGTGCTGTTGTGGCAGAAAAAGCGGCAACAGCGTCGTGGCAAGACCCAGATGGGCACCGACAAGCCCCCGTCGCCCGCACACCAGGCAGACCAGGCACACCCGTCATCATCAGCCACCGGATCGGATGACGCCCTGCCGCCGGTGGCGGTGGTGATCGTCGCCCGCCACGCCCCGCACCAGATTGGCCCCAAGCTGCGCAGCTGCCTGGACAGCGACTATCCGGCCGGTCGCATCCATGTGCTGCTGGCCATCGACGGCCCCGACGAGGACACGGCCCGCGCCGCCGAGGCGCTGGGCGATCCACGCGTCACCGTGCTGCGCTACCCGCAGCACCGCGGCAAGGCGGCCACGCTCAATGATGCCGTGGCCCGGTGCACGCAGCCGGTGGTGGTGATGAGCGACGCGCGGCAGCGGCTGGCTCCGGATGCCATCCGCCGGCTGGTCGAGGCGCTGAACCGTGAACCGGCCAAGGCAGCCATCAGTGGCGAGCTTCAGTTCGAGGTGCCCGAGGGCAATTTCGTGGGCCAGGGCATCGATGCCTACTGGCGTTACGAGAAATGGCTGCGGCGCACCGAAAGCGAGGTGGCATCCACGATCGGCATGACAGGCGCCCTCTATGTGATGCGCCGTGCGGCCTTCCGGCCGATTCCGGCCGAAACCATCCTCGATGACGTGCTGATCCCGATGCAGATGGTGATGGATGGGCACCGCACCGGCTTCGAGCAGCGGGCCGTGGCCTTCGACCTGCCCTCATCGTCGATGGCACAGGAGCGTCGCCGCAAGATCCGCACGCTGGCCGGGAATTTCCAGTTGCTGCAACTGGCACCGCGTCTGGCCAGCCCCTTCGGCAATCCGGCCTTCTTCGGCTTCTTCTCACACAAGCTCTGCCGTCTGCTGACCCCCGTGGCCCTGCTGGTGATGCTGGTGGCCAGCATCGTGCTGGCCCGGCAGTCGTGGTTCTTTGCGCTGACGCTGTCTGCCGGGCTGGCCATCATCGCCGGTGCGGTGGCGGCCCGGTTGTGGCCGGCCAGCCGCCGCTGGCTGCCGGTACGGCTGTCCAACACCTTCGTCGAGATGCACCTGTTCATCGTGCTGGGCTTGATCGAATTCCTGCGCAACCGTGACCTGCACCGCTGGGGCGCTGGTGCCCAGCCGGCCGACGGGACCGGGCCTGCGGATCCAGTCCATGCACCCGCCCGTGGCACGGCCGCCCACCCGGGCAGCCCCCCGGCCTCCCGACAATCCCCTCCGCCGGCAGCGCGCGGATGATGGAGAACTCCCCCATGTCCACCCGCCCTGCGCCCTCGACCCTGCCGCAGACGGACGCACCTGCCGCGCCATCGCCCTCACCGTCGAGGCCATCGCTGTCGTCTGCCTTGGGCAGCGACACCACGCCGGCACAAGGCGAGCCCCTGCGCGTGCTTTATCTGGTCTCCCTGTTTCCGTGCTGGTCCGAAACCTTCATCGTCCGCGAAATCCGCGCGCTGCAGGCCCGCGGTGCCGAGGTCCGCATCCTGTCGCTGAAGGCGGCCAGCGAGACGATGGTGCAACCCGATGCGCAGACGCTGCTCGATCGCGTCATCTATCCACCCGCCACGCTGTCGGCTTCGCTGTGCTCGGGCCTGCCCCAGTTGCTGCGCCGGCCGCTGCGCAGCCTGAGCGAGCTTGCCACCCTGGTGGGCAGCCTCTGGAAGCGCCCGACCGAACTGCTCAAGTCCGTGGTCGCCTGGTGGCGGACGCTGGCGGTGATCGGCCCGGTGCGCCACTTCAACCCCCACCACGTGCATGCGCACTGGGCCACTTATCCCAGCACCGCCGCCCGCATCCTGGCGGGTCGCATCCAGCGTCCCTGGAGCTTCACCAGCCATGCCCACGACATCTTCGTGCACGATCACGACCTGTCCGGCAAGCTCTGTCAGGCCGATTTCAGCGTGACGATCTCGGACTACAACCGCCGCAAGCTCTCGGGCCGGATGCCGCTGCCGCTGCGGGACAAGCTGGCCGTGGTCCACTGCGGCATCCTGCCTGACGAAATCCCCTTCGAGCCGGATGGCCGCCAGCCGCGGCGGATCGTCGCCGTCGGACGGCTGGATCCGATCAAGGGTTTCATTCACCTGATCGAGGCCTGCCGCCTGCTGCATGACCGGCGCATCGATTTCCACTGCGAGATCATTGGCGACGGCCCACTGAAAACCACGCTGCAACAGGCGATCGCACAGGCCCGGCTGGGTGAGCACGTGCATCTGGCAGGCGCCCTGCCCCAGCAGGACGTGCGTCGCCGCATCCGTGAAGCCGCGATCTTTGTGCTGCCCTCGGTGCAACTGGCCGACGGCAATGCCGACGGCATCCCGGTCGCGCTGATGGAAGCCATGGCCAGCGGTGCCACCGTGGTGTCCACCCGCGTCTCGGGCATTCCCGAGCTGATCGAACACGATCTGTCGGGCCTGCTGGCGCCCCCCGGTCAGGCTGCCCCACTGGCCGATGCCATGGCCCGGCTGCTGGGTGATGCCCCACTGCGTCAGCGCCTGGCCGTCATGGCGCGCCAGGTGATCGTCGAAGATTTTGACGCCAACCGTGAGGCCGACAAGCTGCTGGCCCTGATCCAGCGCGTGCATGCCGGCCTGCCGATGAGCGGCGAGGGCTCGGCCAGCATGACCGCCGAAGCCACCCGCACGCTGACAGCCGATCCCACACGGCCTCCCTCACCACCGGTTCCGCGGCCGATGCCGCTGCGCGTGATGATCGTCACCGACGAGATGGAGGTGGGCGGCAGCCAGCGCCAGATCGTGCAACTGGCCACCGGGCTGAAAGCCCTTCAGATCGAGTGCGTGGTCGTCTACTTCCTCAATCCCTCCTTCCTGGTGGAAGAGCTGCATGCGGCCGGGGTCGAGACCATCCGGGTCGACAAGCGCAAGCCCGTCGACCTGCGCTTCCTGCGGCAACTGCGCCAGACCATCCACACCTGGCGCCCGGACGTGCTGCACGGCTTCTCGTTTACCGCCGAGCTGTGGAGCACCGTCGCCGTGCGGCTGCTGCCCTGCCGCCAGCGGCCGGCGCTGGTCAGCTCGGTGCGCGGCACCTACGAGTGGTACAACAGCCGCCAGTGGTGCCTGAAACGCTGGGTGAGCCGCAACTCGCTGGCCATCGTCTCCAATTCGAGAGAAGGGGCCGCCTATGCCGCCGAGCAGATGCACTGGCCAGCAACGCTGTTCAGCATCGTGCCCAACGGGGTGCGCCTGCATCAGCCCGCCAGCGACGAGGTACGGCTGCTGCGCAACAAGTACCTGCCCACGGCCGCGCGTGCGATCACGGAAAACGCCTCCCCGTCATCAGCTGCCGATGCCCGGCCAGCGCCCTCCGGCAGCGCTCCTGCACAGGCACCGGGCATGCTGCTGCTGTTCGTCGGTCGGCTGGTCGAGCACAAGAACCTGCCGCGGCTGCTGGATGCCTTTGCCACTCTGGCCCACGGTCGCCCGCAGCTGCGGCTGCTGCTGGTGGGCAGTGGCCCGCTGGGCCCCTCGCTGATGGCGCACACGACCCGGCTCGGCCTGACCGGGCAGGTTCTGATGCTGGGCGAGCGCGACGACGTGCCGGCACTGATGGCCGCGGCCGATATCGTGGTGGCGCCGTCGCTGCGCGAAGGCCTCTCGAACGTGATCCTGGAAGCCATGGCCCTGGGCCGGCCGATCGTGGCCACCCGCGTGGGTGGCACGCCGGAGGCGATCGACGACGGCGAGAACGGTCTGCTGGTCGACCCTCTAGACACCGATGCGCTGGCCGCCGCCATGCAGCGTCTGGTCGAGGATGCCCCCCTGCGGCAACGCCTTGGCGAGGCCGCCCGTCACAAGGTTCTTGAACACTACAGCCCCCAGGCGATGGTGAAGTCCATGCTCAAGGAGTATCAGCGTGTCAGTCAACGGTAATTTCCTGTTGCTTGTCCACCCCCCCGCAGCTGCGGCCCCTCCCCCCCCTCAGGCCGATCTTGGCACCATCACCGCCGGCTGGCCCGGAACCGACACGCAGCAGCCGGTACACCGTTACCAGGCCCGCCTGGCCGACGGCCGTCACGTCGAGCTGCAATGGCAGGGGGCAGGCTGGCATTACATCGGCAACGAGCAGGTGGGCGCCATGGGCATGTCGGCCGGCCCGCGGGATGAGACGCTGGGACAGGTGCTGCACGCCTGGGTACAGGATCGCCAGGCGCCGGTCGAGCGATGCCGGGGCCGTTTTCTGGTGGTGCTGTGGGATGTGCCGGGCCAGCAGTTCCGTGTCATCACCGATGCCTTCAAGACCTGGCCGGTGTGCCATGCCACCAACGACGCCGGCGCCTTCGCGGCTGCCACCGACATGCGCCTGTTGCTGGGCACGACATGGTTTGACACCGGGATTTCTCCCGAGGCGATCTACCACTATCTCAATTTCTATTACGTGCCGGCACGCAGCGCCATCTGCCGCGCGGTGCACAAGCTCTCGGGTGGACAGCAGCTGAGCTGGCACCAGGGCCGCATCCGTATCGACGACTGGTGGAAGCTGCAATACCCGGAAGACCTCGATCTGGGGGCCGAGCGTACCGCGGTGCAGCTGCGCGACCGCATCATCGACACCGTGCGCGGCTATCGCCCTGATGACGGCGCCCACTGGGGCACCTTTCTGAGTGGCGGCACCGACAGCTCCAGCATTTCCGGCATCCTGGCGCGCAGCGCGGCGCCCGAGCGGGTATCCAGCTTTTCGATCGGCTTTGCCGAAGAAGGCTATGACGAACTGGAATACGCGCGCATCGCCAGCCGTGCCTTCGGGCTGGATGCACACGAACGTCGTGTCAACGAGCAGGATGCCGCCGCCGCGCTGCCGCTGCTGATCCAGGCCTTTGATGAACCCTTCGGCAATGCCTCGGCCATTCCCACGTATTACTGCGCCCGCATGGCAGCCGATGCCGGCAAGGATCTGCTGGTGGCCGGCGATGGCGGCGACGAGATCTTTGGCGGCAATGAGCGCTATCTCAAGGACAAGATTTTTGGCCTCTACCATGGTGCACCGGCCCCCGTGCGCTCGCTGGGACAGCTGATCCACCGCTCGCTGGCCAGAACCGACCAGCGCTGGGCCAACCGTGTGCGCAATTTCATCGAGCGTGGCAGCCTTCCCAATCCGGACCGTTTCTACACCGACGACTCCTTTGCCTCCGATCATTACGACGAGCTGCTGACCGAGGGCTTTCGGGCGCAGGTGGCGCAGGATGCGTCGCTGGATCTGCAACGCGCGGTCTGGAAAGACCTGAGCGCACCCGCCGAACTGCACCGGCTGATGCACCTGGACCTGACGATGGCCATTGCCGACAACGACATCGTCAAGGTGACGGGCGCCTGCCGCAGTGCCGGGGTATCGGTGCTGTTCCCGTACCTGGACCGCAGCCTGGTGGAGTACACCGCCCGCCTGCCGGTTCATTACAAATTACACGGTTTGAAAAAACGTGCCCTGTTCAAACAGGCGATGATGTCCACCTTGCCCGAAGAAATCCGGCGCAAGAAGAAACAGGGCTTCGGCCTGCCAGTCAGCCTGTGGATGCGCGGCCAGGGCCCGTTCCGCCAGCTACTCAACGACACGCTCGAATCACCCAATGCCCGGTGCCGTGCGTTCATCGAGCTGGATGCGGTACGCCGGTTGCTCGACCGCCATCAGCGGGGCGCGTGGGATCACGCCAGCGAGTTGTATCAGTTGCTGGTCCTGGAACTCTGGCTACAGCGCCATGCCCATGACTATCCATCCTGATTCGTCGGCACATCGGATCTTCATGGTCCTGGACAGCATCTATCCATCCACGGGCGGCGGCGGCGCCGAATCCCAGGTAGGCACCCTCAGCCAGTGGCTGGCCAGCCAGGGTATCCCCTGCACGATCGTCGTGCCCATGGTGCCTTATGGTCCGCAGACCGCCCATGAGGTGCACGGCCTCGTCGAGATCGTGCGGCTGCGCTATCCGGTGCTGCCTGCCCTGGGCGGGCTGGTGCTGCTGGTGCGGCTGGCCGCGCTGCTGCTGCGTCGCCGGCAGGAGATTCAGGCGATCCACTGCCATATCGCCAAGAACATGGCGGCCACCGCCACGCTGGTCAACCGGCTGCTGCGCAAGCCGCTGCTGACCAAGCTGACCGGCATGACCGAGAGTGTCGGAGGGATCCTCGATCCGGCCGCGGCCTCGCTGCCCAACCGCATCCGCCGCCGCATCCTGCAACAGGGCCGGGTGCAGGCCATCAGCCACGCCATTGCCCGGCAATTGCGCCAGGCCGGCTTTGCGCCCGACAGGATTCTGGAAATTCCCAACGGCGTCGACCTCGACCGCTTTGCGCCCGTACCCACGCCCCCACCCGATTCGCCGTTCACCGTCCTGTTCGTCGGCCGCCTGGAAGCCGTCAAGGGAATCGATGTCCTGATCGATGCCTGGGGGCAGGCTTTCGATGCCGGACAGCCGGTACGGTTGCTGCTGGCCGGGGCCGGTTCGCTGCATGACCGTCTGCAGGCGCAGGTCGAGCAGCAGGGGCGCAGCCACCAGATCCGCTTTCTCGGTCGCCAGGACGACATCGTCCAGCTGATGACACAGGCGCATGTCGGCGTGCTGCCCTCACATACCGAAGGCTTGTCCAACACCCTGCTCGAATCGCAGGCCATGGGCCTGCCGATGATCGGTTCGCGCATCAGCGGCAACGAGGACTTCATCCAGCCCGATGTCACCGGTTGGCTGTTTCCGCCCGGCGATACGGCCGCCCTTGCCGACTGCCTGCGCGCTGCCTATCGTCTGGAGCGCCGGCAGCTGGCGGCGCTCGGTGCCCGTGCCCGCGAACAGCTCCGCATCCGGGCCTCGATTCCGGCTGTCGGCCACCGCCTGCTGGCCGCCTACGGGCTGGACGTGGCCACGCCCGTCACCGCCCGCACGCCCTCCAACCAACCGGATTCCTGACAACCCCATGTGTGGCATTGCCGGACTGATTTCGCTGGATGGACGCCCTGTCCCCCCAACCGCCGTGCTTGACGCGATGTGCGCGTCGATCGTGCACCGCGGGCCGGACGATCAGGGCATCCATCACGCCGGCTGGGCCGCCATCGGCATGCGCCGGCTGTCGATCATCGATCTGGCCGGTGGTCATCAGCCCGTCAGCAGCGCCGGCGGGCGCATCCAGCTGGTCTTCAACGGCGAGATCTACAACTTCCGCGAGCTGCGCAAGACGCTGGAGGCACGTGGCCACGTCTTCGTCACGCACTCGGATTCCGAGTGCATCGCCCACGCCTACGCCGAATATGGCACCGACTGCTTCGCCCTGCTGCGCGGCATGTTTGCCATCGCCATCATCGACCTCGACCGTCGGCGGGTGGTGCTGGCGCGTGACCGCATCGGCAAGAAGCCGCTCTATCTGGGCGAGCTGGCCCCGGGCCTCATGGGCTTTGGCTCCGAGCTGAAAACCCTGCTGGCCGTACCCGGCTGGCAGCCGCAGGTGTCGATGGCTGCGGTACAGGATTTCCTTACACTGGGCTACGTGCCGGCACCACGCAGCATCTTCGAGGGCATCCACAAGCTGCTGCCGGGCCACTGGATGAGCATCGAACCGGGCTCCGACGGCAAGCCAGCACGCATCGAGCAGGTCCGCTACCACCAGGTCGATTTCGAGCCCAAATGGCGTGAAGACGAGGGCCATCTCGAAGACCAGCTGCTGGAGCAGCTTGACGAGGCGGTGCGCGTGCGGCTGGTGGCCGACGTCCCCTTTGGCGCCTTTCTCAGTGGCGGGCTGGATTCCAGCGTGGTCTGCGCGCTGATGAGCCGGCATCTGTCGCAGCCACTCAAGACCTTCTCGATCGGTTTCGACGAAGCCCGCTTCAACGAACTGCCCGATGCCCGCCAGGTGGCCAGCCATCTGGGCAGCGAACACCACGAGCTGATCGTCCGCCCCGATGCCGCCCAGCTGCTCGACACCCTGGCACGGCACTTCGACGAACCTTTCGGCGATTCATCGGCCATCCCCACCTATCTGGTGTCGCAGCTGGCGGCCCAGCACGTGAAGATGGTGCTGTCGGGCGATGGCGGGGACGAACTCTTTGCCGGCTATTCGCGCTATCAGCGCTACGCGACGCTGCAACGGATCAAGGCGGCCAGCCTGGGGCTGGCCCCCGCCGCCCTGCAGCAGGCGGGCAAACTGCTGCCCGGTGCCCATGGCCGCCGCCTGCAGGGGATCGGCCAGCGGCTGGGCCTGCCCTGGCCCGACGACTATCTGGCGCTGGTGGCGCTGGCCAGCCCCGCCGACCTGAACCTGCTGCTGGGTGGCACCGGCACACGCGATCCGTTCGGCGCCATCCGTCAGCACTTCGTCAGACAGGACATCCCCCTGCCTGCCGAACGGATATTGTCCGGTGACATGGACAGCTATCTGGTCGATGACATCCTCGTCAAGGTCGACCGCACCAGCATGGCAAACTCACTGGAAGCCCGCGCCCCCCTGCTCGATCAGGATCTGGTGGCCTTTGCGGCGCGGCTGCCGTTTGACACCAAGCGCCGTGGCGCACAAGGCAAATACCTGTTCCGGCGCGTGGCGGCCCGCCTGCTGCCGGCCGACATCCTGTCCAAGCCCAAACAGGGCTTTGCCATCCCGCTGGCATCGTGGTTCCGTCACGAGCTGCGGCCGATGCTCGAAGACACGCTGGCCAGTCGCAGCTTCCGCGAACGCGACATCCTCAATCCGGCCGGCATCCGCCAGCTGGCCGATGAACACCAGCAGGGCATGCAGGACCGTGGCGAGCTGCTGTGGATGGTGATGGTGCTGGAGACCTGGATGAAGACCTTTGTCGACCAGGCCCGCCCGGCTGGCGGGGGCACGCCATGACCAGCCTGATCCGGCAGGCGGGCAAACAGCTCGTCAAGCGGGTGGTGTCGCCGCTGGCCGACCGGGCCGGCCTGTTCGACGCCCGGATCGACTGCCTGCTGGCCCCCGCCAACCGGCTGCTGATCCTGATGTACCACCGCGTCATCACCGACCCCGCCGCCGACCCCTTCTCGCTGGGCATGTGCGTGCAGCAGAAGCATTTTGCGCAGCAGATGGCCTGGCTGGCCAGCCATGCCCACGTGCTGTCACTGCGTGACGCCGTCGAGCGCATGCTCGACAACGCACCACTGCCCTCGCGCTCGGTGGCCATCACCTTCGATGACGGCTACGCGGACAACCTGACGGTTGCCGCCCCGATCCTTCGCCAGTACGGCCTGCCCGCCACCTTTTACATCGTCACCGGCGGGCTGGAGGAAGGCACTCCGCTGTGGTGGGATCAGGTCATCGGCATGGTGGCCACCACCGGGGCCACCCACCTGCCCACGGCCGAACTGGGTCTGTCCGGCCTGCCCGCCCACCTGCCCCTGCACCCCGCCTCGCGTCGCCGCGACAGCTGTGTCCGCCTGCTCGACGCCATCTGGGATCACAACGCCGCCGACATTGCCGCCATCCTTGACCGGCTCGAACGCCTGCTCAAGCCCCACTCCCAGCCGGTGCTGGCCGCCCCGCGCCTGAGCATTGCCCAGCTGCAACAGCTGGCCGGGCAGGATTTCGAGATCGGTGGCCACACCCATTCCCATGTCGACCCGCGCCTGCTGGACCGTACACAACTGGCGCACGAGCTGGCACACTCGCGGCAGCACCTGCAGCAGCTCTGTCAGCAGCCCATCGACAGCTTTGCCTATCCGGGCGGCCGCAGCTCGGTCTGGATGCCCGACCTGCTGGCCCAGGCCGGCTTCCACCATGCCGTCGACACCCGCCGCGGCATCAACCAGCTCCCCATCAACCGGTATGCGCTGGTGCGGGTCGGCATGCCCGACACACCGGTCAGCGACTTCAAGCGCGCCATCCGCAACCTGGACATCATCTCCTCAGCCTCTTGAACCTGTTGCTCAAATACCTGCTGGCAGCCATGATCGTGTGGGTGCCCAACCAGCTGCACCTGCCGTCCGATCTGGGCCTCAAGGGGCTGAACTCGATCAACCTGCTCTTCCTGACGCTGGTTGTCCTCATCAGCCTGCGCAACCGCCAGCTGCCGCCCTCGGCCCCCACGCCGCTCAAGGGCGTCTTCATCGCCTACTTCTGCATGCTGACCTGGGCGTTTCTGGCCGGACAGATAAGTGACCGCTCACTGATGATGGACGACCTGACGGCGCTGAAGAATTCGGTCTTCTTCATGAGCCTGTACTTCGTCTTCTTCCATGGGGCGCGCGACGAAAAGACCATCCACTTCCTGTTCTACACCATACTGTTCGTGGCGGGGGTGGCCGGGCTGGAAGCCATCCGCGAGGGCGTCGACTACGGCTTTGGCGTCTATGGCGAGACCAAACGCGCGGCCGGGCCCTTCGGCCCCGACTACAAGGCCTCCAACCTGGCGGCCGTCTTCTTCACGATGTTCATGCCGGTGTTCGCGGCCGTGGCCCTGTACCTCAAGGGCAAGCCCCTCATCCGCTGGGGCGCCATCGGCGGGGTCTGCGTGCTGCTGCTGGCCATCTTTGCCACCTACTCGCGGCAGGCCTTCCTGATCGTGGCCGTGATGCTGTTCCTGATGGCGGCCAAGCGCAACCTGGTCCTGGGCCTGTGCGTGCTGGTGGCGGTCGTCACCTACGAATCGTGGGTACCCGAAGGCGTGGTGCAGCGCCTGGCGATGACCACCGAACAGACCTCGGCCACCGGCGAGCAGCAGCTCGATGAAAGCACCGAAAGCCGCTTCCACCTGTGGGAAGGTGCCGGGCGGCTGATCGCCTCGCGCCCGTGGGGGATCGGCCTCAACCACTTCAAGCGCGAGATCGGTAACGAAGCCCCCTCGCTGGCGGGCCTCGACGCCCACAACTTCCTGGTGCTCATCACCACCGAGGGCGGTCTGCTGGGCGGCCTGCTGACGCTGATCCTCTATGGCGCCCTGAGCACGCTGGCCTGGCGCTTCTGGCGGGTGGCCACCACCCCGGTGCAGATGGCGATGGCCACCGGCTTTGCGGGCGCCACGCTGGCCGTGATGCTGGGCAACATCTACGGCAGCCGCCTGCTGGATGGCGCCGTCACCGGCAACTACTGGATTCTGGCGGCGCTCTCCGCCCGCTATCTGGCGATGCTGACCACCCAGCCCGCCACCACCAGCCAGGCCACCGACGCGCCCGCCGCGGCGGCAGACGCCCGCCACCCGGCAGGACGGCCCGGCGCCCAACCTCCCCCGCGGGCCCCCCACACACCACCGGCGCGCGATGCCGACGGCCGCCTGATCCGCCCCAGCGCATCCTGATCCGCCGGGCGGGCGCTGGCCACACATCCCGCTGCCCGCGTGACGATGTTCCATGCCCCGGGTCACCGGGGTTTCCGGCCCGCGCCGGGCCACCTGCGTTCACCACACCCGCCAGGCCCGGCACCACTGCCACTCCCGCCCGCCCACGATCCGCGACCGTGCGGTCACGCCCTGCAACGGTCGGACAGGGTCAGCCAGTCGAACCGCTGTGCCTGGCCGGCGTGTCGGCCCCTGCTACGCTGCATACACGCTGCCGGCTTGCGAAACTTCCTCGCCGTCTCACGCCACCCGGACCATGATCGACGTCTTTGTGCCGCCGCCGCAGTCCGATCCGATGCCCATCCGTCCGTCCCCCCGCCATGCCCCGTCTTCGGCACTGCCCGGTGCAGGCCGCACCGCAGCCCACCGTGCCAGCCCGCTGCCCTGGGCCAGTGCAGTGCTGCTGACGCTGGGCATGGCTGCCTGCGGCGGAGGCGGCCACACGGCCGGTGCCGCCCCGGCGCCGTCGCGCCAGCCCGCCGACAGCGGCACCCACCATCCGTCGGCGCTGATGCCCCTGCCCGGCAACATCCCGGCGGGCGGCCCGTCCCCGGCCGCACCCGGCACGGGCCCGGCCGGCAGCACGGCGGCAGGGGCCACCCACCCCGGCAACCACGGACCGGCCAGTCCCACCCCGCCTTCCCCACAGGCCGACATCTGCCAGCCCCTGCTGGCGCAACAGCCCCGCCTGCTGGCCGGGCAGGACAACAGCCCACTGCCCACCCGCCCGCGCCCGGCCACCGGCGTGGCCCAGGCCGACCCCACCTATCACAGCTGCGTGGTACGCCTCACCGCCAACGATGGCGGCCGCAACCACACCTTCCTGCGGCACGACTACGCCCGCCGGCAGGCATTCAATGCCGACAGCAGCCGGCTGCTGCTCTATGCGCTCGATGGCTACTGGCACCTGGTCGATGCCCGCACGCTGCGCCCGCTGAAACGCCTGGCCGGCCCCGCCGGCGATGCCGAGCCGCAATGGCACCCCACCGACCCCAACACGCTGTTCTACCTGAACACCAACGGTCTGGGCATGCAGATCCACCGGCTGGATGTGGCCAGCAACACCAGCACCCTGGTGGCCGACATGGGCGCCCAGGTACGCCGCCGCTGGCCCGAGGCCGACACCGCCTGGACCCGCTCGGAAGGCTCGCCCTCGGCCGACGGCCGCTACTGGTGCTTCCAGGCCGAGCGCAGCCGCGACTGGCAGACCCTGGGCGTCTTCACCTGGGACATGCAGACCGGCCAGATCATCGGCAGCCTGGACGTGCAGGAGCGCCCCGATCATGTCAGCATGAGTCCCAGCGGCCAGTACTGTGTGGTCTCCAGCGATGGGCCGATGGGCACGCGCGCCTATACCCGTGACTTCACCTCACCGTATTTCCCGGGGCAGGGTACCCAGCCGTGGTTGCAGCTGCTCGGCAAGTCCGAGCACTCCGACATCGCCCTGGATGCCGCACGCGAAGACACCTTCGTCGCCGTCGATTACGGCAGCGGCATGGTGACGATGACCCACCTGCCCTCGGGCCGGAAGACACCACTGTTTTCCGTCTACCCCGGCCGCACCGCCACCGCCCTGCACTTCTCGGGCAAGGCTTATCGCAAGCCGGGCTGGGTGCTGGTCTCCACCTACGCCGAACACGACCCCGACCACCCGGCCCGTTCGCTGCGCAACGGCCCGCAGCAACAGTGGCTGCACCGCAAGCTCTTTGCCGTCAGCCTGACGGCCAGCCCGCAGATCCGGCCCATCGCCCACGTCGACAGCACGCTGCACGACAGGGACAGCCCCGGCCATGCCAACGACCTCGACCCCTACTGGGGCGAGCCACAGGCCAGCGTCAACCCGGACTTCAGCCGGATGCTGTTCAACTCCACCTGGAACGGCGAGCGCAACCTGGATACCGAAGCCTTTCTGGTGGCCGTGCCCCACGATGCACTCGACGCACCGGGTGACTCGGCAAGCGCCCGCCAGGCGACCGGGCCCTTCAACCCCTTCCAGCCGCCTTCCCATCGACAGGACAGCACCTCCGGCGCCCCTTTGCCGCTGCCTTGACATCAAGGCTTGCATCGCCATTCAGGCTGCAATGGCATGAAAACAGGCCATTTTCGGCTGTATTTTTGGCGATGAAGCCAAGCCACTGGCCAGCATGTTCGCGGCCGTCCAGCCCGGCATTTCGCACGTTCATCGGTCGCCACCGTCCAAAGGCAGCCCTGGCCGACCAACGGCAGGGCATGGCATCGGCGCGATGGTAGTTTTGCAACCGCCTGCCCTGGTGCATTCAGCATCACCGGCAAGCCAACGCAACATCATCGCCCCATTCCATTCAATGCCTAACAATATTGACGACATCCGCCCCTGCGGCCCTGTCAGCCAGCCAGCCCGCCCTGCCCTTCACGGTCCTGACCTGGATCGCCTGACCCGACAAGCACCCGCATCACGCCTGGGCACCCGCCTGCTGTCGGGTGCCGTGCTGATGCTGGGCCTGGCTGCCTGTGGCAGCGGCGAATCCCCCGACAATTCCAGCGCCTCATCTGCCCACAGCACCGACAAGCCGATTGCCGCGCTGGCGCATGGCCTGGACGACAGCCTGGCCCTGCCGGCACACCCCCACACCGACAGCACCACAAGCGGGCCTGAGGCCGAAGACGAAGCGGTCCACGCCCACCAGCGCGTCCTGCGTGCCGTGCCATCCCCCGTGTCGGCCGATGTCTGCAACGGTGTGCTCGCCCACAATCATGCCCTGCCTGCCGGCATCGAGAATGCCCGCATCCCCGGCGTGGCCCGCCCGGCCATCGGCACCGCCATCACCGACCCCACCTACCGCAGCTGCGTGGCCCGCGTCACCGACAACACCAGCGCTGCCCCCTATCACCGCAACGATTACTCGCGCCGCCAGGCCTTCAACGCCAACAGCACCTTCATGCTGATGTCAGCCCGCGACGGCCACTGGTTCCTGTACGACGCCCGCACCCTCAAGCCGATCAAGCGGCTGAACGGGCTGGCCGGCGATGCCGAACCCCAATGGCATTATCTTGATCCCAACCGGCTTTACTACCTGAACCGCAACGGCGTCGGCATGCAGATCCATCTGCTGGACGTGCGCAGCAACCGCTCGCGCCTGGTGGCCGACATGAGCGCCCAGGTGCGCAAGCGCTGGCCCGGCGCCAACGCCGCCTGGACCCGCTCGGAAGGCTCGCCCTCCTTCGATCAGCGCTACTGGTGCTTCCAGGCCGAAAACACCCACAACTGGAGCACGCACGGCGTCTTCACCTGGGACATGAAGGAACAGCGCATCGTCGGCGGCATCGACGTGCAGGAACGCCCCGATCACGTCAGCATGAGTCCCAGCGGGCATTACTGTGTCGTCTCCAGCGACGGCCGGATGGGCACCCGCTCGTACACCCGCGACTTCAAGACACCCTATTTCCCGGGACGCGGCAGCCAGCCCTGGCTGCAACTGCACCACAAGTCCGAGCATTCCGACATCGCGCTCGACAAGAATCAGGTCGACGCCTACGTGGCCGTCGACTATCAGGCAGGCGAAGTGTTTTCGACCAACCTGCGCAACGGCCGCAAATTCTCGCTGTTCCCGGTATACCCCGGTCGTACCGCCACCGCGCTGCACATTTCCGGCAAGGCCTATCGCAAGCCAGGCTGGGTGCTGGTCTCCACCTATGCCGAATACCACGCCGACAACATGCGCGCACCGGTACGCAACACCGCACATCAGCAATGGCTTCATCGCAAGATGTTTGCCGTCAGCCTGGAAGCCCGTCCGCGTTTCCGGCCCATTGCCCACGTCGACAGCACCCTGGCCTCGGCACCCGGCATCGACGCGTACTGGACCGAACCACACGCCACCGTCAACCCCGACTTCACCCGCATGCTGTTCAATTCCACCTGGAACAGCAGCAACGCGCATGATGTCGAAACCTATCTGACCGCACTGCCGGCCGGCGCACTCGATCGCTGACCGGCAACCCCAGGGCGTGGTCAGACGCGGGAAAGACGCATGAAAAACCCCCGAGTGCTATCGTAGCGGGCCAGGGGCAGCTGCTGCCCTCATGTCTGGCAAAAAGGCAGGCATGAATGGCATGGCATGCGGGCATGATGACTGCTCGAACCAGCCCCATGAGGATGCATCGGCGGCCACACCGACCGATGGGGCAGGCTCCCTGCGCCTGCACAGCGTGGATGCCGCCTATCTGGGGGGTGGGAGGATGAGCCAACAACCCCGCTGTTCTACAACCCCAGCACCGGCATGCAGCACACGTTTGCCCCCTACGGCCGGGCAGAGATTCCGCCCGCCGCCAGCGACGGCGTGCGGCTGATGCACCTGTTTGCCTACCGGGGCACAAGCGTGCTGCCCGACCTGTACATCGGTCTGGGCAACCAGCCCCTGAAACAACCGCTACGCCTGTGGCTGAAGGAACTGGATACCGGCTGGATGTTCTCGGACACCGGGCTGGATGCAGCCTTTCTGGCGCGCGAGGCGGCGCAGGCCGACAAGGCAGCCATTCGTCTCCTGACGATATCCGGGAGCGGCCGTGTCGTGAACGGCAGCTTTGTCAGCGCCAGCGCCGTGCGGGCCACACATGAGCGGCCGGGTAGCGGCAGCGCAGACCCCCAGGCCCGCATCGCTCGCCTGAGATCGCCTCAAGCGCACGCGCGCATCCGCCAGCAGCTGAAGCAGCATGGCATCAGCATCATCAACGACTGCCTGCACATCCCGCCCTACACCCACCTGGTACTGACGGACAACCGCCGGCTGCGCTACGAGCTGGCTTTCCGCTCGAACGCCGATGCAACACGCGGGCGGGTCTTGCAGCTTGTACGGATCGACCGCCTTACAACTCCATTGGATTAACCAGCTTACCGCCAACGACTGGCTGCGTACTAGGGCCCCATCCAGCAATATGGCATTCAAGACACCATATTCAATAAAAATTCGACACAAATCAGACGGGATCGCATACGGTTTATCTGAAGAAGACAACCTGAGGACACGACCTACTCCACCCGCCAGGCCAATGTCTTACCCCTTGTACTCATCCAACGGAGTCAACAAGAGATCCTTCTACCCACGTCGGACCTCTGTAGAATTATAAACAACATCTATACCCCACCCAACAAACCCACCGACAACAAACAAGTGCACATATGGATGCAAATGCCCGCAATCATTCATCGCAGACCAACCTTTGGAGAACAACTCCGTTGATAGCCTGTTCCTTCTATGGGATCTTGAAAACTGCAAACAAAGATCAAACTCCTCTTTCAGGCTTCCAACAACAGGAGATTTAACGCCGACCGTCTTTCCACGAACAGGAACCTTAACACGCCCAGATTTATTGACCTCTATCTCGAACTTCCTTCCATCTTCTGAAAGACGTCCTTCGAAAAAATCAAGCTTCCACCTGCCTTCGAAAAACTCCAGGTCATAGATGACCGACACGGGCTTCTTGAAAACCATGCCCGGGAACAACTCCAGCGAAGGGAAAGACCCATAGCCATATCTCGAGCTCGCATATACGATCATCGACACATCCAAAGCCCTTGCCGGGATGTCCAGGGTGATACCATGGTCGATATTCGCCCTTACCCCCTTGTCAGGGGAATAAAACAAGTACCGAACATCATCCAGTCTGTAGGCCAGACTGGCCCGCCGTATGCGCAAGCAGTTTTCTCGGCACGCACGATCACGAAAGAAATCCAGCAGGATCAGGGCGTCTCCATGTGGTTTATTTGCCTGCCCATCATCACTCAGATCGATACTGACCCGCCGTAACGGACCCGACCGAAAGTCCCTGACCTCAACCGTCACGTTCGACAGCGTTAGCTCATCAAATTGTGCCTGACCTATCATGAGGGCACTTCCATCAGGCCTTGCCTCGATCGGCAGATTCGAGCTGATCCTCCTGGCTGAACGACATTTCTCTTTCGCACACAGCTCGATTTTTTCGATCAACTCGCCATCCACACCATCACCCGTGCTGATCGCATGAATCACGATCTGCCGGGGTGGCGTGGATGACCCATGGCATTCGGAACCTTCTCCAAAAGCAGCATTGCTGCAATCCGACGTGCGATGTGAGGCTGGAGGCGCTGACTGTGCCGGCAGTACATGCGCCAGACCCACAACCCTGCAAGAATGGCGCGTCCCTTCATAAGAACCTCCCATGCCAAATGTTATTCAATGTTTCTCATTCCACACTCTATAACCTTGCGAGGCTATTTTCAACACTTATTTACGAATCGGCAACGCCGTTGCCTGTCCTTTGTCACAGCGAAACTGGGCATGCCCACCGGCAACGCCTGTCAGCTTCCGGTATCCCTCCTTGCCCCCAGCCACCTCGAAGAGTACCGCCAGCGCACCTTTGCGCAGATCATTCCTCATGGGTTATGTGAACCGCCCCGGGTTTTGAGGAGGCTCCAATCTTTGAGAAGATGGAACCAGACGTAGTCATCAAGCAGCTAGGTCATGACTTCGTCAGGGGTCTGAGCATCCAGTGCCAGGCGTGGACGCCCCCTCGCTGCCACAGTCGCAGGTCACGCTCTTGCGCATGAAGGCAGGCATCTTCTTCATCTGCCGGGTGAAACCTTCCAGCACCGGCTCGGCGGTGCCGTCGTCCATCTTGCACGGAATCAGGTAACGGCTGTAGCGCTCGACCAGCACGCCCACGCAGGAACGGTTGAAGGCGCCCTTGATGAGATCGCCTTTCCCGTGGCCAGGCATGAGGCGACTGTCGATCTCCTCGGTTCCCGGCTTCCCGGACACCGGTCGTGACCCTCATCAGGCGCTGTCAGCGCAGTCACCCCCGGCCACTCAGCCGATACGCCTGCATGCCCACCCATTCGTGCAGCAGCGCGCGGATGCTCCAGACGGCGCCATTGTTGGGAAACCAGGCGCGCCAGGAAGGTGCCGCAATCTGGCGATAATTGCTGTTCAGCGGCACTGCCTTGATCCCAAGATGGTTGGCCGTCATCATCGTCCGCTTCATGTGGATGGCGCTGGTCACCAGCACCACGCGTGGGTGGTGATCCTGCACGGGGGCCATCGGCGCCCCCAGCGGCTGCACCCGCACACGCGCATCGGCGCGGTCCAGCCGGATCCCGGCCTTCGGAAAACGCGCGGCCACCAGCCGCGCCGCACCCGACATGTCTTCCCAGGTGGTGGTGCTGCCGGGCACGATGCTGATCTGTCTGGCCGGAACCCCCATCTCGATGGCGATCCGCCGCATCTGCCCCGCCAGCGAATCGTCAGCCCGGGCGGCCATGCCCCCCATGAACACCAGCTCGCCCCCCGTGTGGTGCCAGGCCTCGATGGCGGCAATCAGGCGCTGATAGCCGCCCAGATCCAGCACCGCCTGCGGGCTGCTGACGCCCGGTGAGCCGCTGGAAGGCACGATGACGAAATCGGCCTTGCCCAGCCCCGCCACCTGCGCGCTCACGCTTTGTGCGGGTCCTTCCATCTGTCTGACCCCCAGGTTGATGAGCGCCGGCGTAGAGGCCAGGCCAAACCACAGGATCAGCAGCCCCAGCGCCCATCGACGCAGCCGCCGGCTGGCAGGCCAGCATGTCTTCCACACCCAGAACAGCAGCACGCACAATGCCAGGGTCATCGGCATCGGCAAGAGCCAGTCAACGGGATCTCCCACCAGCAACATCGAGGTTTCTTCCTGAAGGAACAAACCTTTCACTTTACCGCAAAGCCTGGTGCCGCTTGCACAAAGGCCGGCGCAGCCCATGCCACGCCGGCCGCCACCTCTGCGTTCAGCGCCGTACGGCTGGTTGCCGCAACTCCTCGTCCAGGATCCGCAGCCACGGCAGCAGGGTGGTGATGTAGCGCTGCTGGCCATCGACCGTGCTCAGCGTGTGGTCGATCTCGGGGATGAAGTCGCAACGCACGGCACCACTGCTCAGCAGGGCCTGATCCTCGGGCGGCAGGTTGGCCTGCTTCATCACGCTGCGGAACTGGCCCGCATGGTTGTAGCGCTGCAGGATGCTGCCGGTAAAGATCATCAGGATCCTCACGCCCTTGCGCATCCGCTCGGCCAGCCCGCGCCCGAACTCGTTGGCCGTGATCGAGGGCAGCCCGTAATCGACGGGTGTGTCGGGCGCGGCCTGGTGGCCCTGCCTCAGGCGCGCCATCCGCCCCTGCAGCGCCTTCTTCAGCACCGGCCAGGTCAGTGTGCGCAGCCGCAACGCATAGCGCAGGAAGCGCGTCTTGCGGTTGGCAAAGCTGTAGCCATCCACCATCACCAGGCCCGTGACGCGCGGATCATCCAGCACGTACTGGTAACCATATTCGGCCCCCGAACAGATGCCAGCCAGCACCACCCGCTGCACACCGGTGCGTGCCACCAGCTCATCGACGGCTGCGCGCAGATCGGCACGCACCTGATCCAGCATCGCCTCGGTACCCCCGCTACGCCGGCTGTCACCCAGACCGCTCAGGTCCAGGCGCAGTGAGGCCATGCCGTTGCAGGCCAGCGCGCGCGCCAGCTTGACGTTGACCCGGTGCGGACCGACGCGGTGGATCACCCCGGCATTGAACAGCAGCACCCCCAGCCGCGGTGCCGCCTGCGACGGCGTGGTGAGTGTGCCCACCAGATGGGTGGCTGTTTTCAGCCCAAGAAACTGTTCGCGGTATTCCTCAGCCATGCTGCTGCCCCTGTGTGCGTGGACTTGAAGCGGCGCCGGCGGCAGCCTGCTGCGCTGGCGCGGCCGGCCCTGCGTCAGCCGGCGCACCGGCTGCTTCAGCCTCCAGCGACAACCACGGCACCAGCCGCCGCAGTGCCGCATCGGGCACCAGCGGCGTGTTCAGCGCTTCTTCCGAGGTCCAGTCGAAATCGACATCGACAGCCTCCAGCTGCATCGCCGGCGCGCGGCGGGCGGCCGGCCACGGCAGCGCGGCATTCGATTGCAGCACCGCCACCCGTGGCACGGGCAGGGCCGTCCAGTCCTGCTGATCGAGTGCCCGGATCTGGCGCAACAGGCGCGGCGACAGCGCAAAGCCCATCGCCTCCGACAGGTCACCTTCCGTGCGCTGCCGACGCAGCAGCCGGTCCGGCACCGTCGGCAGGCTGAAGGCACGCGTCACCGCCGCCTTGTGGTCGCGCCACAGCGCATCCAGGTACACATTGCCCACCACCACCGGATCCCAGCCGATCAGGCGATCAGGGGCCGGCCCTTCCGTCAGCCATTGCCGGCACTGCTGGCTGGCCGACACCTGCGACGCCGCTGCACCGGCACGGCGCCCGCCCTGCTGCTGGCCGGCATCCTGGCCGGCCAGGGCGGTGCCCGGTGCAGACGGCGAGGCCTGCGTCGGGCATGCGTTCGGCCCGGCACCGTGCGCCGTGTCCGGCCGGCCCTGCTCAAAATGGGCAGCCGCCTGCCAGCCGATGGCAAAGCCCAGGCGAATGCCCAGCCAGCCCACGGCCTGCGCACCGGTGTGGTCCAGCAGCCAGCGGTGGGCAGCCAGGACGTCGTCCTGCCAGCCCTTCATCTCGCCATCCAGATCATCACCGGAGGAATCGCCACAGCCATGCAGGTCGAAGCGCAGCACGTCGACGCCGTTGCGCGCCAGCCGGTCGGCCAGCACCCGCAGCAGGCGGTGTGCCCGCACGGCCTCCTGCCCCAGCGGGTTGATGATGAGCACCGCACGGTTCCGGCGGGGGCCCGTCGGCGGATGATGCAGCGCAGCCAGCCGGCGGCCGCTGCCTGCGGGAATCTCCAGAGGCACCACAGCCTGTCTCCCGAAAACCAGAAAAAGGAAATGCCCGACCAGGCGGGCATCCAGTCGGTCGTTCCGTCCGGCCGGCGGCCGCTCACGGAAGAACCATCACATGATAGGAAGGAGACGAATGGCCGGCAGTGTCATATGCCACTGTCCGGCCAGTTCTGGCACGGACCGGCCTGCTTACAGGCGCCAGACGGCCTTGCCAGCCTTTTCGAGCGCAGCCTGATCCCAGGCGCTCTTGACGTCGATGAATGCACCGTTGTCGACCAGTTTTTCCAGCAGCACGGGCAAGCCCTGCTTCTGGTATTCCTGATGCGACACGGCAGCCACCAGCGCATTGGCCTTGGGCAGCTTGTCCCAGTCGACCAGCTCGACACCGTATTCGTGGCGCGCCTCGTCCTTGTCGGCGATCGGGTCATGGATCAGCACCTTGACGCCATAGGCCTCCAGCTCGCGCACCACATCGATGACCTTGGAGTTGCGCAGATCGGGCACATCCTCCTTGAAGGTCAGCCCCAGCACGATCACCGTCTGGCCAGCAGCCTGCAGGCCCTGACGCGCCAGCATCTTGACGGTCTGTTCGGCAATGAACTTGCCCATGCCGTCATTGATGCGGCGGCCGGCCAGGATCACTTCGGGGTGATAGCCGACCGTCTGGGCCTTGTGCGTCAGGTAGTAGGGATCGACGCCGATGCAGTGACCACCCACCAGGCCCGGACGGAAGGGCAGGAAGTTCCACTTGGAGCCTGCGGCCTTCAGCACTTCCAGCGTGTCGATGTTCAGGCGGTTGAAGACGATGGCCAGCTCGTTCATCAGCGCGATGTTCAGGTCGCGCTGGGTGTTCTCGATGACCTTGGCGGCCTCGGCCACCTTGATGCTGCTGGCGCGATGCACACCGGCGGTGATGATCTGCTCGTACAGTGCGGCCACCTTCTCCAGGGTCTCGTCGGTGTCGCCCGACACGACCTTGACGATCGAGGGCAGGCGGTGCTGCTTGTCACCGGGGTTGATCCGCTCGGGCGAGTAGCCGACGTTGAAGTCGGTCTTCCACTTCATGCCCGAACGCTCTTCCAGCACCGGGATGCACACTTCTTCGGTGGCGCCGGGGTAGACGGTGGATTCGTAGATGACGGTGGCGCCCCGCTTCATGTTGTCGCCCACGGTGCGGCTGGCCGAGATCAGCGGGGTGAAGTCTGGCAGGCAGGCTTCGTCGATCGGGGTGGGCACGGCCACCACCACCATGTCGGCCTTGCCGATGTCCTTCGGGTCCGCAGTGATCGTCAGCTTCTTGGCCAGGTCGAAATCGCCGCGCTCGACCTCACCGGTCACATCGTTGTGCTGTTGCAGGCGTGCAACCTTCTCGGCCGACACATCGAAACCGATCGTCTCGACATGCTTTCCAAACTCAATGGCCAGGGGCAGGCCGACATATCCCAAACCAACTACTGCAACCGTTGTCATCTTCTTTCCACAGTTAAGTCAACGAGCACCCTTCTTCCGAAGGACAACCTGAATGGTCTCAAATAAAACCATGCAATCCAGAAACAAAGAGTGATTCTTGACGTAAAAAAGATCGTATTCGAGCTTCTCCATGGCGTCTTCGACCGAAGCACCATAGTCCATGCGTACCTGCGCCCAGCCGGTGATGCCGGGTTTGACGTCATGGCGAATGTCGTAATATGGTACCTGCTGGCTCAACTGTTCGACAAAATAAGGCCTTTCCGGGCGCGGGCCTACGAAGCTCATCTCGCCCCGAAGAACATTGATGAGCTGCGGAAGTTCGTCGATGCGCGTTGCGCGGATGAAACGCCCCACCCGGGTGATGCGGTCATCACCGATGCTGGCCCAGCGGGGCTTGCCATCCTTTTCGGCGTCCTGCACCATCGAGCGGAATTTCAGGATGTCGAAAGACTCTCCCGGTGCGCAGACGCGCTCCTGGCGGAAAAACACCGGCCGGCCGGTCTCCAGCAGGATGGCAATCGCCGTCACCACCATCACCGGTGCCGCCACCAGCACCAGCAACGACGCCACCACGATGTCGAAGAAGCGCTTGATGATGGCGCGGGTGGCCCCCTGCGAGAAGCCATCGCCATACACCAGCCAGCCGGTACGCAGGTAGCGCAGCCGGATCAGGCCCAGCTGCTGCTCGTAGAAGCTCAGCAGATCCAGCACCTGGATGCCGGCCAGCTTGCATTCCAGCAGCTGTGCCAGCGGTACCTGGCCGCCCCGGCGCTCGTGCATGGCCACCACCACCTCCGTGGTGCGGTGGCTACGCGCAATCGTCAGCAGCGAACGCTTGTCGGTCAGGTCGATCTCGTTGGCAGGCAGGTGCAGGTGACGCACGCCCTCTTCGCCCAGGATGCCACGGACCAGCTCGGCCTCTTCGCCCTCACCCAGCACCAGCACGCACCGGCCGCTGCGCTTGAGAAAGCCCATCCGGTAGGCCACATAGCGCACCGCCAGCAGCCCCAGCAGGGCAAAGACCGAGGCAATGGCAAAAACGCCACGCCCCACCGACGAGTCGGGAAAGATGTAGAACAGCACCGACAACGCCAGGAGCGTCACCAGGTAGGACGCAAAAATCTTTTGCACAAGCAGCCGGAAGGGCTCGGCCTGCTGACGGGCATAGAGGCCAAAGGCCGTCATCGTCAGCATCATCATGGTGGCAAACAGCACGCCCTGGAGTGTCGCCAGCACAAAATCATCTTCGGCAGCCAGCCTGATCCGGTAACCCAGCACCATCGAGGCCACCAGGACCAGGGCGTCGATGACGGGAAGAACGGCAAAACGGACGCGGAAGTAATGGATGAATGCGCGCATGGGGCGATACGCCGGCCCCCGGCCACGTGAAGGCGCAGCCGGGCGGCGATCAAGTCAGGATGAAAGGAGAAGGCACGAAACCAGCACCGGCCCAGGCCGGCAGGCGATGCAGGCCAGGCCGCAGCCCGAAACACGCACCCGCCCGTGCAAGGCAACAGCGAGCATACCGCGACCGTCAGGCCCGGTCACTGCCATGACGAGGAAAGAGCCCCTGAATCAGACGGTTGTTGCTGGCCTGGCTGGCTGCCGACACCAGCACCGGCAGCACCATGTACACACCGGCCACTCCCAGCAGGGCCAGCGTCAGCAGGTAACCGGAGGTGTCCAGCACACACAGGCCCAGCCCGACGGCCCCCAGCAACGCCTGGGCCAGCACCAGGGCCAGCGGCGAATACTGGGCCGCCCGGATGGCCTGCAACACCCGGCGCAGGCCGCGGGCCCTGTTGAGCAGTGCCGTGCGCGACAGCGCGTCGGCCAGACGGGCCAGCACCTCGCGCACGAACTCGAACAGCGGCACCGCCACCAGCCACAGCAGTGCGGTGGTGCCACCGCGCACTTCGGCCGTGATCGAGCCCAGACGCAGGATGCCCCAGGCGACCACGAAGCCCAGGGCCAGCAGGCCACCGGCGCCCATGGCAATGCCCGCCTGCGGTCGCCACGGCATGCTGAGCAGGTAGACCAGACACCCCAGCAGGGCCCCCATCACCGGCAGGGCAACGATGGCAAATTCGGCATACAGCGAGTAGCGGCCCCCACCGTCGGCATGCGCCGCACCAAAGGCGATCAGCAGCAGCAGCTGGACCAGCACCATCGCGGCCGGCAGGGCCGGATTGGCGGTGGGCAGCCGATCGAGCGCCGAGGTGGCGATGGGCAGCAGCAGGCAGGCTGCCACCAGCATGATGAAGCCCACCGACCAGGTGACATAGCCCGGATCGAGATAGGCGAACAGGAAGATGGCCGCCACGACGGTGCCGGCCACGTCAAAGAGGCGACGCCCTCGTGCCGTGGCCAGTGCGTTGCGATGATCCAGCCACAGGCCCACGCCGATCAGGGCCGCAGCACCGAAGACCAGGCCATGATCGGAGGCCGGCCAGGGGTCGGAATAGAAGGCGGCCACCAACACCCCCAGCGAGACGGCCGCCCCACCCGCCGAGCGGACGGAGGCCTTGCCGCGCAGCAGGTCTCGCAGCAGCGGCACCGCGCCGGCCGCAGCCACAAAGGCGATCAGCAATGAGGCAAAAACGGATGTAGGCATGGACATCATCACGGCGTCACGAAAACACGGGGCAAGGGCATGCAATACCCGAGTGCCCGCCCAGCTTATCGAATGTCCCGAACGTCGTGCTTCTTGACCGGAACGGACGGTAAACGGCTTCTTGCGAGCTTACCGCGCCTGCTGAAAACCGCGTGAGAAGTATGCCCGGCACCTCCTGATATGCCTGCAACAATTTGAAACTTGTTGCCGATTTAGAATGGAGGCTGACCGTCCGGCAACCGGCCGGCACCTTACCCCCAACCCATCGTCCTCTGCCCCGGTGCTGCCGGCCTGCGGAGCGCGCCTCCTTTCCCTTCACGTTATGGATGTCACCCCCCTGATCGCCGGTCGCAAAGCCCGCTGGCTCGTCACCGGCGCTGCCGGCTTCATTGGATCCCACCTCGCCGAATCCCTGGCCCTGGCCGGGCAGAGCGTGGTCGCCATCGACGACTTCTCGACCGGCAAGCGGGAGAACATCGACGCCATCATGGCCTCAACCCGTGCCGCCGGGCAGGATGGCCTGGTCTTTCATGAGGGCACGGTCTGCGACCGGGCCTTCTGCCAGCGCGTGACCGAAGGTGTCGATCATGTGCTGCACCAGGCCGCGCTTGGCTCGGTGCCACGCTCGATGAAGACCCCGCTGCTGTCCTACGAGGCCAACGTCACCGGCTTCATCGAGATCCTGGATGCCGCCCGGCTGGCCGGGGTGAAATCCTTCGTCTATGCCTCGTCCAGCTCGGTGTACGGCGATTCGCCCACCCTGCCCAAGGTCGAGCAGGTGACGGGATCGGTGCTGTCACCCTACGCGGCCACCAAGGCCGCCAACGAACTGTTTGCCAACACCTGGGCGCGCTGCTATGGCATGCGGGTGGCCGGCATGCGCTATTTCAACGTCTTTGGCGCCCGTCAGGATGCCAACGGCGCCTATGCCGCCGTGATCCCGCGCTGGATTGCCACCCTGCTGCGACAGGAAGCCGTGCAGATCAACGGCGATGGCGAGACCAGCCGCGACTTCTGCTTCATCGACAACGTGGTGCAGGCCAACATCCGTGCCGCGCTGACGCTGGCCGACGCCGAGGCGGGCACGGCCGAGGTCTTCAACGTGGCGGCCTCCAACCGCACCTCGCTGCTGCAACTGGCCGAGATGCTTCGCCGCCTCATCAACGAGCTGAAGCCAGGCCTGCACATGCCCGAACCGGAGTTCCGCGACTTCCGCCCCGGCGACGTCCGGCATTCGCTGGCCGACATCAGCCACAGCCACCAGCGCATCGGCTACCAGCCCAGCCATTCGCTGGAGCAGGGCCTGCGCGTTTCGCTGCCCTGGTATATCGCCAACAGCTGATCCCCTGGGCCGCCCTGCCTGCGGGCAGGGCCCCATCGCGGCCGCCAACGACGCCAGATTTCATTCACGATCACTGCAATCGTAAAAGAACCTTTACATTTTGACATGTCTTTTTGGCAACACCCGCTTGCAGAAAGACCGCGTCACCCAGCCTCCAGCCCCCTTGGCCCGGAGGCAATGAAGAACCATCGGCCCCGGTTCCTGAAGCCAGGATCTCATCCCCACCCCCTGACGGCGAACCCCGCCAGGCCGTCCGTGACCGGCCCGGTTGCCCTCCCTGCCGGTGCCGTACCGAGCCCGGTTCGCCGGCATGATGGCGCCCGCCGCACGGCGTCCCCACACCCGCCCCCTCGCCCACCCTGCCGGGAAGGTCAGCGCTTACTATCAGGAAGTTAAGAGTCTTCTTGCGCTTTCGCATGCAAGATCCACCTGATTTCATCCGGTTTTCGCACGGCTCCAACACTCAGCCACCGGTCATCCGGCTGACGAACGGTTGAAGGGGATGCCTGCGCGTCATCTCCAGTAGCATGTCCGTTCAGCCCACTGTGGTGTCTTGCCCGTTACAGACCCAATGCCCGCCTCCGCCTTGCCCAACCAGACGGTCATCCTGTTCTCTCTCGGCACCAGCCTGCTGGCTGGACTGACGCTGATGGCCGCCACGGCCCTGCTGGGCCGCTACAGCCGTCGCCACGCCCATCCGGGTCAGACCATCCTGGGATGGGTGACCGCTGCCCTGGGGCTGTTTTCGGCGGCCTTTCTTGCCGAAGCTGCCGCCCTGGCCCTGGCACCGGCCACGGGCCACACGCTGTGGCTGCTGCGGCCACTGTTGCTGGTGGCCGCCGTGCTGGCGCTGCTGCGCCTGCTGCCGGCACGCCATCAGTGGCAGGCGCTGCCCTCGCGTGCCATCCTCGAAAAGCACAATCGCGAGCTGCAGGCCGAGCTGGAGCGCACCCGCCACAGCAACGAAGTCATCGCCCTGTCCGAGGCGCGTTATCGCCAGCTGATGAACGCGGCCTCGGAAGGCATCTGGGTGGTGGACCGCATCGGCCGGATCAGTTTTGCCAACCCGCACCTGGCCAACATGCTGGGCACCACGCCCGAGCAGATGAAGGGCCGTGCCGTTCTGGCGCTGGTGCCCGAAGACGAGCGTCCCGACATCGTCGGCCTGCTGCAACGTCAGCAACGGGGCGAAGCCGCCCGCGCCCTGTGCCATCTGGTGCGGCCTGACGGCCAGCTGGTGGCGGTGCAGATTTCCAGCACTCCGGTGAGTGGCGATGCCGGGCAGGGCAACAGCCTCAGCGTCATCACCGACCTGTCGGAGCAGGTGAAGGAACAGGACGAGCTGCGCAAGCTGGCAGCCGACCTGCAGGAACAGGTGCAGGGCCGTACCGAAGCCTGGCGTGAGACGGCCAACCAGCTGGCCGCCACGCTGGAGATCAGCCGCAGCCAGTCGCGCGCCTACGGCATCCTGCAGGACATGAACGACATGCTGCAAAGCTGCACCACCCCCGGTGAAGCGGCACGGGTGGCCGGCAAGTTTGCCGCCAAGCTCTTTCATGCCGACTCCGGCTCGATCTACATTGCCGAACCGGGCCACACACGGTTCCGCATCCTGGGCTCATGGGGCTTGCAGGACGAAACCGCCGAGACGATGCACCTGGCCGATTGCTGGGGGCTGCGCCAGAACCAGGCCTATCCGCACAACGAAAACCAGCTGGAGCTGCGCTGCCAGCACCTGAGCATCGGCCCCAACCGCCAGAGCTGCTGCATGCCGATGTTTGCCAACGGCCAGGCCAGCGGCATGATCTCGCTGCGCAGCGACCAGCCCTTCATCAGCAACAACATCGAGCGCCGTGCCAACGACCAGAAGATCCAGCGCCTGTTCACCGCCAGCGTCGCCCAGTTCCTTTACAACCTGTCGCTGCGGCAGACGCTCGAGCAGGCCTCGCTGCGCGATCCGCTCACCAACCTGTTCAACCGCCGCTATTTCAACGAGCAGCTGGCCATCGAGTTCGAGCGCGCCAGCCGCGCCCACTCGCCGCTGGCCCTGCAAACGGTCGACATCGATCACTTCAAGCGCATCAACGACCGCTATGGCCACGAAGCCGGCGATCGCGTGCTGAGCCAGGTGGCCGACGTGCTGACCCAGAGTGCCCGCGCCGGCGATATCGTCTGCCGCTGGGGCGGTGAAGAATTCCTGATCCTGATGCCCGGCCTCAACGGCACCTCGGCCCGACGCCGTGCCGACGAGATTCGCCGCCGCATCCAGGAGCGGGTTGAACTGGTGGGCGGCCAACCCGTCAGCGTGTCGATCGGCGTGGCCGCCTACCCAGAGCACGCCTCCGACCCCGATGGCCTCATCAACGTCAGCGACCGCGCACTCTATGCATCGAAAGGAGCCGGCCGCAACCGCGTGACCCTGGCCGTGTCGGTACTCTGATGCCAGACGGGATCCACCGCGCCCGACAACGCCTGCCACACCGCCCGTGATGCAGCGCCGTTTTCGGCCCGGCGCTGCGCTTGCCCGCCCACACTTGCAAAAGTGTGCGCATCTTCCAACAGTTTGCAAGACACAGGCCGCAACCTCCGGGCCAAGGGCATAATGAAGGCTGATGATCGTGCAGCCTGCTCATAGGCGCTCATCGACACCCGCGCCTGCCCACGCCCTGTCCATCCGGCGCCCGGTCGGGTTTTTTCTGCGTTGCGCTTGCCTCGCCCTTCAGGCACAGGACTGCCCTTGTCACAGAAGCTGGCCCTCTTTCCGCTGACCCTCGCCGACCGTGCCGACACAGCAGCCTACGGGGTCATCCTGCTGCTGGTGCTGGCCATCGGCTTTGCCATGGCCTGGGCGATCCAGACCGTGCGCCGCCAGCGTGCCGTCCGTCAACTGATCGAGCGTCAACTGGAAGACGAGCGCGCCCAGGTTGAAGAAAGCCGCCTGCTGGCCGAAGACCTGCTGCAGGAGCAGGCCACCCTCATCGCCCAGCAGGACCGCCGCATCGAACACCTGAAAGGGCGCCTGGCCCGCCAGATCGCCCAGCAGCAGCGTGAACGGTCGGTGCACCGCCACCAGGCCGATGCCTCCCCCACACACACCGGCACACCCCACATCATCGGTGCCCAAGAGCACGGGGTGAGCACCCAGACGGTCGGCACCCCCCCGAGCGCCATCGCCCCGACGACCACCACACGACACGACGACACACCACGCAGTCAGCTCGTCGAACAGACTGTCGCGATGGCCACCCGGGCCGCTGCCCTGCGGCGTGTCCGCCTGAGCACCCACCTGCTGGAAGGCACCCCCCAGGCGGCCGCAACAGGCGCCTCCCTCGACCAGGCCGCAGCGCCCCTCACCATGCCGATGACGCAGATCCGGCCCGACGGGCACACAACGTCCTGGCAGGACCCGGCGCGCAATCACGCCATGCTGCAGGCACTGGGCCGGCAGCTGCGACTGGAGCGCGCCGCCAGCCGCGAAAAGGCCCGGCTGGTGCGCCATTTCGAGCACGATGCCGCCCATTGGCAGCAAAGCTGGCAACAGGCCGAGACCCAGCGGGCGGAGTTGCAGCAGCAGATCGACATCCTGCAAAAACAGCTGGAACAAAGCCGCGAGCAACGTGCCAACGCGGAATGCGCACTCCAGCGCCTGCGCGAGCAGCTGCAACAGCAACAGGCCCATGCACTGATGGATGGGGCCGAGCTGGCCCGCAAGGCCACCAGCTTCCGGCTGCGCGATACCGTTCACTACCCCGATGACGCGGGCACACTGCTGCCCAACACGCAGATCCGCTATCCGCACCTGGGGCACAACCGGCCTCCGGCCAGCAACACGCCCGAGGGCACCCCCAGGCGTCCGAGCTGACCCGGAACGCCCCCCGCCGCCCCTGCATCGGCACGGCGCCGCTCAGACGCTCCGGTCCACAGGCACCGGCCTTGCCCTCAATCCGTCTGCTCCACCTGCTGCGCGGAACGCAACAGCAGCCAGCCCACCACCAGTCCGGCCGTCAGCGTGGTGCGCCGCTGCACCAGCGGCGAACCGGCAAACACCGCGCCCCGCACGTCGTCGGCCCGCACAAAGCCCGCCACCCAGAAATCGGGGTAACGCTTGTTCAGCGCCATGGCAAACTGCATGCCGCCGTAGCCCCCCCTGGGCGAATACGCAGGCCGGCCAGCCCGGGCATGAGCAGCCTCCACCCGATAGAAGTACTCATGAAAACCACGCGAGCCGAACAACGGTCCTGCCCAGGTCGAAAACTGCCAGCCGCGCAGGCCCGCCACATCATCGATCTGCATCGTCAGGTTCGGCGAAAACAGCCAGCCCGTCGACGAGAGCCTGCCCAGCGGCATGGCATGGCGCAACGGCAGCTGCAACTGCACGCGCTGGCGTCCACGGTTGCCCGACCAGAGATGCACCAGCAGGCGCGGCCCAATCTCGAACAGCGCACGCTGACGCGGCATGCCCGCCCGGATGCCGTTCGGATCACTGCGCACGGGCGCCGACAGGCCAACGCTCACATCCAGCTCGAAACGCGCATCGTCCCAGAGATCGGCACGCAGGCCGTTGCGATCCATCCGCAGGTGCGGTGCCCGGTACACAAACACCGGAAAAGGCAGCACATAGCGGCGCCCGGTGTCCGCCCCGCGGTAATCCGGCAAGCTGATGGCCGACAGGCCCACGCCCAGCTCCCAGACCGGCAAGTGCTGACGCGAGGCCCGTCGTGCCTCGTGTACCCAGTCCCGGGTATCGGCATCTGCTGCATCCCGGGCAGCGCCCTCCTGCCGGGCAGCCAGCAACAGGCCTGCCGTCGTCCGGCCCGTGCCATCGCCATGCCTGTGCACCGCGTCTGCCCCCTGCACAGGCACGGGCACACGCAGCCGTGCACCGGTCTGGTCCGCCGTCAGACCACGCCCCAGGCCGGCACGCGCCGGCACACCGGAGCGCACAGCCTCGTACTGCACGGCAGGGCGCTGTGCAGCGCCGATCTGCGCCTGCCTGGCCGGCATCAGTCCAGATGCCACCGTACCGGCCTGCGCCAGGACAGCCTGCGGCAGGGAAAGCGGCAACGCCAGCATCAGGAACAGCCACCGCAGGCGCTTTTTATGTAATTCAGAATGCAATGTTCAATATTCCATATCGCTTGCCCTAAGAACATGTGCCACATGCCCATGGACATTTGGGCCGATAACCCCATGCAGCCCATCCATCAGGACGGACACCACCTGATTGTCGGCGGCGTGCACCGGCATCACATCTGCACCGCGCCTGGCGCATGCGCAGCGATGATGAACGGCAGGATCCCGTCTGGCGCGCACCACGACCGCCCATCCGTAATCAGGCATCATGAATCACGGGACTGAAGCACCCGCCTTGCGCGGCGAGGGCGAGGGCGAGGGCGAAGATGATGAGGGTCGCGGTGAGGGCGGACGCGAGCTCACCAGCACCTCGTCATCGGCCGTGCGCAGCAACACCACCAGCAGTTCACCCCGGTATTCGTCATGGCTGGTGCGGCGATAGACCACCACCGCAATCTCGTCATCCGGCATCACCAGGGCCGGATCATCCAGAATCGCCCGCGACAGGCGCCAGTCGAATGTCAGCTCCACCTCGCCGGTACGATCGAAGGCCCTGATGATCGTCAGTGTCGGCCGGGCCTCGGCGTCTTCCAGCGGACGCATCCACTCGCGTCCCCGCGGTACCCGCCCGCCGCCGCGGGGAACCCGCACCCTGATCCGCACATGCGGCAGGGCCGCGTCCACGTGCAGCACCCGCCCCTGCAGGAACATCGGCCGCGCAAAATCGTGCTTGCCCAGAAAACCATGATGGGCAAGGGATGAACGCCCCGGCAGCAACAGGGCAGCGGCCAGCAGCACCGGCCCCATCGCCAGGCAACGACGTCGGCTCGACATAATCGACATGGTTCGGGCCTCCCTGGTTCGAGTCCGATTATAGGGGCTTGCATTCACCCTGGCTGTCCCCACCTCTTGCGGACGGTACCGGGCGCCCGCTATCCGTCGGCAGGCGGTTGCCCGCCCCGAACGCATCGACGACAATCGGTCGCCATCCGCCTGCCCCGGACTGCACTGCGGCGACCGCTCCCTGCCCTGGCGCTGCCATCCGGCATGCCGGGCACCTCCCAACCCCTTTACCCCACAGGTTTTTCCAACATGGCCGTCAAAGAACTCAAGACCGCTGACTTCGATGCCACCATCAGCGGCAGCGACATCGTCATCCTCGACTTCTGGGCACCCTGGTGTGGCCCCTGCCGGGGCTTCGCTCCGGTGTTCGAGGCTGCCTCTGAAGAACACCCCGACATCACCTTCGCCAAGATCAACACCGACGAAGAGAACGACCTGGCCGGCCACTTCGGCATCCGCTCGATTCCCACACTGATGGTCTTTCGTGAGCGCGTCATCGTCTTCCAGCAAGCCGGCGCCCTGCCCAAGAGCGCACTGGACGACCTGATCCGCCAGGTCCGGGATCTGGACATGGCCGAAGTCAAGCGCGGTGCCCAGCCCCACCACGGCGCCGACGGCACGTCGGCCTGATTGCAGCGACACGGGCCGGCAGCTCCGGAGCAGCCGTGCCCCGGGGCGCCCGCCGCCCTGCCCGCCGGCAAGTAGCCCGCCGCACCCGGCCGCCCGCCCCATGACGGCCTGCGGCCGCCCCCTTCGCCCCCTCCCCCGGCCCAGCACACCGGCTGCTCCCCAACCATCAGGGTACACAGCCCCTCGCCCTGCGCCCTGAGCGCCCAGCCCCCTGTCGACCACACTGACAGAATCCCTGTCTGACGCAGGTGCACACGCGCTGGCCAGAAGCTTTGCGGCATAATGAACGATTCCCATTAGAAGAACCACTTTCATCAACGCTTGTGGGATTCACGGATCCCTCTCAGGAGACCCCATGTCCAAACGTTTCCAGTCCGGCCTGCTGGCCGCTGCCGTCACCGCACTGTTCGTCGCCGCCCCGGCCACCCAGGCACAGGAAAAAGTCCTGAACCTGTACTCGGCCCGCCACTACCAGGGTGACGAGCGCCTCTACACCGACTTCACCAAGCAGACCGGCATCAAGATCAACCGTGTCGAGCTGAAAGACCAACCGCTGCTGGAGCGCCTGAACTCGGAAGGTGACAAGAGCCCGGCCGACGTGATCCTGCTGGTCGATGCCTCGCGCCTGTACAACGCGCAGCAGGCCGGCCTGTTCCAGCCGATCCAGTCCAAAACGCTGAACGAGCGCATCCCGGCCGAATTCCGCGCCCAGGATGGCAGCTGGTACGGTTTCTCCAACCGTGCCCGCGTCATCGTCTACAACAAGGACAAGGTCGATGCCAAGGACGTGCAAACCTACGAATCCCTGGCCGATCCGAAGAACAAGGGCAAGGTCTGCACCCGCTCGGGCAGCCACCCCTACAACCTGTCGCTGTTCGGCGCGATGATCGAACATGACGGGGTCGAGAAGACCGAACAGGTCCTGAAAGGCTATGTGGCCAACCAGGCCCGCGCGCCCAAGGGCGGTGATACCGACCAGATCAAGGCCGTGGCCAGTGGCGAGTGCGGCGTGGCGCTCACCAACAGCTACTACCTGGCCCGCCTGATGCGATCCAGCAAGCCCGAAGACCAGGCCGTGGTCGAGAAAGTCAGCCTGGTCTGGCCCAACCAGGCCACCACCGGCACCCACATGAACCTGGCTGGCGGCGCCGTGGCCCGTCACGCCCCCAACCGCGACAACGCCATCAAGTTCCTCGAATACCTGTCGAGCGACTCGGCCCAGAAGTATTTCGTGGAAGGCAACAACGAGTGGCCGGTCGTCCCGTCGGTGAAAATCGACAATCCGGCGCTCGACAAGCTCGGCACCTTCAAGATGGACACCATCAGCACCGACAAGATGGCAGCCCGTTCGGTCGAGGCCCAGAAACTGCTCGACAAGGTCGGCTACAAGTAATCGCCACCCGGCAGCCCTGCGGCTGCCACGCGGCGGCCTGGCCAGAGGCCAGCGCCGCCCCGGCATTGGCCCGTCAGGCCGCCGGAAACCCCACCAGGCGTCGTGTCTGCAAGCGGATGCCCATCGACGCACCCGGCTCGTGCGTGCAGGCTCCCGGCACCAGCGCCACCACCTCCTCACCCGAAGGCAGCGCCAGCGTACACAGGTGCCCGGCCCCCCTGAAAGTCTTGCGCAACAGCGTGGCACGCAGCGGCGATTGCACATCATGCACCACATCGTCCGGCCGCAGCAGCACCCGCAATCCCTGCCCCTCGCGCAACGCGCTCCCGCCCGCCACCGCAGCGGCCCCTTGTTCCCCCGGCCCCGGTGGATCCATCAGCGCCACCTGCGCCTCGCCCAGCGGCAATTGCACCCGCACCAGGCCTGCGCCTTCCCCGGCCAGCACCACCCCGGCCAGCAGGCTGCCCTCGCCCACGAAGCCCGCCACATATGCGCTGGCCGGCCGGTGATAGAGGCCATGCGCCGAATCCCATTGCTCCATCCGCCCCTCGCGGATCACGCCGATCCAGTCGCACACCGCGAAGGCCTCCTGCTGATCGTGCGTCACCAGAATCGCCGTCGTGTTCGTCTCCTTCAGGATGCTGCGCACCTCCAGCCCCAGCTGCTCGCGCAGACTGGCATCCAGACTGGAAAATGGTTCGTCCAGCAGCAGCAGCGACGGCTGGGGTGCCAGCGCCCGTGCCAGCGCCACCCGCTGCTGCTGCCCACCCGAAAGCTCGTGCGGATAACGCCCGGCCTGCGCCTGCAACTGCGTCAGCCGCAGCATTTCCTCCACCCGCTGCACCCGGGCCTCACGCGGCAGACGCTGCAAGCCAAAGCCCACATTGCCCGCCACCGTCAGGTGCGGAAATAATGCAAAATCCTGGAAAACCAGACCGATCTGGCGTGCTTCCGGCGGCAGCACCTGGCCGGGCGCCGACAGCACCCGGTCGGCCAGCCTCACCTGCCCCGCCTGCGGGCCGATGAAACCGGCAATCACCCGCAGCACCGTCGTCTTGCCACACCCCGAAGCGCCCAGCAGGCAGCCGATCTCCCCCCGGGCAAGCCCGAAAGACAGACCATTCACCGTCATCGTCCCCGAACCGGGATAGCAGACCGACAGACCATCAACGCGAAGGAAAGACATATCGTGGCACCTGTTCAGACAGCCTCCAATGTAAATCATTCCCGAACCCACCACGGTTCGCAATGGTTGATTCACGCTGTCTCGGCCATCGGCCTGCTCCTGCTCCTGCCGATGCTGGCGCTGCTCTTCGTCGGCACCACCACCTTCGACCAGCAGACCCTGCTGCACGTGGCCCGCACCACCCTGCCCGAAACCACCACCGTCTCGGGCCTGCTGGCCCTGGGTACCCTGGCCGGCACCGTCATGCTGGGCGTGGCCAGCGCCTGGTGCATCGAACGTTACCGCTTCCCGCTGCGCAACACCCTGTCATGGGCACTGATCCTGCCCCTGGCCATGCCCACCTACGTCATCGCCTACGCCTATACCGACCTGCTCTCCTTCGGTGCGCCCATCCACCTGTGGCTGCGCGATACCCTCGGCTTTCAGGGACGCATGCCCAACGTCCGCTCGCTGCCGGGAGCCATCATCCTGTTCAGTGTCGTCTACTACCCCTACGTCTATCTGATCGTCCGCAATGCCGTGGCCGACATCCCGGCTGCCACCATCGAATCGGCCCGCCTGCTCGGCCACCGCCCCGCCAGCATCTTCTGGCACATCGTCCGCCCGCTGCTGCTGCCCGCCACCGTGGCCGGCGGCATGCTGGTGCTGATGGAAACCCTCGCCGATGTCGGCGCCACCTACTACTTCGGTCTCCCCACCTTCTCGGCCGGCATCTACAAGACCTGGTTCGCCCTCGGTGATCGCGGTGCCGCCCTGATGCTTGCCGTGGCCCTGCTGTTCATCATCGCCACCATCCACCTGATCGAGCGCCACGCCCGCCGTCGCATCCGCCTCGTCACCACCCGTGCCCAACGGCCATGGCCGCCCACCACGCTGCCGCGTGGCCCGGGCACGCTGCTGGCACTCGTGCTGATGCTGCCCATCGTCATGGGCTTTCTGCTGCCCGTCAGCGGCCTGATCTGGCTGCTGCTGCGCGAACCCGAAATGACGCCCACCCTGCACCGCTTTGCCGAATGGGCGCGCAACAGCTTCACCGCCGGCCTGCTGGGCGCCACCCTCACCCTGCTGCTGGCCTGTGCCGTCGCCTATGGCGTGCGCTTTGCCGAACGCCACCAGCAACGCCTGCTCGGCGGCATCGCCAGCAGCCTGCGCTTTGGCTACGCCGTGCCCGGCTCGGTGATCGCCCTGGCCGTGCTCTGGCCGGTCGCCCGCCTCGACCACGCCCTCGCCGATCTGGTCGGTGCCCGTTCCACGCTCATCACCAGCACCATGCTCGGCGTGCTCTACGCCTACCTGCTGCGCTTCTTTGCCGTGGGCTACAACGGCATCGAGGCCGGCATGCAGCGCATCACCCCCAACCTCGATGCTGCCGCCCGCTCGCTCGGCGCCAGCCGCTTCGAGGTCTTCCGCCGCGTGCACGTCCCCCTGCTGTGGCGCTCGGTCGCCGTTGCCTGGCTGCTGCTGCTGATCGACGTCATGAAGGAACTGCCCGCCACGCTGATGCTGCGCCCCTTCAACTTCGACACCCTCGCCGTCATCACCCAGCAGCTCTCCGAAGACGAACGCCTGGCCGAAGCCGCCCTGCCGGCACTGGCCATCGTCGCCATCGGCACGGTGCCCGTCATCTTCATCTCAAGACTCATCAACAAGACCCGCACCAGCAGCCAGGGCGATGACACCACCCGCCAGCCGGGCATCAGCGCCCAGGCTGCCATGCAGGCAGCATGATGTCAGCGCACACGGGAAGCCCTGTACAGGCCCCGTGGATGCGCCCCGGACCGGAGGGCACCAGGCCTGAGCCCCATGCCCGCACCCGATGCAACCCCCAGGAGCGGCATGCCTCGCGGTAGCATGCCGCCATGAGTCAGACATCGATGAACGCAGACACCGCCGCAAACCGCACAGGGGGCGGCACTTGCATGGCAGGCGCGCGCCACGCTCCGTGGCTGCTCCTGGTGCTCACCCTGATCTGGGGCACCAACTGGCCCCTGTTCCATCTGGCCGTGCGCGAAATCTCGGTCTGGACCTTTCGGGCCGCCACCCTGCCCGTGGCCGGCCTGCTGCTTCTGCTGGTGGCCAGGCACCGCGGTCAGTCACTGCGCATACCCCGCGCCCACTGGCCCATGATGGTCCTGACGGCCTGGTGCTTCCTGTCGGTCTGGAACACCGCCACCACGCTGGCCACCACCCTGATTCCATCCGGCCAGGTCGCCATCCTCGGCTTTACCATGCCGCTATGGGCCACGCTGCTGGGCTGGGTGCTGCTGCGCCAGCGCTTGCAGGGCCGCCACCTGATGGCCCTGGGCCTCGGCATGGCTGGCGTCATCACCCTGATGGTGCCCGCCTTCCACGCCTATGCCCAGGCGCCATTCGGCCTGTTCCTCGGACTGCTCTCCGGCATCGGCTGGGCACTCAGTACCGTGCTGCTCAAGCACCGCCCCATCCCGGTACCGATGATGGTGCTGACCGGCTGGCAACTGCTGATCGCCGCCCTCCCCATCCTCGTCATCGCCGGCTGGCAGGGCGATTACCAATGGTTCATGCCCTCGGCCACCTCGGTGCTCGTCATCGGCTACATCATGCTGGTGCCGATGCTGCTGGGCAACCTGCTGTGGTTCACCCTGGTCAACTGGCTGCCCGCCCACCTGGTGGCACTGTCGCCCATCATGGTCCCGGTGGTGGCGATGATCTCGGGCGCCCTTGCCCTGAACGAACCCCTCGGCCCTCGCCAGTGGGCCGCGATGGTGCTCTGTGCCTCGGCACTGGCACTGGTGCTGTTCAAACGCCCCCGGCCCGCCGTCGTCGCCGGGCATGCCCGGGCTCAAGGCAGAGACGATGCGAAGACCGCCAGCAGCCTGGGGCTCAACCCCGCTGCGCCTTCAGCAGGTCAGCCACCAGAAAGGCCAGCTCCAGACTCTGCGAACCGTTGAGCCGCGGATCGCAGGCCGTCGTGTAGCGTGCCTGCAGCGACTCGTCCGTCAGGTTCTGGCCACCTCCCCGACACTCGGTCACGTCCTGCCCGGTCAGCTCGACATGCAGCCCACCGGCCACGGTACCCTCGGCCGCGTGCACGGCAAAGAACTCCTGCACTTCCTGCACCACCGCCGAGAAATCACGGGTCTTCAACCCGTTGCTGCTGGTGACCGTATTGCCGTGCATCGGATCACAGCTCCAGACCACCGGGCGCCCGGCATCCCGCACCGCCCTCACCAGTGCCGGCAGGTGCCGCGGCAGCCTGCCCGCGCCCATCCGGGTGATGAGCACCACCCGCCCCGGCTCACGACCCGGATCGAGCACATCCAGCAGGCCCAGCACCTCTTCGGGTGTAGCGGTCGGCCCGATCTTGACCCCCACGGGATTGCCGATGCCACGCAGATACTCGATGTGAGCCCCATCCAGCTGGCGGGTGCGCTCCCCCAGCCAGAGCATGTGCGCCGACGCGGCCAGCCAGCGCCCGGCCCGTGCACCGTCCGCGGGCCGGGTCAGCGCCTCCTCGTAGGGTAGCAGCAGCGCCTCGTGCGAGGTATAGAAATCCACGGCCCGCAACTGTGGCGAACTGTCCGAGGTAAAACCACAGGCTTCCATGAAATCCAGCGTTTCACCGATGCGACCGGCCAGCTCCTGATAACGCTGCCCCTGCGGACTGGCCCGGACGAAATCGGCCGTCCAGGCATGCAGCTGGTGCAGGTCGGCAAAACCACCACCGGCCAGCGCCCGCAACAGGTTCAGGGTAGCGGCACTGGCCGAATAGGCCCGCAACAGGCGCTCCGGCTGCGGCACCCGCGCCTCGGCCGAAAAATCGGCGCCATTGACGATGTCTCCCCGATAACTGGGCAGCGTCACACCGTCACGTGTCTCGGTATCGGCCGAACGCGGCTTGGCAAACTGGCCGGCGATGCGCCCCACCTTCACCACCGGCCGGGCCGCGGCATAGGTCAGCACCACCGCCATCTGCAACATCACCCGAAAGGTCTCGCGCGCCGCCTCGCCATCCAGCGTGTCAAAGCTCTCGGCGCAATCACCGCCTTGCAGCAAAAAGGCCCGCCCCGCCGCCACCTCGGCCAGCTGGGTGCGCAACGCCTGCACTTCCCCACCAAAAATCAGGGGAGGAAAATTCCGCAACTGGTCTTCCACCACACCCAGCGCAGCAGCATCCGGATACACCGGCATCTGCCGGCCCGGCTTGCCACGCCACGAATCAGGTGACCAATCGAGAAGAGAGGAAGACATGGCGGCTCCGACGACATGAAAGAAGCTGCCTATTCTAGAGCCTGTCATACCCCCGCTCATTGCCGCACGCCCCCCAAAATCCTGCAGCACGGCCGGCGGCCAGCATCCTCCACACCCACCGTTGCGCACTCATCACCGGCATGCCAGGCTGATGTCTGCACGGAGGCCCGACCAGGCGCTCCCTTGCGACAAGGAACAGCCCGGAAGCCGGACAGCGGCAGATCGGGACAGGCCTCTCAGCCGCCCAGGCGTTCGCGGTTGTCGACGATGGCCTGGCGCACCAGATCGTCCAGCACCGAACCCGCCGACGTCACGCCATCAGGGCTGGCCGCCAGAAAACCCAGGATCTGCCGGCGCATCCGCGGCTCCCAGAACTTTTCCAGGTGATGGGCCACCCCCTCGATGGCGACCTCCCGGCCACCAGGCTGATAACGGAAAAAATCGCCGATGCGATTGGCCATGCGCACCAGGTTGTCGATCTCATCGGCACGCACTGGCAGCTCACCCCCGGTCATTCGCGGTTTCCTCCTGCGGTGTCGCCGCATCCAGCAGGCGGGTCTGGATGTCGTGAAAGCGCTGCCAGTCCTTCTGCCATTGCGAAGGCTGCGTCACCCGCATCACCTGCACCGCCGTCACCTTGTATTCGGGGCAATTGGTGGCCCAGTCCGAACTGTCGGTCGTGACCACGTTGGCCCCCGATTCGGGGAAATGGAAGGTGGTGTAGACCACCCCCGGCGCCACCCGGTCGGTCACTTCGGCCCGCAGCACGGTATCGCCGGCACGGCTTTTCACCCCCACCCAGTCGCCCTGGACGATGCCGCGATCCTCCGCATCCTGCGGGTGGATTTCCAGCAGATCCTCGCTGTGCCAGCTCACATTGGCCGTGCGTCGCGTCTGCGCGCCCACGTTGTATTGCGACAGGATGCGCCCCGTCGTGAGCAGCAGCGGAAAGCGTCGCGTGCTGCGCTCCTCACTGGGCACGTACTGCGTCACCATGAACCTGCCCTTGCCGTTGACGAAACGGTCCACGTGCATGATCGGCGTGCCCTCGGGCGCCTCGTCATTGCAGGGCCACTGCACACTGCCCAGGCGATCGAGCTTGTCATAGCTGACACCGGCAAAGGTGGGCGTCAGCCGCGCGATCTCGTCCATGATCTCGCCGGGATGTTCATAGTGCATGGGATAGCCCAGCGCATTGGCCAGTGCCATCGTGATCTCCCAGTCGGCCATGCCATTGCGCGGTGCCATCACCTGCCTCACACGCGAGATGCGCCGCTCGGCATTGGTGAAGGTTCCGTCCTTTTCCAGAAAGGTCGAACCCGGCAGGAAGACGTGCGCGTACTTGGCGGTTTCGGTCAGGAACAGATCCTGCACCACCAGACACTCCAGCGACGCCAGCGCCGCCGCCACATGCCGGGTGTCGGGATCGGACTGCACGATGTCCTCGCCCTGACAATACAGCCCCTTGAAGCTGCCGGCCAGGGCCGCGCTCAACATGTTCGGCATCCGCAACCCCGGATCGGGCTGCAAGCTCACCCCCCAGTCCTGCTCGAACTGCCGCCGCACCGTGGCATCGGAAATGTGCCGATACCCCGGCAGCTCGTGCGGAAAGGAGCCCATGTCGCACGATCCCTGCACATTGTTCTGGCCACGCAGCGGATTGATGCCCACGCCCTCGCGCCCGACATTGCCGGTGGCCATCGCCAGATTGGCAATCGCCATCACCGTGGTCGAGCCCTGGCTGTGTTCCGTCACGCCCAGCCCGTAATAGATGGCACCCTGGCCGCCAGTGGCAAAGAGACGGGCAGCGCCCCGCACCGCCCCGGCCGGCACCCCCGTCACCCCGGCCGTGGCTTCCGGCGAGTTTTCTGATTTGGCCACAAACTGCCTCCAGTGACCGAAGCTCTCGGGGTCGCAGCGCTGCGCCACGAAATCCTCGTCCACCAGCGCCTCGGTCACGATCACATGCGCCAGCGCCGTCAGCAGCGCCACGTTGGTGCCGGGCCTCACCTGCAGATGAAAATCCGCCTTCACATGCGGCGCATCCACCAGCTCGATGCGACGCGGGTCGATGACGATCAGCCGCGCCCCCTGCCGAAGCCGGCGCTTGAGCCGCGAGGCAAACACCGGATGCGCCGCGCTGGGGTTGGCCCCCATCACGATCACCACATCGGCGTGCATCACCGAATCGAAGGTCTGCGTGCCGGCCGACTCGCCAATCGTCTGCTTCAGACCATAACCGGTGGGCGAATGACAGACGCGCGCACAGGTATCGACGTTGTTGGTGCCGAAACCCGCACGGATCAGTTTCTGCACCAGCCAGGTTTCCTCGTTCGTGCAGCGTGACGAGGTAACCCCTCCCACCGAATCCCGGCCGTGTTCCTGCTGGATGCGCCGGAAGGCTGCTGCCGCATGGGCAATGGCCTCGTCCCACGACACCTCCTGCCACGGATCGGTGATTTTCTCCCGAATCATCGGTTTCAGCACACGGTCGGCATGCGTGGTATAACCCCAGGCAAATCGGCCCTTCACGCAGGTGTGGCCACGATTGGCCTTGCCGTCCTTCCAGGGCGTGATGCGCACCAGCGTCTGGCCCTTCATCTCGGCCTTCAGCCCGCAGCCCACACCGCAATAGGCACAGGTGGTGACAATGGCGTGCCCGGGCTGCCCCAGTTCGAGCACACGCTTTTCCATCAGCGCAGCCGTCGGGCAGGCGGCCACACAGGCACCACACGACACGCATTCACTGTCGATGAAATCCTCGGCCTGCCCGGCCGTCACCCGGGCATCGAAGCCACGGCCGGCAATCGTCAGCGCATGGCTGCCCTGTGTCTCGTCACAGGCACGCACGCACCGGCTGCACACGATGCACTTGGACGGGTCGTGGAGAAAATACGGGTTGCTGGTGTCAGGCGGGGCATCCAGATGGTTCTTGCCCGTCTGCCCATAGCGCACCTCGCGCAAGCCCACCTGCCCGGCCACGTCCTGCAGCTCGCAGTTGCCATTGGCCGAACAGCTCAGGCAATCAAGCGGATGATCGGAGATGTACAGCTCCATCACCTGGCGCCGCAGCTGATGCAGCCGGGGCGTTTCGGTGTGCACCACCATGCCCTCGGCCACCGGCGTGGTGCACGAGGCCGGCGTGCCGCGCCGCCCTTCCACCTCCACCAGACACATCCGGCATGAACCAAAGGCATGCAGGCTGTCGGTGGCACACAGCCTGGGGATGGAAATGCCGTGCCCGGCCGCCGCCCGCATGATCGACGTGCCTTCGGGCACCTGCATCGCATGGCCATCGATCTGCACATTGACCATCCTGTCCGAGACAGACGCCGGTGTCCCGAAATCCACCTCGTTCAACAACGCCGTATCGGGCATCACACACCTCCACCACATCGTTCAGGCCATCAGGCCTCTCCTGCTTCCGCCCGGGTTTGCGCGGGGAACGAACACGTTCACGACACGCGCCCGGCCGTCCCGGCATCGGCCCGCGCTTCAGCGGCCGTCAACCCGAAATCCTCAGAAAAACTCTCCAGCGCCGACAGCACCGGAAAGGGCGTCATGCCCCCCAGTGCACACAGCGACGCAGCCTTCATCGTGTCGCACAGGTCGTGCAGCAATTCCACCTGCCGCCTCCTCGCCTCGCCCTCGGTGACACGGATCCGGTCGATCACCTCGACCCCGCGCGTCGAGCCGATCCGGCACGGCGTGCACTTGCCGCAGGATTCCCCGGCACAGAACGCCATCGCATGGCGTGCCATCTGCGCCATATCCACCTGATCGTCGAAGGCGACGATGCCGCCATGCCCCACCATCGCCGACAGGTTCTGATAGACCTCGTAATCCATCGGCAGATCCCAGGCCGATTCGGGCAGATAGGCCCCCAGGGGCCCACCCACCTGCACCGCACGCAACGGCCGCCCCGACGCACTGCCGCCCCCAAAATCCTCCAGCAAGGTGCGCAGCGTGACACCAAAGGCCTTTTCCACCAGGCCGCCCCGGCGGATGTTGCCCGCCAGCTGGAACGGCAGCGTGCCATGCGAATGGCCCACACCGTAATCACGATACCAGGCCGCCCCCCTGGCCATGATCGTCGGCACCGTGGCCAGCGAAATCACGTTGTTCACCACCGTGGGCTTGCCAAAGAGACCCGCCACCGCCGGCACCGGCGGCTTGGCCCGCACCAGTCCGCGCTTGCCCTCCAGGCTTTCCAGCATCGAGGTTTCCTCGCCGCAGATGTACGCACCTGCCCCCCGGCGCACGTCGATATCGAAGGCCTTGCCGCTGCCCCGGATGTCTTCACCCAGCCAGCCGGCCTGCCGCGCCCGTGCCACCGCCTGCTCCAGCACCGCCACCGCATGCGGATATTCTGATCGGGTGTAGATGTAGCCGTGTTCAGCGCCCACCGCCAGACCGGCAATCGTCATGCCCTCGATCAGCGTGCACGGATCCCCCTCCATCAACATGCGATCCGAGAAGGTGCCCGAGTCGCCCTCATCGGCATTGCAGGCGATGTATTTTGGGGAGCCCGGCGCCTGCAATACCGTCAGCCATTTCTGCCCGGTGGGAAAGGCCGCCCCACCGCGCCCGCGCAGGCCCGAAGCCGTGATCTCGGCCACGATCGCCCCGGGTGTCATCGACAGCGCCCGCTGCAGGCCCTGCCAGCCACCATGCGCCGCGTAATCATCCAGATCGAGCGGATCGATGATCCCGACACGCGCAAAGGTCAGCCGCTCCTGATGCCGCAAAAAAGGCATCTCGTCCGTCAGCCCGTGACAGAGCGGGTGCGTGTCCGCACCGGGCAACGGATCATCCCTGCCGGTGCGCAACCAGCCCGCCTCGAACAGTGCCGGCAGATCCTCCACCGTCACCGGCCCCCAGGCCACGCGACCATGCGCCGTCTGCACCTCGACCAGCGGCTCCAGCCACAACATCCCGCGCGAACCATTGCGGATGATGGTGACGGCCAGCGCGCGCCGCGCGGCCTCGCTCGCAATCGCCCGCGCCAGATCATCGGCACCGCAGGCCAGCGCCGCCACATCACAGGGCACGTAGACACGCACCGGCTTGGGGACGTTCATCGTGAGCCTCCTGATGTCTTCACACGATCACGGCCGACATCGTGCGCCACCGTGTCAGGCGGATGGCTGGCTGTTGCCAGCGCTTCCTGCGCCGCCGCCAGCAGCCCATCCAGCCGCGCTGCGTGCACATGCGCATGGGGCTGCCCATCGAGCATCACGGCCGGCCCCTGCGCGCACAGGCCCAGACAATGGACGACACGGGTCGTCACGCGGCCATCGGCGCTGGTCTCGCCCAGCGTACAGCCCAGCGACTGCTCTGCATGCCGCACCAGTGCCTGCGCCCCTCGTGCCAGGCACGCTTCGGCGCCGCAGACTTCCAGAAGCCGTCCCTCGATCGGCTGCCAGCGGAAATGCGGATAGAAACTGACGACACCATGCACCTCGGCGCGCGAGCGCTGCATGGCTGCCGCCATCAGCGCCACGGCCTCTGCGGGGATGTAGCCCAGCGCATCCTGCACGGCATGCAGCATCGGCAGCAACCCACCCGGCACCTCGCGGAACCGCTCGACGATGCGGGCCACCGTCCGGGCGGCCGGGCTGTCGGAGGCCGCCGCGATATCCAGTGCCAGCTTGCCCCCGCGCGCGCCCCCCGTGGACGAAAGATCGATCTGAACGGCTTTTCCCATGTCTGGCGTCTCCGTGGAAACCATCCCGGTTTCTTCATGGTCCTGCCAGCAGGCGGGCCGGATGCCGCACCACCTGCTGCGCCACTGATCCGTGCATCTCACCGGTGCACGCCTGAAGCATCAATACGGGAAATCCCTTGTCATCCAGATATCTTCAGCAAAAACACGCAGATAGCCGCCATGCTGCAGGCGCACCTATCCCCACCCATGCAGTCGGAAATGATGACATGTACGCACGGCAAACCTATCGTTTTTTCGTGACACGCGCCCATCAACGCGCACACCGTCACCGCAGGCACATGCCCAGGGCAGGAAAGCGGCCGATCAGGCCGGGAGGAGGACGACATGACCAACACGCTCATTCAGGTGGATCTGCAGCAATCCCCCTACGAGAATCCCAACGTGCACAACCGCTGGCACCCCGACATCCCGATGGCAACATGGGTCGAGCCGGGCGATGATTTCCGGCTGGAAATGTACGACTGGACCGGCGGTGCCGTTGCCGACAACGACAGCGCCGACGACATCCGCGACGTTGAACTGGGCCGCGTGCATTTCCTGTCGGGCCCCGTGGGCGTGAAGGGTGCCGAACCCGGTGACCTGCTGGTGGTCGACCTGCTCGACATCGGCGCACTGGATGGCCACGCGTGGGGCTTCAACGGCGTTTTCAGCCGCAACAATGGCGGCGGTTTCCTGACGGAACATTTCCCGCATGCCTGCAAGTCGATCTGGACGTTCGACGGCATGTTCACCCGCAGCCGGCACGTGCCAGGCGTGAATTTTGCCGGCCTGATCCATCCAGGCCTGATCGGCTGCCTGCCCGACCGCGCGATGCTGGACACCTGGAACCGGCGCGAGGCAGCCCTGATTGCCACCAACCCCGACCGGGTGCCAGGCCTGGCCAATCCGCCCAATCCCGCCCATGCCCACATGGGCAAGATGCAGGGTGAGGCCCGCGACAGGGCGGCAGCCGAAGGCGCGCGCACCGTCCCTCCCCGTGAACACGGCGGCAATTGCGACATCAAGGATCTCTCGCGCGGTGCACGAATCTGGTTTCCGGTCTATGTCGACGGTGCCGGCCTGTCGGTGGGCGACCTGCACTTCAGCCAGGGCGATGGCGAGATCACCTTCTGCGGTGCCATCGAGATGATCGGCGGCTGGGTGCACATGCGCGTCAACCTCATCAAGGACGGCATGCGCAAATACGGCATCCGCAACCCGATCTTCAAGCCCAGCCCGATGACGCCGAACTACCAGGACTATCTGATCTTTGAAGGCATCTCGGTCGACGAGCACGGGCAGCAGCATTATCTGGACACCACCGTGGCCTACCGGCAGGCCTGCCTCAACGCCATCGAATACCTGAAGAAATTCGGCTACAGCGGCGAACAGGCCTATTCCATCCTCGGTTCCGCCCCGGTTCAGGGTCACATCAGCGGCGTGGTCGATGTGCCCAATGCCTGCGCGACTCTGTGGTTGCCCACCGAGATCTTCGATTTCGACATCCGGCCAGGTGCCGATGGGCCCATCAACCATCTGCCCAACAACCCGAATCTGCCGATCTCGCCAGACTGAGGCTACACAGACAGGAGCAACGGAGACACGCCATGCCGATCTATGACTATCTGTGTGCGGCGTGCGGCCCCTTCGACGCCTTGCGCACGCTGCGCGAGCGTGCGCAGGCGCCGTGCCCCGGCTGCCGGCAACCGGCCCCCCAGGTGCTGATGCACGCCCCCCGGCTGGGACTGATGAGCGGGGCACAGCGCCTGGCGCATGCCCGCAACGAACAGGCGCAGCACGCGCCTCGCTCGTCACGGGAGGGCGATGCCGAGGGTCGCTACCGGCGGCTGGGGCATGGCGGCGGTTGTGCATGCTGCACCCCCGGTGCCCGCCGGGGTTCCGGCAGCGCGGGCGGCACGCTGCCCGGCAACGGCCCGACGACATCGGCCCGCAGGGTTCGGCAATCCTCCCACAACCGTCCGTGGATGATAAGCCACTGAACAAACTGCTTCCGGATGACAGGCCGCTGGACGGGCCGGCACACCAGCCCGGCCCGCCCGGCACGTCGCCGTTGGCTGACTATGCGCCCCGGCGCCGGCTTCATGGCATCAACGCGCGCTGCCACCACCCTCGCTGTCGGCACGATCCCGCAACCCGATGCGTGTGGCCACCGGTTTGACGAAGCGGGCCTGCAGACGGATATCGCGTGACGAGGCCCCCACCGCCAATCCATAGGTGCCGGCATCCGCCACCCAGGCCTGCTGTTGCGCATCGAAGCGGGCCAGCTCACGAATGCCCAGCGGCAGGCTGACCACGGCAGACTCCCCCGGTTGCAGCAGGGGCGTCTTGGCAAAGGCCCGCAATTCCGGCACCCATGCGCCCCCGTCCGCGGCCATCGTCGCACCCTGCCCTGCCATGCCGACCTGCGCTACACCCGGCGCTACCGTCGGGGCGGCCGGAGTGGTCGTCGGTCGCGGAGCACTCAGATACAGCTGCACCACCTCGCGCCCGGCACGCTTGCCCGTATTGGTCACGCGCACGGTCACGGTCTGCATCTCATTCACTTGAGGATGGCTCAGACTGAGCTGCTGATAGACAAAGTGCGTATACGACAGCCCATGCCCGAATGGATACACCGGGGCCGGCGCATGCGCATCAAAGGCGCGATATCCGACACGCATTCCCTCGTCATACGATACCGTGGCGCGTTCTCCTGCCTTGTCGCCCGCTGGCACCGTTCCCGGAAAACCCCGGTCAGCCGGCAGATCGCGCAGCGACTGCACGAAGGTATCCGCCAGTTTGCCCGACGGATTGATACGCCCACTCAACACATCGGCCATGGCATGGCCGGCTTCCTGGCCGGGCTGCCAGCCCAGCAGCACCGCATCCGCCTGCTCATGCCAGCGGGCCGTTTCGATCACACCGCCGATGTTGAGTACCACCACCACCTTCTTGCCCTGTGCCTTGAACGCACGCGACACCGATGCCAGCAAGGCAGTCTCGACCTCCGTCAGCTCGAAATCGTCCTGCACCGTGCGGTCGGCAAATTCTCCCGAGTGCCGACCCAGCGTGACGATGGCCAGATCGTTGTCGCGTGCAGCCGCCTCGATCCGTTCGGAGGGCACCCGGTATTCGGCCAGCAACGCAGTGGCGGGAGCCACCTCCTGCCATGTACCCGGCTGTTGCCGCGTCCTGTCGGTGGCCAGGTGCGCTGCATAGGCTTGCGACAGCGCTTCGTCCAGCCCAAAGCCGGCATCGCGCAAACCCTGTGCCAGCGGAATCGCATGGGCCTCATGCACATCACCGCTGCCACTGCCCCCGATCAGGGTGTGGTAGCCCTGATTGCCGAACAGGGCAATCTGCGCCCCAGCGGACAAGGGCAAGGCATGCGCATCATTTTTCAGCAGCACCATCCCGTCAGCAGCGGCCTCACGCGCCAGCTGTGCATGCGCCTTCAGATCAGGACGGTCATCCGCACGATGGCCAGCAAATACCAGTGACTTCTGAACCAGAGCCAGCAGGCGCCCCACATTGCGGTCGAGCACCTTTTCATCCAGCCGGCCGCTGCGCACCGCCGCGATGATCGCCTGCTGCTGGGCCGGCGATCCGGGCATCAGCAGGTCATTGCCTGCCTGCATCTGGGCCACCGCATCCCGGCCACCGAACCAGTCACTCATCACCAGCCCATCGAAGCCCCATTGCTGCCGCAGCACCGCTTCCAGCAGCCATGGGCTTTCCGAGGTGTAGTGCCCGTTGACCTTGTTGTAGGAAGTCATCACCGTCCACGGTCGTCCTTCCATCACCGCCATCTCGAAACCGCGCAGATACAGCTCGCGCAGCGGGCGCTCTCCCACCTTCACGTCGATGGTGTCACGATGCCACTCGTGGTTGTTGACCGCAAAATGCTTGATCGAGGCGCCCACCCCCTGCGACTGGATGCCCTGCACCATTGCCGCCGCCATCCGCCCGCTCAAGAACGGGTCTTCGGCGTAATACTCGAAATTGCGGCCGCCCAATGGGTGCCGGTGCAGGTTCAGCGCCGGGGCCAGCATCACATCGATGCCATAGGCGCGGGCTTCGGCACCGATGGCCTCACCCACCCGCCTCACCAGCACCGGATCCCAGCTGGTGGCCAGCGCCGAGGCCACCGGAAAGGCTGTGGCAAAAAAGCGCTTCGACGGTTCGCCGGGTCGTTGTGGCGCCAGCCGTACACCTGCTGGCCCGTCGGCCAGCACCAGCGACGGAATCCCCAGCCGGGACACGGCAAAGGTGGTGCCCGCTGCGCCCGGCACCTTGTCCTGCGTCTGCCCCACCACCGGGCCAGGCGGGTTGCCCGCGGCGGCCGGAGTCTCGCCTGCCGCCGCGGGCGCCCCTGCGGCCGGCGCGCCCGCCGCATCGTCATGGGTGGCATCACGAGACGGCTGGGGCAGGGCAGCCTGACCGGGCGGCAGCTTGCCCGTCAGCAGCGAGACCTTTTCTTCCAGCGTCAGTGCCGCAATGACCGCCTCCAGCGGTGCCTTGCCCAGTTGCGGCAACGACGGAGCCGGTGACAGCGGCTGTCCACCAGGCTGGCCGGTACCGGCCGCTGCCACACCAGATGCAATATGACTTGATGCCAAGACGTATTGCCGCAGGCCTGCCTGCGCTTCCGAAGCAGGGGCTGCAACGGCTGCTGACGCAAGCCCCATCCCCAGGCATCCCGCCACCACCCCTGCACGCATCGTCAGGAGCACCACCTGTCCCCCCTTGCCCGGTGCTGTCCGTCGCCGCATGAACCTCCTCCTGCTGTACTGTCTGCTGCTGAGCCAGATGGCCTGCCATCGAGGCATCATGGCACACGCCCCAAATCCTGACACACGCCCAATCGGGATAGGGGGCTGCCCCAGGCAGCACCCCTCCCACACCACCCGGCATG
>JAUNLD010000078.1 GCA_030532425.1 Lautropia sp. | reverse complement strand
CACCAGCAACCGGCCTGGCGCGAGGCATTGTCGGCCGAATGGCTCGACTGGCTGGCACGGGAAGGCTTGCAGCTGCTCGATCAGTACCGGATCAGGCCGCCCGACCTGTCGACGCTGCGACCGTCGTTCTGAGCGGGGGCCGTCTGCATGTCCTTCAGGCCCGGCACGGACGATCAAGGCATGAAGACGGCTGCCCGCATGTGCCGTGCCGGGAACAGGGGGGCGCCAGCGTGGCGGCCAGGGTTGCGACGCACGGGCAAGAGGTTTCTGCATGATTTTGCGCCAGGAGAACAGGCGTGGTCTCCGGTGCACTTTCTTTTTTCCGAGGGGCTAGCGACATGTGTGGGATTCTGGGAGCGGTCGGTTCATCGCCGGTCAATCAGCTGCTCTATGACGGGCTGCTGCTGTTGCAGCATCGGGGTCAGGATGCTGCCGGCATCGCCACCTGCAGTGGCCAGCACTTTGCCGTGCACAAGGGAGGCGGGCTGGTGCGCGACGTCTTCCGCACCCGCAACATGCGGGCGTTGCCGGGGCATTCGGGGATCGGCCATGTCCGTTATCCGACGGCGGGCTCGGCCGTCAGCAACGAAGAGGCCCAGCCCTTCTACGTCAACGCGCCCTTTGGGCTGACGCTGGCCCACAACGGCAACCTTACCAACGCCGAGGCGCTCAAGCAGGAGCTGTTCCGGCGTGACCGCCGTCACATCAACACCGATTCCGACTCGGAAGTGCTGCTGAACGTGCTGGCGCACGAGCTGGACAACCGCGTGCGTGGCAGCTCACTCGACCCGGCGACGATCTTTGCCGCGGTGGCGGCGCTGCATGGCCGGGTGCGTGGTGCCTATGCCTGCGTGGCCGAGATCTCCGGCCATGGCATGCTGGCCTTTCGCGACCCGATGGGCATTCGCCCGCTCTGCTATGGCGTGCACGAGGGGGATGATGGCCACACCGAGTACCTGGTGGCTTCGGAATCGGTGGCGCTGGAGGGGATGGGCTTTCGCTTCGTGCGTGACCTGAAACCGGGCGAGGCGATCTTCATCGACCTGGAAGGTGGTTTTCATCATGCCGACTACGCCGGCGCCGGACCGCTGACCCCCTGCATCTTCGAGTACGTCTACTTTGCGCGTCCCGATTCGGTGCTGGATGGCGCCTCGGTCTACGACGTACGCCTGCGCCTGGGCGAAAACCTGGCCAGCACCGTCGCCCAGCAGCTGCGCACCGGCGACATCGACGTGGTGATCCCGATCCCCGAAACCTCGCGTCCCTCGGCCATGCAGCTGGCCAGCCGGCTCGATCTGGAATACCGTGAGGGCTTCATCAAGAACCGCTATGTGGGCCGCACCTTCATCATGCCTGGCCAGACGGTGCGCCAGAAATCGGTGCGCCAGAAGCTCAATGCGATGAGCATCGAGTTCAAGGGCAAGAATGTGCTGCTGGTCGATGATTCGATCGTGCGTGGCACCACCTCGCGCGAGATCGTGCAGATGGCGCGCGAGGCCGGCGCCAACAAGGTCTTCTTTGCCTCGGCGGCGCCGCCGGTCCGCTTCCCCAATGTCTATGGCATCGACATGCCGACCCGTGGCGAGCTGATTGCCACCGACCGCGATGACGACGCGATCTGTGCCGCCATCGGTGCCGATGCGCTGGTCTACCAGTCGATCGATGCCATGAAGCAGGCCGTGCTGGATGCCGGGGTGCACGCCCGTCAGTTCGAGGCCTCGTGCTTTGATGGCGTCTACTGCACCGGGGATGTCACGCCCGAATGGCTGGCCAGCCTGGAGGCGCGCCGGCTGGCGGCCAAGGCCGCTGAAGCCAGCGGCGGCGCCTGAAGACACGCAGTCCGGGCCACGGTGCGATGGGTGTGCGATGCGGTGTGATGATGGCCCGGCGTGGCAATGCTGTGGGCTGAACACGATGCAGCTTGAACAAGGAGCGTAACCATGAACATGCTGACTGCCGGACGCAGGGCCGGCATCCTGCTGGGCCTGGGCCTGTTGTTGCCGCTGACGGGGCTGAGTGCCGCGGATGACAGGGCGTCTCAGGATGCGCCGATCGCAGCGACGCCGGAGCCCGGCGGACTGCCCACAGGCGCGTCCGTGGCCGGCAAGCCCACCCCGCCGGCCGAGATCTGGATCGATGTGCGCACGGCCCGTGAATATGAAGCGGGCCACCTGCCGGATGCCCGGCATCTGCCTTATGATGAGGTGGCCGAACGCATCGCTGCCATCGCTCCCGATCGCCACACCCCGATCCGCCTCTACTGTCGCAGCGGCGCCCGTGCCGAATCAGCCCGGAAGGCCCTCGAAAAACTGGGCTACACCCAGGTCGAGAACCGGGGCGCCTACGCGGATCTGCTGAAGAAGATCCGTCAGCCCTGATGCCCGGGACCGGGCGAGGCGGGGCCGGGTCCGGCCGGGGGGCAGGCCGTCAGCCTTCCGCTTGAACGGGAGAGCGGGCTTCACACTGGCGTGGCCCACGCGCCACGCAGGCCTGTCGCGGGGGCTTCACGGCACCCGCCAGCCAGCGGCCGCCAGCCGCCACCGGTTCTTTCGCTTGCGGACCGGCGGACGGCACGGCCCGCGCAACGCGACAGAATCGCTCGTCTACTGGTTAACGACGAGAAGGAGTCCTCGATGGCGACGTTGCGTGGCAAGGTCCAGCAGGTGCTGGTGACGGGGGTATACGGTTTTCTGACGGTGACGGGATTGCTGGGGGCGACGGCGATTGCCAATGTCATCACCCGCGATCCGCTGATGAACGACACGATCGTCAGCGCCTCGCCGATGGCTCCGGAGGCGGGCGAGCCTCCGCGTTATCGTCCGCCCATCGACGGGTTGCGGGTGGAGGCGCTGCGCGAGATCCCCTTGCCGATGATCGGCAACGTGGCGGGCGTGTCGCAGGGGCGGGATTTCACGCTGGTGCTGGGCGATGACGGGCGCATCTGGGCGCGTGGCAACAACGAGCAGGGGCAGCTGGGTGTCGGCATTCCGGCGCTCCAGTCGCGCAATTTCCTGCCGCTGCCGGGCCGTGAGTATCGGGCCGTCGCCGCGGGCGGTGCGCATGCGCTGGCGCTTGATCGCCGGGGCAACCTGTGGGCCTGGGGTGACAATCATTTTGGCCAGCTGGGCAGCGGCGCCACCAGCAACCAGCCGCAGAAGCGCCCGCTGAAGATCGCGGCCGACATCATCGCCATCGCCGCCGGCGATCGTCACAGTCTGGCCATCCGCCGTGATGGCACGCTGCTGGCCTGGGGCGAGAACCGCTTTGGCGAGGTTGGCAATGGTAGCCGCCTGGTGGCGGCCAGCCCGCAGGTGATTGGCCGTCAGTTCAAGGCCGTTGCTGCCGGCACGGCCTATTCGCTTGCCATCGACCGCGATGGCAAGCTCTGGGCCTGGGGCCGGGGTGAATCCGGCCGTCTGGGCACGGGCGACGAAAGCGATCAGAAGCGGCCGGTGCTGGTGGGGGGCGGCTATCGGACCGTCACGGCCTCGACCGCGCAGTCCTTTGCCATCAAGGATGATGGCTCGCTCTGGGCCTGGGGCAACAATCTGCTGGGGCAGCTGGGTGATGGCACGCATGAGGACCGCTTCCGGCCGGTGCGCATCGGTGAGGGTTTCGTGACGGTGGCGGCGGGTGGCGCGCATGCGCTGGGGCTGCGTCACGATGGTTCGGTCTGGGCCTGGGGCAGCAATGGCTTCGGCCAGCTGGCCGATGGTGGCTTTGATGACCGGTTGCGCCCGGCGCGCGTGGCCAATGGCTATGACTTCATCGGTGCTGCCGGTGGTGCCTCGGTCTTTGCCCGGCGTGATGGTTCGGTGTTCCGCATGGCAGGGGCCAGCATCCTGGGGGGCGGCCGCTGAGCATCCGCGCAACGCGCTGTCGCATGGCCAGCGACGACAGCGTGCCCAGGCCCTAAGCAGGCGGGCAGTGCGGGCCCGCCTTTGGGTTATAGTCGGGGTCCTGCTGTTCCGACAATAACACCTCCTTAGATGATTTCTGCGCTTGAAGCCCTGAAACTGCTTCAGGATGGCAACCGCCGTTTCGTTGCTGGCCTGGGGGGCATTGCGTTGGCCACCAACCAGGCGCGGCGCAGCCAGCTGCTGCTGGGTCAACAACCCTTTGCCGTGCTGCTGGGGTGTGCCGATTCCCGTGTTCCGGCCGAACTGGTGTTCGATCAGGGGCTGGGCGAGCTGTTCGTCATCCGCGTGGCCGGCAACATCGTCGCGCCTTCACAGATCGGCAGTGTCGAATTTGCCGTCGAACGCTTCAGCACCCGTCTGGTGGTGGTGCTGGGCCATTCCAACTGTGGGGCGATCTCGGCCACGCTGGATGAGTTGCGCCTGCCGGTGAAGGGGCGCTCGCCCAATCTGCGGGCGGTGGTTGACCGTATCCGCCCTTCGGTCGAGCCCTTGCTGGAGAGCGGGCTGGGGGCCGACCCCGAGCGCCTGAAGAAGATGGCGGTGCGGGCCAACATCCGCCACGCCGCCAACCACCTGCGTCACGGCTCACCCATTCTCGAGCACTGGATTGCCAACGAAGGGTTGATGGTGGTGGGGGCGGAATACTCGCTCGAAACCGGCATGGTCGATTTCTTCGACGGCATGCCCGATGTGGCGCCCCCCGACAATCCCGCCGACGTGCTGCCGGCCTCTGCGGGCCTGTCGGAGCCTCCGGGCGAGAGCTGAGTGCGCCCGCGCCGTGCTGGCCCTGTGGGGCCGGCCCGCGCCGCCCACGTGACCGGCCGGGTCAGCAACGGCCGGGCCAGCCAGCAGGTCTGGGGCAGGGGCCAGGGCCAGAGGGCGTGCCTGTGCCGCTCAGCGCCAGTCGGCCAGCGGGTGGGCGCCGTCGCCGTGATGATCGCGGAAATGGCTTTCGATGAACGACGATTCCACGCGGTCCAGGGTGGGCGGGTCCCAGGCGGGCTGGCGGTCCTTGTCGATCAGCAGCGCCCGTACCCCTTCGGCAAAATCGTGGGCGGCGCAGCAGCTGATCGCCACGTTGTATTCGATCCGGAAGACGGCAGCCAGCGAGCGGTGGCGGCAGCGTTGTTGCAGCTCCCAGGCCAGGGCGGCCGAGGTGGGGCTGCCGCGCCGGAAGCTGTCGACGGCGTTCTCCAGCCATTCGTCGCCTGCGGTGGGCAGGCTCAGCAGCTGCCGGGCGGTGTCTTGCAGGCTGGCCATGCCCACCGTCTTGCGGATCAGGTCGAAATGGCGGCGCAGGTTGGACAGGGCCGGATCGGGATGAGATTCGTGCGCATCGAGCAGGTGCGTCATCAGCGCCTTGTTGGCCGCGGCGTCATTGCCCCAGTGGGTGGCCTGGATGTCGGCCAGCACCTGCGCCTGGGTGTCGTGGGGAATGCAGAAGTCGGCCATGCCGGCAAAGAGCGCGTCCGATGCATTCATCGAGGCACCGGTGAGCGCCAGAAACATCCCCGCCCGGCCGGGCAGGCGGTTGAGAAACCAGCTGCCGCCCACATCGGGAAAGAGGCCGATGCCGATTTCCGGCATGGCGATGCGCGTGTCGGGCGTGACGACACGGTGCGAGGCGCCCGCCAACAGCCCCAGGCCGCCTCCCATGACGATACCGTGCCCCCAGCAGAGCAGGGGCTTCGGACAGGTATGCACGCGGTAATCGAGTGCGTATTCGGTCGAGAAAAAATGCTGGGCGTAGGGATTGGGCCGCTCGCCGTATTCCAGGATCGAATGATAGAGATCGCGGATGTCGCCGCCGGCACTGAAGGCGCGGGGGCCGGCACCATCCAGGATGATGGCGGCGATGTCGGGGTCCCGAATCCAGTGTTCGAGGCGGGGACGAAGCTGCTGGACCATGGCCAGCGACAGGGCGTTGAGGGAGGCGGGCGCATTGAGGGTGGCACGGCCCACGCGTCGGTGGCTGGCGGTGGCCAGTTCTTCAAAGATGACGACGCTGTCTTCGCTCATAGAGGCGTATCGGGGAATCAGGACGGGAGAGGGCTGAACGACAGGTACAGGGCCAGGAGACCCGCACCCGAAAACACGGACGACATGTCCGGAACCTTATATTAACCATAAGCGGCGGTGTTGCTGCGTGCCGGCCTTGTCCGCAGGGTTTTGTCCGGGCCGGCCGGAGCCGGTTGTCTGGCAGCCCGCTGCGTGTGGGCAGGTGAGTGCTAAACTTGTTGAAACGGGCGCGCCGTCAGCGCAGGTGCCGACGTGCGCAGGGCTTGGCTGCGTCCATTCAACGCAAGGAGGGCAAACACAGGTGGCAGGCTTTGAAGAGGCAGTGCGCAGGCACGTGAGCGATGCCGGTCGGGCGGGTGCCCGTGCGTCCGCACGCAGGAAGGCAGGGCAATGGATGACGGCCGGCGCCGCTGGCGTGCTGGTGTTCCTCCTGGCGGGGTGTGCCACCCAGGGGGGCGATGGCAGCCGTGCAGACGAGGAGGGCGTGCTGATGTCCAGACAGGAAACTGAAAAGGAGGCCCGTCCGGCCGAAGCCATGCCGGCGCCCAAGGCGGCCGTGGCAGATTCGCCGCTGCGCGGCACGGAATGGCGCCTGCAGTCGCTGGGAGGAAAGCCGCTGGGCGATGACCAGGCGGTGCCGACCCTGATGTTGCAGGCCGATACCGATGGTTTTGGCGGGTTTTCGGGCTGCAACCGCTACTTTGGCAGCTATCGCCTCGATGCGCACGAGCACATGATCAGTTTCGCTGGTGTGGGCGTCACCAAGCGGATGTGCGGCATCGCCCAGATGCGCCGCGAGGGGGCTTTCCTGAGCGTGTTGCGCAGCAAGGTTCGCCTGGTGATCCAGGGCAGGGTGCTGGCCTTCTTCGACGAGCACGGTCGCGAGCTGGCGCGCTTCCAGGACGGCGGTGCGAGCGCCGGGGCGGGCGGGCGCCCCTGAAGGGGCGGCTGTCGTACATGTTCATCACCAATGACAGGGGGACTTTCCAATGAAACTGCGCAGCGATTCCATGCAGGCTGGCCAGCCCATTGCTGAGGCCCACGCCTTTGCACGGCCGGATGCCACCTCGCGCGTGGCGCTGGCCGACAATCGCAATCCGCACCTGGCCTGGGACGAGGTGCCCGAGGGGACCCGCTCCTTTGCGATCATCTGTGTCGACCACGACGCGCCCTCGCAGCCGGATGACGTCAATCATCCCGACCGCGAGGTATCGGCCAGCCTGCCGCGGGTGGATTTCTATCACTGGATTCTGGTCGATCTGCCGGCAGATGTCCGCTCGGTGGCCGAAGGCGTGTATTCCAGCGAGGTGTCGCCGCGTGGCAAGCCGGGGCCGGAGCTGCCTGATGGCACCCGTCAGGGCATCAATGACTACACGCAGTGGTTTGCCAGCGATCATGACATGAACGGCGACTACTACGGCTACGATGGCCCGTGTCCGCCGTGGAATGATGCACTGCCGCACCGTTACGAGTTCATCGTGCACGCGCTCGATGTCGAGCGGCTGCCGGTCGAGGGGCGTTTCGATGGCCGTCAGGCCGCCGAGGTGATCGCGCGGCACAGCCTGGGCCATGCCAGCCTGACCGGCACCTACACGCTGAATGCCCGGCTGCTGGCTGACGGATGAGGATGTCCGGCAACTAGCGCAGGCCGCCTCCGCGCTGGCGGATCAGGCCGACCCCGATACCCTCGATCCTGAAGTCTTCGCTGCCCGGGGGAACGATGATCGGCTTGAAGGCGGGGTTTTCGGGCAGCAGCTCGATGGCGCCATGCCGGCCCCCGTGGCGAAAGCGCTTGACGGTCACCTCGTTGCCCAGCCGGGCAACGATGATCTGGCCGTTGAACACCTCCTGCGTGCTCTTGACCGCCAGCAGGTCGCCGTCGAGCAGGCCTGCATCGCGCATGCTGTCACCACGGATGCGCAGCAGATAATCGGGGCAGCGCTCGAACAGGTTGCGATCGAGGGTGTAGGTGAGTTCGATATGGCTTTCGGCCAGGATCGGCTGGCCAGCTGCCACCCGTCCCACCAGGGGCAGGAGCAGGTTGTCGGGATTGCGTGGCGCCTGCGGGGATGGGGACACGGCGCGATAAGGCCGGGCGGGCGCACCGGCCGGGGGGGCTGCGGCAGCCACGGCGGGATCGCGCTGCAGCTCGTCTTCGGCGCCGGGCATCAGGCGTATCCCGCGTGAGGTGCCGGCACAGAGCTCGACCATGCCCTTGCGGGCCAGTGCCTTCAGGTGGTCTTCGGCGGCATTGACCGAACGGAAGCCGAGCGTGCTGGCGATTTCGGCCCGGGTGGGGGGGAAACCGGTATGGTCGAGATGCAGCTTGACCAGGGCCAGGACTTCGCGTTGCCGGGGGGTGAGCGGACGCATGATGAGAGGCGCTCTTGATCTGAACAGGGGGTCAGGCTGTATTTTTATACAGCATTGGCCTCAAGGCAAGTTTTTTGGGGGTTTTGCGCGCCGGATGCCGAATATCGTTACAATCCCATATTATGGCATCACCGCAGCGGATGCAGGCCGTTCTCCCGTTCGCCAGGGTAGGCCCATTGTGGCTTTGGCGCACGGAAAACGGTGTATGCTTCTTAATGTGTTGTCATTGTTCGGCTGGTCATGACGACGTGTCCCGGTATCCGGGCGCGCTGGCTTGTGGCGGTATCGGCAGGATGAAGCCTTCGTCCGCCAGTCACTGCCGACGGAGGGAGGGCTTTGCCACCTTCCTGTCCGGCCGAAGGTTCTCTCTTCCAGAGATTGTCATTGCACGGGATTCCGCTGCGTGGCTCTCTACCGTTCGTGGACACGGACGGCTGTTCTCGCTCGTTTCTCGTTGATCGCTGGTTGCCCGCGCGCCTTCGGCGTGGTGGTGCACCGTTCCGGATCATGCCGGTTGTGTATCGGCTTGCTGGATCACCGTCTCCAGCCCTGCGACCTCAACCGCGCCCGTGTTTCGTCTTTTCCTGGAAGTTATTCTTCAATGTCGACCAAGATATATGTAGGTAACCTGCCTTGGCGTACCACCGACGACCAGCTGAGCCAGCTGTTTTCGACGTATGGTGAGGTCGCCAGCATCCGCATCATTTCTGATCGGGAAACCGGTCGCTCCCGAGGCTTTGCCTTCGTGACCATGGTCTCGCCCGAAGCGTGTCAGGCAGCGATCGCGGGGCTCAACGGTGCACAGCTGGAGGGACGCGCACTGGTCGTGAACGAGGCGAACAATCAGGGGCCGCGTCCGTCGGCAGGGCGTGGGCCGGCTGGCGGGCGTCCCTCTGGCGAGCAATAACAAGGGGGGGCCGGCACGCGCCTGCGTGCGGTCTGGATAAAGTCCCGGCGGGCCATCCGGGCGTTGCTTCCTGCTGCGGGAAGCACGCGCGGATGGCCCGCCGTTTTGCTGGTGGCTGCATGGATGGCTCGCGCATGCCGGTGGCGGGGCTGCCGGCACCCGGGGGATGAAGAGGCACTGGCTGGCGCGGCAGGTGCCCGGCCCAGCAGTCTGCGTGCAGCGGTGTCATGGCCCGGCCCGGCGCCGCAGCAGACCCGCCTGGCCCTCGCCCTGCTGGATCAGGCCGGTACGCGGATGGGGCCGCCGGTCTTGGCCTGCACTTCTTCCAGCGTGACGCCGTCCGCCAGCGCGACCAGTTCCAGGCCGTCGGGGGTCACGTCCAGCACCGCCAGATCGGTGATGATCCGGTCGACCACGCCGACGCCGGTGAGTGGCAGCGTGCAGGCAGGCAGGATCTTGTGCTCGCCGTTCTTGGCCACGTGCTCCATCAGCACGACGACGCGACCGACACCGGCCACCAGGTCCATGGCGCCCCCCATGCCCTTGACCATCTTGCCTGGAATCATCCAGTTGGCCAGATCGCCGCTGGTCGATACCTGCATCGCCCCGAGGATGGCCAGATCGATGTGGCCACCGCGGATCATCGCGAAGGAATCGGCCGAGCTGAAGATCGACGAGCCAGGCAGGGTGGTCACGGTCTGCTTGCCGGCGTTGATGACGTCGGCATCGACGGTTTCCTCGGTGGGGAAGGGGCCGATGCCCAGCAGGCCGTTTTCGGATTGCAGCCAGACCTCGATGCCGGGCGGCACGTGATTGGCCACCAGGGTGGGCAGGCCGATGCCGAGGTTGACGTAGAAGCCGTCCTGAAGTTCTGCGGCGGCACGGGCCGCCATCTGGTTTCTGTCCCAAGCCATGTCGTGTGTTCTCCGGGTTGGCCTCAGTTGCTGCGCAGCGTGCGCTGCTCGATGCGCTTCTCGGGCGTGGCGTTGACCACCAGCCGCTGCACGAAGATGCCGGGGGTGTGGATCTCGTCCGGGTCCAGCTCGCCGGTCTCGACGAGGATCTCGACCTCGGCCACCGTGATCTTGCCGGCCGTGGCACACATGGGGTTGAAGTTGCGGGCGGTGCGGTGATAGACGAGGTTGCCGGCCCTGTCGCCCTTCCAGGCCTTGACCAGTGCCACGTCGGCGCGCAGGCTGCGCTCCATCACGTAGGTGTGACCGTCGAAATCACGGGTTTCCTTGCCTTCGGCCACCACGGTGCCCACGCCGGTACGGGTGTAGAAAGCCGGGATGCCGGCACCACCGGCGCGCAGCTTTTCGGCGAGCGTGCCTTGTGGCGTGAATTCCAGCTCCAGCTCGCCCGCCAGAAACTGGCGCTCGAACTCCTTGTTCTCGCCGACATAGCTGGAGATCATCTTCTTCACCTGCCGGGTGGTCAGCAGCATGCCCAGGCCGAAGTCGTCGACACCCGCGTTGTTGCTGATGCAGGTCAGCCCCCTGACGCCACTGTCCCGCAGCGCGGTGATGAGGGCCTCGGGGATGCCGCACAGGCCAAAACCGCCCACGGCAATCGTCTGGCCGTCCTCGACGATGCCACGCAGCGCATCGGCGGCCGATGGGTAGAGTTTCTGCATGTCTCCTCCTTGGGGGAAATTCCCTGAATGATAGGCCAAAGCCGGCGGGGCTGGCACGGGGGGCTTTCCTGCATCGCGAGCAGCGCTCACATCGCGCCGTACCCCGGTCCGCCACCGCCTTCGGGTGTGACCCAGACGATGTTCTGCGTGGGGTCCTTGATGTCGCATGTCTTGCAGTGCACACAGTTGGCCGCATTGATCTGCAGGCGCGGTTGCCCGTCCTCGCCGTCGATGTATTCGTAGACGGCGGCCGGACAGTACCGTGCCTCGGGGCCGGCATAGCGGGCCAGGTTCACCTCCAGCGCCAGCGCCGGGTTCTTCAGGCGCAGATGCACCGGCTGGTCTTCCTTGTGGCTGGCGTTGGAGAGGTACACCGACGAGAGCCGGTCGAAGGTGAGGGTGCCGTCGGGGCGCGGGTAGGCGATCGGCTGACAGTCGGCCGCCGGCTTCAGGTACTGGTGATCCGCCTTCTTCACGTGCAGCGTGAAGGGCGCCTTGCCCCGGAAGAGAATCTGGTCGATGCCGACCAGCAGGCTGCCCGCCACCAGTCCCTTGCCCATGGCGGCCTTGAAGTTGCGCGAGCGCCACAGCTCCTCGTGCATCCACGAGTGCCGGACGGCCTCGGGGTAGGCGTGCAGCAGATCGCCCTGGCGGCCGGCACGCAGGGCGTCGGCCAGGGCTTCGGCCGCCAGCATGCCCGATTTCATCGCCGTGTGCGTGCCCTTGATGCGGGCCGCATTCAGAAAGCCCGCGTCGCAGCCCACCAGGCAGCCTCCGGGAAAGATCAGGGCAGGCAGGGCGTTGAAGCCGCCGGCCGTGATGGCCCGTGCGCCATAGCCCACCCGGCGGGCCCCGGCAAAGGTGTCGCGGATGGCGGGGTGCGTCTTCAGGCGCTGAAACTCCTCGAAGGGGGACAGATAGGGGTTCTGGTAATTGAGGCCGACCACGAAGCCGATGGCGACCTTGTTGTCTTCATAGTGATAGATGAAGCCGCCGCCATAGGTGTCATTGTCCAGGGGCCAGCCCGCCGTGTGCATCACCCGGCCGGCGTGGAACTTCCCGGGCTGCACTTCCCATACTTCCTTCAGGCCGATGCCGTAGCTTTGCGGATCGGCCTCGGCCGCCAGATTGAAGTGCTCGATCAACTCGCGCCCCAGGTGTCCGCGTGAGCCTTCGGCAAACACCACGTAACGGCCCAGCAGCTCCATCCCCGGTTCGAAGGCATCGGTGGGCCTGCCCTCGCGGTCCAGTCCCATGTCGCCGGTCACGACGCCCAGCACCGTCTGGCCGTCATCGCTGTAGCGCACGCGGGCCGCGGCAAAGCCCGGATAGATTTCCACGCCCAGCGCCTCGGCCTGGCTGGCCAGCCAGCTCACCAGCCCGCCAAGCCCGGCGATATAGCAGCCGTGGTTCTTCATGCCGGGCGGGGTGGCCCAGGCCGGCACGCGCAGGCTGCTCCCGGCACTGAGGAACAGCACCTCGTCCTCGGTGGCCAGGGTGTGCAGGGGGGCACCGTCCTGCTTCCAGTTGGGCAGCAGCTCGTCCAGGGCGCGTGGGTCGATCACGGCACCCGAAAGAATGTGTGCACCCGGCTCGGCGCCTTTTTCCAGCACACAGACGCTGATCTCCTCGCCCCGTTCGGCCGCGAGCTGCCTGAGGCGGATTGCCGTGGCCAGGCCTGCCGGGCCTGCGCCGACGATCACCACGTCAAATTCCATGACGTCGCGTTCGATCACTGCTTCTTCGTTCATCTTCGGTGCTTTCCTCATCCACGCGGACAGGGGAGATTCTGGCCGATGTCGGCCCAATCACGAAACGCCAGGCGCCCATCGCGTGGACCCGATGATCGCCGCCCCCGGGCGGCAGCGTGCGGGCCGGCGTCACCAGCTGGCCAGGTGGCGCCGGCTGCCCTCGATCCGCGTCATGGCGGGCACCGGAACGTGCGTGTCAGGGGCGTGCCGGGCGGGGGCCGTGTGCAGAAAGCCGTGATGAGGCCGCGTGGGGGCGGGGCTGCATCGTACTTTGGAGGCGGCGGGTTCGTTGCTACAATTACCATTTCCGGGATGGACTTGCATGACCAAATATGTGTTTGTCACCGGCGGTGTGGTTTCTTCGCTGGGTAAGGGGATAGCGGCTGCATCGATGGCTGCTCTGCTGGAGTCTCGCGGCATCAGGGTCACCCTGATGAAGCTGGACCCCTACATCAACGTTGATCCGGGCACGATGAGCCCGTTTCAGCATGGCGAGGTCTTCGTGACCGAAGACGGCGCCGAAACCGATCTTGATCTGGGGCACTACGAGCGTTTCGTCTCGGCCCGGATGCGTCGCTCCAACAACTTCACCACGGGCCAGATCTACGATTCGGTCATCCGCAAGGAACGCCGTGGCGAGTATCTCGGGCGTACCGTCCAGGTCATCCCGCACATCACCAACGAGATCCAGGCCTTCGTCGAACGCGGTGCCGGCGTGGGCACGCCCGACGAGGCCCAGGTTGCCATCGTCGAGATTGGCGGTACGGTCGGCGACATCGAATCGCTGCCTTTCCTTGAGGCGGCCCGCCAGATGAGCCTGAAGGTCGGGCGCGGCAATGCCTGCTTCGTGCATCTCACCCTGGTGCCTTATCTGGGCACCGCCGGCGAGCTGAAGACCAAGCCCACCCAGCACTCGCTGCAGGAGCTGCGCAAGA
>JAUNLD010000077.1 GCA_030532425.1 Lautropia sp. | reverse complement strand
AAAACCGGCAACGGGCAACCGTTCGTGAGTTCGAATCTCACCGCCTCCGCCAGTCTTGTTGCCCATGCCAGATAGCCGGTTGGCAGGTGCTGATACCCGGACCTGGCCAGTACAGGGGCTCCTGACCCGGTCCTGCCGAATGACCGGCAGCCGTCTTCCCATCACTTGCCCGGACGGCACCTCCCGTGGACCATGTGCTGGCTGTGATCATGCCGTGCTGACAGGCACGAGACCCTGGTGTCAGGCATGGCCACTGTGCCGGTAGCTCATTGGCCCTGGAGCAGGGCAGCTGAAGAAGCCATCGCCGCGGATGCATCTCCGGATCGGGAGCGTCGTGCCGGGATCATCCGTGCACGTAGGTCTTGGCCATCAGTGGCACATCATGCCCGCCGGCAAAGGCCGCCTTCTGTTGTCGCCCATTCAGGGTGCGCCCATCCATGGGCCTTCTTCTGTTTCTGTGTTTCCCGTGTTCCCCGCGAGGGGGATGGCGGGCGTCGGACGTGCCGCATCAGGCATCGGCAGGAAGCAACCCATCGGCCAGCGAGGCTTGCTGATGCTCACCGGCGTGCCCGGCACCGGTATGGCTGCACAGCCAGGTGCAGGGGCTGGGCACTGCAGAAAATCGGGGCTTGAGCGTTGCAGAAAAGATGCAAGGCCCCGTCCGGCGGGCAAGCCAGGAGCGTTTTCTGCCGTTCAAAGCCCTGATTTTGGTCAAGGTATCGGGTAGGGAATCGTGTCTAATCATTTTGGAAGTTTTCCGGCATGCTCGGCGGTGGTGGGCAGCGGGGCAAGTCAGCCAGCCATTTTTAGTCCTGGATCGTGCCCGCGCCGTTTCATGAGCGATATTCCAAAAAATCAATCGTTCACGCTAGTTAGATAACTTATTTGGAACTGGACATGGATCGTTTTGTTGTGATGGTGGATGCTGGTTATCTGCTGCATCAGTCTGCGGAGATTGTCAGCGAGCGCGCCTCGACCAAGAGGCATCATCTGGAAGTCATGAATCCGGCAGCCCTGATCAATCTGCTGCTGGAAAAAACCCGTGCGGCGTTGAGCCTCACCACACGTGAGCTGCTGCGGGTCTATTGGTACGACGGGGTGATGGCCAGTGGCCTGTCGCCACAACAGCGGGCCATCGCCGAGTTGCCGGATGTGCATTTCCGCGCGGGCATCGTCAATGCAGCCGGTCAGCAACGGGGGGTCGATTCGCTGATCGTCACCGATCTGATCGAGCTGGCCAGCAACGGCGCCATCTGCGATGCTGCACTGGTGACAGGGGATGGCGACTTCGCCATCGGTATCGAGATGGCCCAGAAGAAGGGCGTGCGCATTGCCGTGATCGGTGTCGAGGACACCAAGCTGGGGGTGTCGCACCGTCAGAGTTTCGAGATCACCAGCCGGGCAGACCGGGTGGCACGTCTGGGCGTTTATGACCTCTCGGCGGTGATGCGCTATGTGCCGCCCGCGGCAGGTGATGTCGATGGGCCGCAGCCCGCGTCTTATGGCAGTGCGTTTTCGCCGGTGACGGCGGCCAACGTCGGCAACCCCTACATGATGGCGATGGGGGATTCGAGCTATCCCATGGTGCGTAACGAGCACACGCCCCTGGATGAGGCCAGCCGGAAGCAGATCATCGAGTCGGTCAAGGTGTTCGTCGAAGAGCAGGCGGGCTTGTGTGCGGAGGTGGATCCGACCAGCCGTCGCCTCGATGCGGCGCTGGATCGCTTGCTGATCCATCACATCTACGCCGATCTGGGCCACGGCAAGCTGACCAATGCCGAGAAGAACTTTGCCCGCGACCGCTTGCGGGCCGAGCTTGTCAACAACCCGTCTGATCTCTGATCCGTTGGGGGGCACCTGCCTGATGACGGTGCCCTGATCCGGGGTGGTGCCCCGGCAAGGAACAGGGGCCGGTCCCGCCGATGAAGCGGGCCGGCCCCTGTCACGTTCAGGCGGATAGGTGGTCCTCAGGCCTATCCGTACCGACGGTGGCGATGAGGACCCTGTTCACGCTCAGGCCTTGGCGACCAGAACCGTGCAGTTGCCGGCGGGTCATGCCGGGGGCCGAGGTCCTGGCTCACGCTGGCCGCTGCACGTCGGGTCGCTCGTGCAGCGGGCCGATGGCGTGCGGCTTGCCTTAGGTTGGGCTGCCGGGACTCAGGCGGCCTGGTTCTCGATCACCTCCGGCGCGGCGTGCACCTGCGGGGCATCGTTGATTTCGATGCGGCGCGGCTTCATGGCTTCGGGGATCTCGCGCACCAGGTCGATGTCGAGCAGACCGTTCCGTAGCGAGGCGCCCACCACGCGCACATGTTCGGCCAGCTGGAAGCGGTGCGAGAAATCGCGGGCAGCGATGCCGCGATGCAGGTAGGTGGGCTGGCTCTCCTGCGGCGTCTTGCGGCCGGTGATCTTCAGGCCTTCCTGTTCGACCTCGATCTCGATTTCCGAGCGATCGAAGCCGGCCACGGCCATCGTGATCCGGTAGGCATTCTCACCGGAGACTTCGATGTTGTAGGGCGGGTAGCTGGGTTGGGTGTCGCTGCGCGAGGCGTTGTTCAGCATCCGGGCGAGGCGATCAAAGCCGATGGCCGAACGGTACAGCGGGGCAAAATCGAACTGGTTCATGATGTCCTTATCCTTGTTTCAAGCGATAGTGTCTGCGGGCCTGACGATTCAGCACCCGCATCACCCAGATGGGGCAGGACAGGAACTTTTCAAGAGCGAGGACGAGGGGGCGGGCGTGATTTTTTTCGGCCGTTTGTCCGGCATTTGTGCACGCCTGGCCTGTCAGGGCGTTTGCAGCGCCATCAGTGCAAGGGGTTGCCGCGCGTGGCCAGATAGCGCTCGATCATGATGCGCGCGTCGTCGTAGCCCGCGTGGCGGGCAAAGAAGTGCAGGTCCAGCCAGGCCAGATGGGCCTGGAGTTCGATGACCGGGGCGCCATCGAGCTGCTCGAGAAATTCTTCAAAGTATTCGCGGGCCACGTCATACCAGCGGTCTTCGTCCAGCCGGACCGACACGCCGGTTTCGGCGCAGGCGGCGGTATAGGCTTCGTCGATGACGGTTTCCGGCTTTTCGGAGAAGGTGGTGAAGGTCAGCAGCGTGGCGAAGGTTTCGGCCTCGCGTCCGGCTTCGATCGGGCCGACGAAGGCCAGTTTGGTACCGTCGACATGAAGTGTTGGTGTCAGAAACAGCTTAGCCTCCATGGCCTCTACCAGAGCTTGGGTGATGACGCGATCATCCGGGGCACTTGGAAAGTTGTCTGTCGACTGGTTCACGTTTGTGCTGCAGTGTAAGAAAACGCTTTTGTCGCCGATCTGTTGTGCCTTGGCATCAGCAGGGTGTCCGGGCGGTCGCCAGTGCAGGATGGGCGTCTGTCGGGCAGGGAATGGCCAGGCTTCTATAATCGCCGGTGTATGGGCCAGATGCCCGGCCGTCATGGGGCCGGGGACGTGGTCCTGCCGAGGGCGAGCCCTGCCTTGGCCGGCGGGCAGCCCAGGCTTCCGACCTGCGTTTTGTCCGTGCCACAATGGAACCAACCCGTTCACGTTTCATCCGCCGTCCGTCCGGCATGCGGCCCCGCCTGATGGTGGCCTGCCTGTGTGCCGACTGGTGTGGCACCTGTCGCGGCTATCAGGCACAGCTTCAGGCCGAGGCACAGCGTTTTCCCGATACGGCCTTTCTCTGGCTCGATGTCGAGGCCGAAGCCGAGCTGGTGGGGGATCTGGATATTGAAACCTTTCCCTGTCTGCTGGTGCAGGCCGAGGGGCAGGTACTGTTCTTTGGACCGGTGCTGCCGGGGATCGGGGCGCTGGAGCGGCTGTTGCGTGCATTGCACGAGCACGGGCAGCAGCCGGTGCCCGTGGATGAGGATGTGCAGTTGCTGGCCGAACGTCTGAATTCGATGATTGAAGTGCAGGAGTCGTCATGCTGAGGAAGCTGTTGATAACTTTCGGTGTCCTGGTGGGCTTGCTGGTGGCGGTGGTGATCGCGGCCAGTTTCGTGGACGTCAACCATTTCAAGCCGCGGATCGCCGAGTTCGTCTCGTCGCGTTATCAGCGCACGCTGAGCTTCGGGGGCGATGTCAAGCTCTCGCTGTTTCCCGATGTGGGGGTGACGCTGCCGGCGATGAAACTCTCCGAGCCGAACCAGCCCGAGGAGAACGCCGCCACCCTGGGCGGGGCGCGGGTCAGCGTGGCGCTGCTGCCTCTCATCAAGGGGCAGGTGCAGGCCGATACCGTCAGCATCGAGGGGCTGGATGCCAGGGTGGTGCGCAACAGCGACGGTTCGCTCAGCATCGACGACCTGATCGGGGCCAAGGCACCGGCCCAGGATGCGCCGGTCGATGACAAGCCAGCCGAAGCCGGCAAGATTCCGGCCTTCCGCATCAACGGTGTCGTGCTGAAGGATGCGCGTGTGGTGTTCGACGACCGTCAGGCTGGCCAGACCTACACGCTGGAGCGGATGAGCCTGGAAACCGGCCCGCTGGCCAACGTGATCGAGACGCCGGTGGCACTGCAACTGGGCTTTTCGGCCTCGGCACCCGAGTCGCGGGGCGAGTTCGGCCTGAAGGGACGGCTGGCCCTCAATCTGGACGAAGGGCTGTACGGCTTTCATGATTTCAGCGCCAACCTGAAGGGGGCGATCGACACCCTCCAGATCCAGCAGCTGGCCGTCAATCTCAAGGGCTTTTCCTTCAATCCGCAGGGGCCGATCATTGACGTCACCGACCTGAAGGTGGACAGCCATGGCCGGATGGGGGCCGATGCCTTCAAGGCCAGCGTGGCCGCACCGCGGCTGGCCATCGCCAGGGACAGCGCCTCGGGCGAGACGGTCGAGGCCAAGGTCAGTCTGGGAGACAAGGAATGGCTTAACAGCCGTCTGAGCCTGAGTGGTGTCGGGGGCACGGCCAGCGACCTGAAGGTGGACAGCCTGGGGCTGGAGTCGACACTGAAGCAGGATGGCCGGGGCGTGGTGGCACGCCTGAGCACGCCGGTGCAGGCCAATCTGGATGCCGGGCGCTACCAGCTGGCCAGGATCGCCGGCCAGATCGACATCGACGATCCCGCGCTGCCCAAGGCCGCCTCGTCGCTGACGCTCGACGGCAAGGTGTCGGCCGACCTGAAGAAGGAGACGGTGGCTGCTGACATGCAGGCGCTGCTCGACAAGGCCAAAATGGTGTTGAAGGCCGGTGTCAACGGCTTCAAGACGCCGCGCATCCATGTCGAGCTGGATGCCGATGAGCTGAACGTCGATCGCCTGTTCCCGCCGGCGAAGGAGAGCGAGGCCAGTGCGGCCAATCCGCCGGCGGCGCCGGGCAATGCAGCCGAGACGCCGGTCGACCTGTCGGCACTCAAGAACCTGACGCTTGATGCGCGTGTGGGTATCGGCCACCTGGTGGCGCGCGGTCTGGAGGCTCGCCAGCTCAAGGCCAATGCGAAGATTGCCAATGGCCAGCTGACGCTGGCACCTTTCAGCGCCGCCCTCTATGACGGGCGGCTGGCCGGCTCGTCGACGGTCACCACCGGTTCTTCGCCGGCGGCCCAGAAGATGACGCTGAAGGCCGATTTTTCGGGCATCTCGATCGAGCCGTTGCTCAAGGCCGTGGCTGACATGGACATGCTGGAAGGCCGGGGCAACCTCAATATCGCCGTCAACACGGGTGGTGGCACGGTCGAGGCGCTGAAGCGCTCGCTGGGAGGCAACGTGGCGCTTGCCCTCAAGGACGGTGCGCTGAAGGGCATCAACCTGGGCGAGAAGCTGCGCGCAGCCCGTGATGTCTTCAAGACCAGTTCGGGTACCGAAAAACAGGCGGCCGACAAGACCCAGAAGACCGACTTCACCGAGATGTCGGTCAGCTTCGCGATGCAGAACGGCATTGCCCGCAGCAACGACCTGTCGTTGAAATCACCACTGTTGCGGGTGGGCGGGGAAGGGTCGGTCGACATCGGCCGCAGCGTGCTCGACTACACGGTCAAGGCCTCGGTGGTGGGTACGTCCAGCGGGCAGGGCGGACGTGATCTGACCGAGCTGCGCGGGGTGACGATCCCGGTGCGTCTGACAGGGGCTTTCGATGCCCTGGCCTGGCAGATCGACTGGGCTGCTGTCGGCAAGGAGGCGCTGAAGTCCAAGGCGGGCGCCGAGCTGCAATCGCAGGCCAAGGAAAAGCTCAAGGCTGGAGAAGACCAGCTCAAGGAGCAGCTCAAGGGCAAGCTCGACGGCAAGGTCGACACCAACAAGGCCAGGGATGCGCTGAAGGGGCTGTTTGGCAAGTAAGGCCTACAAGGGCGCTGCCGCAGGTGCTTCCTCAACGGGGGCACCTGCCTGACAGGCGGGGAGGCCGGCTGGTGCTGCCCGCCTTTTTGTTGGTGAAGGCGAAGGCGCGTCAGAACGGCCGGCTCTTGCCCTCGGCCATGCGCGAGAGCGGCTCGGCCATGCACACCTGCCAGGTGCGTCGCCCCCCCTTGATCCAGCCACGGCTGTTCCAGTCGGCCAGCAGGCGGTTGAGGGTTTCGGGGCGGATGCCCAGCTGGGCCGCCACATGGCGCTGGCTCTGCGGAAAATGCAGGTGCTCGCCCTGCTGACTGGCCAGCGTGATGAAGTAGGCCGCCAGCCGCTGCTGGGCCGTGCTGCTGGTCAGCCACTCGACCTCGTTGACGCGGTGATAGAGCCGTTGGCTGAGGCGATGCAGCAGGCGCACCGCCAGTTCGCCATGCGATTCGCAGGTGGCGCGCAGACTGGCGCCCGAGAGCCGCCAGACCGTGACGCCCTGTGGGCCGGCACGTGATGACATCGGATAGCGGCCGTGCTGCATGAACATGGCGGCCTCGGCCACGATTGCTCCCGGTTCGAACGCCTGGAAGACGTGCTCGTCACCCTCCTGGCTGAAGCGCACCATTTCCAGTTGTCCCTGCACGATCAGCAGATAGTGCGTGGCGGCATCTCCCTCGTGAAAGAGCGTTTCGCCGGCACCCAGCGTCTGGCGCCAGGCGTTCTCGCCCAGTCTTGTCAGAATCTCCGGGGCCAGTCCGGCAAACAGCGGGGTGGCGTTGAGCACATCGGCCAAAGTGGCTTCGGGCGCAAAACGGGGGGCACCAGTCGGGATGGGAGCCATGAATGACGAGAGGCAGCGGGTGTGACGATGACGACAAGGCAAACGTCTGGATTCTGCCACACCCGTGATTTCGGAAGGGCCGGTTTCACGAGGGCCTGCCTCAGAAGGGCCGGCGGGCCTGCACCAGTCGACCCAGGCCCGCCAGCGTCAGCACGATCAGCAGTGAGGCCAGCGTGGCACTCCAGAGCGAGTAGGGCAGGCCCAGCAGCGGCTGGTCGGCCTCGTTGCAGGCCGCTTGTGGCTGGAAGACGGCGGGCATCCAGTCGGCCAGGCCGGTGCTGGCCAGCAGGCGGTCGACGGCGGTGATGCCGCAGCTGTCGGTGGCTGCGGCCACAAGGTGCTGATAGAGCGCTGTGGCCAGTGCACCCTCGGCCAGCAGCAGCACATGGGCCAGAAAGAAGCCGGCCAGCAGGCGGGTGGCCGTGCCGCCGGCCGGTACCAGGGCCGCCAGCAACGCCAGGGCACCGCACAGGATGTAGAGCATGCGCTGGGCCACGCACCACGGGCAGGGCTGCATGTCAAGCGCATGTTGTGTGAACAGTGCCACGCCCAGCGCTCCCCAGGAGAGAAGGACGATACAGAACGACAGATGGCGGTGTGTTATACTATTCAATCTCATCGTGTTTCGATTTTTTGGGGCTTCGAGGGGTTCAGAGAGGTGGCTTGTTGTTTGCGTGCAACGCCACCGATTCGTCGAAGACAGGAAGCACGCCTTTCATTCTTAGCTTAACGGGACTCAGGGATGAAATCGACTCGTAAACCTAATTCCGCCATGACCGCCCACCATCACAGTGCCATTGTCACTGCCCGACATGCAGCACGTATGCGCGCCGGTCGTGTCGAGTCCAGGCCAGAAGATTATGCTGACATTGCCGTGACCGAGCAGGCCAAGCGTCTGCGTGAGGCACGCCGCGCCATCGAAGAGCGTAACATGCTGCGCGAGCTGGGCCTGGGCTGATCGCCGCCGGCTGTCGCCAACCAGTTTTCCCTGAAACGCCGCACCGGGTATCTGATGTCCGGTGCGGCGTTTCAGTTTCCGGCATGCCCTTGCCCGCGATGGCCTGCCTGATCGTTCTTCCGGCCCTGTCATGCGGATACTGATCGTCAAGATGTCGTCGATGGGCGATGTCGTCCATGCCCAACCCCTGGCCACCGACCTCCGGCGCCACTGCCCGGATGCGCAGATCGACTGGGTGGTCGAGTCGGCCTTTGCCGGTCTGCCGGCCATGAATCCGGCGGTCGACACGGTGATTCCGATGGCCTGGCGACGCTGGCGCAAGTCGCTGGGCCAATCCGGGACCCGGGCGGCCATGCAGGCCTTCTGGCAGCGGTTGCGCAGCCAGCGCTACCACCTGGTGCTCGATTGCCAGGGGCTGCTCAAGAGTGCGGCCGTGGTGCGGATGGCGCGGGCCGACCGGCGGGTGGGCCCCGATCGCCACTCGGCACGCGAAGGGCTGGCGGCGCTGGCCTACGACCAGCCGGTACCGGTGCCGCGCGACTGGCATGTCGTGCGCCGCAACCGGGCCATCGGCGCAGCAGCCCTGGGTTATGCGATCGAGGATCCTGCCCGCTTTGGCCTGTCGGTGCCGCCGCTGACGGCCGATGAGGCGCCCTGGTTGCCACAACGTGCCTCGGCGCTGCTGGTCACGGGTGCCAGTCGCGATGCGAAGCTCTGGCCCGAGCCGCAATGGGTGGAGGTGGCCCTGCGCCTGCAACAGGCCGGGCTGGACCTGATCTGGTTCTGGGGTTCTCCCGCCGAAGAGGCCAGGGCCAGGCGCCTGGCCCTGGCGGCTACCGAGGCAGCGGGGGCTGCTGCCACCCAGTCGGTCGTGCCTCCCTTTCTGTCGGTGCACGATGCCGCCCGTGTCATTCAGGGGGCCCGGATCGTCGTTGGTCTGGATACAGGCTTCACCCATCTGGCCGGTGCGCTCGGCCGTCCCACCATTGGTATCTTTGCCGATTTCGATGCCGTCCAGTGTGCCGTATCCGGCGACAGCTTCTGTGCGAGCTTTGGCGGGGTCGGGGTGATCCCACCCACTGCCGACGTGCTGGCTGCCATCGAGCAGGGGTTGCGAGCCGATCCGGCTCCCCCGAGCTGATTTCCCTGTCTTCTTTCGGAGCCTGTTCGTGTCTGCCCCCGTGTCCGAATCCCCTGTCGTGTCGCGGCTGGCAGCCGCTGCCCGGGCCCGCGCCGTTTCCAGCCTGACCCTGTCGTTCACCTTCCTGCGCCGCGATTTCCGGGCCGGTGAGCTGAACCTGCTGCTGCTGGCGCTGATCGTGGCCGTCTCTGCCATGGCCACCGCCAGTTTTTTCGTCGACCGCATGAACCTGGCACTGCTGGCACAGGCGACCCGCCTGCTGGGGGGCGATCTGGTCATCCAGGCCGACCGGCCGATCCCGCCCGCATGGCAGCAAGAGGCCAAGGCCCGTGGTCTGCAGGTGGCCAGCAGCATCGGCTTTCCCAGCATGGCGATGGCCGAGGTGCCAGGGTCAGAAGCCTCACCCGGGGGACCAGACGCTGCAAGTGCGGCGGCCTTGCCGGCCACCCAGCTGGCTTCGGTGCTGGCCGTCAGCCCGCACTATCCGCTGCGTGGCACGCTGACCGTCTCGGCCGAGGTTGCCGTCGCCGGAGCAGCCGATACCGGCAATCCTGCGGGGCAGGACAACCCGGCCACGCCCGGGCAGGGCGACAAGGCCGCAAACGGGCAGGGCAACGGGAAGACCCTCCCCGAGCCTGAGCAGATCCGTCACGCACCGGCGCCGGGAACCGTCTTTGTCGATCAGGCCCTCGCGCAGGCACTGGGCCTGGGGCTGGGCGACATGCTCACCCTGGGCGATGCCCGGCTGCGCATCAGCCGCTACATCCTGATGGAACAGAGCCGGGGCGCCTCCTTCGTCAATTTTGCGCCCCGGCTGATGCTGGCGCAGCAGGACTTGCCGGCTACGGGCCTGCTCGGCCCGGGCAGCCGCCTTCGCTATCGCCTGTTGCTGGCCGGCGATCGCCAGGCCATGGCCGATTTTCATGACTGGCTGGCGCCGCAGCTGGGGGCGGGACAGCAGCTGGAGACGGTCGACAGTGGTCGTCCCGAGCTGCGGGCAACGCTGCAACGTGCCCGCCAGTTCCTGGCCCTCGTTTCACTGCTCTCGGTGCTGATTGCTGCCGTCGCCATGGGCCTGGCAGCGCGCCGCTTCGCCCAGCGCCATCTCGATGGCTTTGCCGTCCTCAAGGCCATGGGCATGAGCCAGCGTCGTCTCGCTCAGGTACTGTTGCTGGAAATGGCCTGGCTGGCACTGACGGCTGGTGTGACCGGGGTGCTGCTGGGTTGGCTGGCGCATCATGGGCTGGTGCATCTGGCCAGTCTGCTGCTGGATGGCGGCCTGCCGCCGCCCAGCTGGCGCCCGGCCGTGCAGGCGCTGGCGGTGGCACTGGTGCTGATGCTGGGCTTTGCGGCCGTGCCGGTGCTGCGCCTGGCGGATGTGCCGCCGTTGCGCGTGTTGCGCCGTGACCTGGGGGCTCCCAGCCTGCCGGCGTGGCTGGTGCTGGGCGCGGGCGTGGGCAGCTTCACGCTGCTGCTGTTCTGGCTGGTGGGAGAGCCTCGGCTGGCCACGCTGTCGCTGGGTGGTTTCGTGGTGGCAGCGCTGGCCTTCGTGCTGCTGGCGGCGCTGGCTGTGCGCCTGTCAGGCGCATTGCGCCCGCAGCGCGCCCGCTCCGATCTGGGGCTGGCCTGGCGGCTGGCGCTCACCGGCTGGCGGCGCAGGCAGGTGGTCAGCATCATCCAGGTCGTGGCGCTGACGGTCGGGCTGATGGCCCTGTTCCTGCTGGCCATCGTCCGCAACAATCTGCTGTCGGCCTGGCAGCAGGCGGTGCCGCCCGATGCGCCCAACCGCTTCGTGCTCAACATCCAGCCCGAACAGCAGGCGACATTCCAGCGCATCCTGACCGAAGCCGGTTTCGAGGCGCCGTCGCTGCATCCGCTGGTACGCGGGCGCCTGGTGGCCATCAATGACCGGCCGGTCGGTGTCGATGATTTTGAGGGAGATCGGGCCCGGCGCCTGCTCGACCGGGAATTCAACCTCTCGCATGCCCATCAGCTGCCGGCTCACAACACCGTGGCCCAGGGCCGATGGCTGAATCCGGCCGCGGCCGAGGTCTCGGCCGAGGCCGGGGTCATGCAGACGCTGGGGCTGGCCATCGGCGACCGCTTGCGCTTCGATGTGGGAGGGCAGATGGTGGACCTGCAGCTGGTGGGATCACGTCGCCTGAAATGGGATTCGATGCAGGTCAATTTCTTCATGATCGGCTCGCCTGCGGTGCTGGGCGATCAGCCCCAGAGCCTCATCACCTCCTTTCATCTGCCGACAGGGCAAGAGCAGGTGATACGTCGGCTGCTGGCGGCCATGCCCAACCTGACGGTCGTCGATACCGGCATCATCAGCGCCCAGCTGCAGTCGATGGTCGGTCAGGTGATCCAGGCCGTCCAGTTCCTCTTCCTGTTCACGCTGGCGGCAGGAGGTGTCGTCCTGCACGCCGCACTGGGCAGCGTGCGAGACGAGCAGGTGGCCGAGATCGCGCTGATGCGTGCACTGGGCGCCTCGCGCCGGCAGCTGGCCTGGGCGCACCTGCTGGAGCTGGCGCTGGTCGGTCTGCTGGCCGGCCTGATGGCCGTCGGGGCCGCCAGCCTGCTGGGCCGGGTGCTGGCGCGGCAGGTCTTCGATCTGGCGTATCAGCCGGCCGGCGGATTGATGCTGGCAGGGCTTGGCGCCAGTGTGCTCTTCGTCGTCCTGGCCGGGGGCTGGGGCATCCGTCGCCTGCTCGACACCCCGCCATTACAGGCGCTGCGCACCGGTTGAGTGCCCAAGGCATCGCAGAGAATTCCAGAAATCGGAACCATCCGTTCCGGTTTTTGATTTCTTTAGACGAAAGAGTTTTTCATATCAAGAAAAAATCAACGCTTGCTGCGGGTGCTTCGGCTTCCATCATGTGGCAACAAGATTCCGCATTAAGAAAAATCCTCGCAAGTATCTGATATTGCTATTATTTTTATCTGACGAATTCAGCACATTTTCTGGTTGCTGCGCAGCATTTTCGTCCTATCATCAGTCCCAGCAACGGGGCAATGATGTCGGTTGCCCCGTCTGGATCGCAACAAGATCTGTCGGCCGCTTCAACCCGATAACACTGGAGACACCATCGATGACTTCGCGTGAACAGCAAGCAAAGGATCTGCAAAAGGAATGGGCTGATAACCCGCGCTGGAAAGGCATCCGCCGCGGTTACACGGCCGACACCGTCGTGCGGCTGCGCGGTTCGCTGCCGGTCGAGCACACCCTGGCCCGTCGCGGTTCCGAAAAGCTCTGGAAGCTGATTAACGAAGAGCCCTTCATCAATGCACTGGGTGCGCTCACCGGCAACCAGGCCATGCAGCAGGTCAAGGCCGGACTCAAGGCCATCTACCTCTCGGGCTGGCAGGTGGCGGGCGATGCCAACGGCGCCGGCGAAATGTACCCCGACCAGTCGCTGTACCCGGCCAACTCGGTGCCGCAGGTGGTGCGTCGCATCAACAACACCCTCACCCGTGCCGACCAGATCCAGTGGTCCGAAGGCAAGAATCCGGGTGACGATGGCTATGTCGATTACTTCGCCCCGATCGTGGCCGACGCCGAGGCCGGCTTCGGCGGCGTGCTGAATGCCTTCGAGCTGATGAAGGCCATGATCGACGCCGGCGCCTCCGGCGTCCACTTCGAGGACCAGCTGGCGTCCGTCAAGAAGTGCGGCCACATGGGTGGCAAGGTGCTGGTACCGACGCGTGAGGCCGTGGCCAAGCTGGTGGCAGCCCGTCTGGCTGCCGATGTGATGGGCGTGCCCACCGTGCTGGTGGCCCGTACCGATGCCGAAGCGGCTGATCTGGTCACCTCCGACGTCGATGACAACGACAAGCCCTTCCTGACCGGTGAACGCACCATCGAAGGCTTCTTCCGGACCAAGGCGGGGCTGGAGCAGGCGATCTCGCGTGGTCTGGCCTACGCGCCCTATGCCGACCTGGTCTGGTGCGAAACCGGCAAGCCGGATCTTGAATTTGCCCGCAAGTTTGCCGAAGCCATCCACAAGCAGTTCCCCGGCAAGCTGCTGGCCTACAACTGTTCGCCCAGCTTCAACTGGAAGAAGAACCTGGACGATGCCACCATCGCCAAGTTCCAGCGTGAGCTGGGCGCGATGGGCTACAAGTTCCAGTTCATCACGCTGGCCGGCTTCCATGCCCTGAACTACTCGATGTTCAACCTGGCCTACGGCTACGCCCGCGACAACATGTCGGCCTTTGTCGAGCTGCAACAGGCCGAATTCGCCGCTGCCGACCGTGGCTTCACCGCCGTCAAGCACCAGCGTGAGGTCGGTACCGGCTACTTCGACGCCGTGACCACCGCCATCGAAG
>JAUNLD010000076.1 GCA_030532425.1 Lautropia sp. | reverse complement strand
GCGAATCGCGCGCGGCCGAGCTGCGGGGCGAGTCGATGCAGGACGTGATCTTCAATGGCTCGCTGGAGCGCAAGCCCTCGTCACGGGCCAGCGTCGAGCTGGTCTTCGACAACAGCCTGGGCCGCATCGGCGGCGCCTGGGGAGGCTTTGCCGAGATCTCGGTCAAGCGCGTGCTGACGCGCGAGGGCCAGTCCACCTACTACATCAACCAGCAGCCGGTGCGCCGCAAGGATGTGCACGACATCTTTCTGGGCACGGGCCTGGGGCCGCGCGCCTACGCCATCATCGGCCAGGGCACGATCTCGCGGATCATCGAGGCCAAGCCGGACGAGCTGCGGGTGTTCTTTGAGGAGGCGGCGGGCGTATCCAAATACAAGGAGCGCCGGCGCGAGACCGAGAACCGGCTGGCCGACACCCGCGAGAACCTGACGCGGGTGGAGGACATCCTGCGCGAGCTGAACAGCCAGATCAGCAAGCTGGATGCGCAGGCCGAGGTGGCGGGCAGGTATCGGGCGATGGAGGCCGAACGCACGCAGAAGCAGCAGTGGCTGTGGCTGATCCGGCACGATGATGCCGAGGCCCAGCAGCAGTTGCTGGAAAAGACCGCGGCCAGCCTCGATCTGGAGATCGAGGGCATGCAGACGCAGCTGCGTTCGGCCGAGAACCGGATGGAGACGCTGCGCGAGGCGGTGCACCAGGCCAATGACGAGATGAGCCGTTGCCAGGCGGCGTTTTACGAGGTCAACAGCGAGGTGTCGTCGCTGGAGGCGCAGATCCGGCTGATCGCCCAGAGCCGCAGCCAGGCCGAGGCCCGCCTCAAGTCGCTTGATGAGCAGATCGCTTCGGCCAGGGTGCTGTCGGAGGGCGGGGTGCAGCGCCGGCAGGAGGTGGAGATGCAGCTGGAAGAGGCGCGCGAGCAGCAGGCGGCCGCCGAGATGGCGCTGGCCGAGGCCGAGGAGCGTCTGGAGAGCTGTGTGGACGAGGAGCGCGGCCGGCGCGAGGCGCTGGATGCGGCCCGGCAGGCCGCCAGCAACGCCCAGCAGGCCTTGCAGGTGGGGCGGGTGGAGCGGCGCTCGCACGAAGATGCGCTGGCCTCGATGCGCGAGCGGCGCCAGCGCCTGCAGGTGTCGCTGGAGCAGCTGGGGGACGAGGCCGGCGATGCGCTGGAGCGGCTGGCGATGGAGCTGGCCGCTGCCCAGGAAGAAGAGGCGCGCACGACCGAGCAGCAGCAGCAGCTGGAGCAGCGCCAGGCCGAGGTGCAGGCCGAGCGCGATCCCGCGCAGCAGGCGCTGCGGGCAGCCCTGTCCAAGACCTCGACGATCGAGGCGCGCATGGGCGTGCTGGAGCAGCTGCAGGCACGGATGCAGGGTGAGGCCCGGATGCGCCCCTGGCTGGGGCGGCATGGCGTCTCCGATACGGCCGAACGCGTCTGGCAGCAGATCCGCATCGAGCCGGGCTGGGAGACCGCGGTCGAGGCGGCGCTGCGCGAGCGCGTGCATGCCATCGAGGCGGCGGGCCAGGGCCAGTTGCAGGCGATGTTGCAGGATGAGCCGCCGGGCCGTCTGGGCCTGTATCTGCCCGAGGCGCCGGCCGGGGCGCAGCCTCTGCCGTCCCGGGCCGGCAAGCTGGTGCCGCTGGCGTCGATGGTGAAGTGCCTCGACATGCGCCTGCAACCGCTGCTGGCCGAGTGGCTGGACGGTTTCTTCGTGGCCGATTCCAGTGAACAGGCTTTTGCCAACCGCGCCCAGCTGCCGCCGGCCGGGCGTTTCATGGTGCGTGAGGGGCATGCGATCGGCCGCTTCGATGTGGCGCTGTTTGCCCCCGATTCCGAGGATGACGGGGTGCTGGCGCGCCAGCAGGAACTGCAGAATCTGGCGCGCGAGCTGAAGGCGCAGCAGTTGCTGGCCGATGAGGCCCGCCAGCATGCCGACCGGGTCGAGGCCATGGCGACCTCGCTGGCCGATCAGCTGCGTCAGGCGCGCGATGCGGCCCAGCGGGCCATGCGCCGGGTGTCGGCGGCCACCATCGAACACGAGCGGATGACGCAGGCGGTGCGTCAGCGCACCGAGAGCCGTGAGCGCATCAGCGGCGAGATCGAGGAGATCGCGGCCCGCCAGGCCGAGCGTGAGCTGGCGTTGCAGGAACTGGTCGAGGGGCTGGACGAGGCCGAGATGCGGGCCGAGGAGGCCGGAGGACTGCTGGAGCGCGCCCGCGAAGCGGCCGAAACGCTGGCGCTGACGCTGTCGAGCCAGCGCGACCAGGCCCGCGAGAGCGAGCTGGCGGTGCGCGAGAGCGCCTATGCGGTGCGTTCGCTGGAGCAGGAGATCAGCAATCTCCACGAGCGCATCGTGCGGGCCGACGAGCAGCTGGCGCATGCGGCCGAGAACCGTGCACAGCTGCTGGCCGAACTGGAAGGCCTCTCGGACGAAGCCTTGCTCGAAAAGCGAGAGGTGTTGCTGGAGCGGCGCATCGAGGCCGAGCAGACGCTGTCGGCGGCGCGCGCCCTGGTGGATGAGCGCACCGGCGAGCTGCGGGCCATCGACGAGGAGCGGCTGCGGGCCGAACGCGGCCAGGAGCCATTGCGCCAGCGGCTGACCAGCCTGCGGATGGATGCGCAGGCGGCACGCCTGACGGCCGAGCAGGCCTCGCAATCGCTGGAAGAGGCGGGGGCCGATCTCGATGCGCTGAAGGCCTCGCTGGCCGGGCTGCCGCAGCGGCCCAAGCCGTCGTGGCTGCAATCCGAGGTGAGCCGGCTGGCGCAGGCGGTGGCCCGGCTGGGGCCGGTCAACCTGGCCGCGCTGGACGAGCTGACGGCCGCGCGTGAGCGCGAGGTTTTCCTCAACACCCAGTCGACGGATCTGCAGGAGGCGATGGCGACGCTGGAAAATGCCATCCGCACCATCGACCAGGAAACCCGCTCGTTGCTGCAATCCACCTACGACACGGTGAACGCCGAGTTTGGCCGGCTGTTTCCGATGCTGTTTGGCGGGGGCGAGGCGCGGCTGGTGCTGACTGGGGGCGAAATCCTCGATGCCGGCGTGCAGGTCTTTGCCCAGCCGCCCGGCAAGAAGAACGCCTCGATCCATTTGCTCTCGGGCGGAGAAAAGGCTTTGACCGCGATTGCGCTGGTCTTTGGTATCTTCAAGCTGAACCCTGCACCGTTCTGCCTGCTCGACGAGGTCGATGCGCCGCTGGACGATGCCAATACCGAACGTTACGCGAAGATGGTGTCGTCGATGTCGGACGAGACACAGTTCGTCTTCATCTCGCACAACAAGATCGCCATGGAAATGGCCCACCAACTCATCGGCGTGACGATGCAGGAAAAGGGCGTGTCGCGCCTGGTCGCGGTCGACCTGACTTCTGCCGTCGAACTCGCCGAGGCTGCCTGATGCCGATGCACCGGGACAGCCGTTTACCCTCGGGAGAAACCTTTTGAGCACGCTTTCATGGAGCATCATCGCGCTGGTGGTGGTGGTGCTGGTCATCGTCATCGCCCACAACCTGTGGCAGAACCACCGCAGCCGTCAGCAGGAGGGCCGGCTGAGCCTGCGCAAGGGCCATTTCGAAGACGATCCCGACACCCTGACGGGCGAGGGCAGGCGCCGCAGCCGCGTGCCGGATGGGGGACGCGATCGCCGCGACCCGGTGCTGGCCGGGGAGAGTGGAGGGCGGCAGGTGCCGCCATCGCTGGCGGCACGGCCGGCGCGCGTGCGCGGCCGTGATGAACCGGGCGAGCAGGATGCCTGGCCGCACGACGACCTGAATCACGAGGGACCGCGCCGGGGCGAGGATTCGGCCCGCTATCCGTCGCTGGGCGTGGATGATGAGGATTTTGTCGAGACTCCGTTCGAGAATCCCGCGGCCGTCAGGCCCTGGAGCAGCAGTGAGGACGCCGCCAGCCGGCGCGCCCGTCAGCAGGCTGCAAGCCGCACGCGCGAGCCGCATCTGCACGAGGATGAAGCCCCGGTGGGTGCCCGCCGGGGAACGGCCGATGCGCTTCCGTCGGCCGCAGGCCGTGTGGGCCGGGACGAGGGGGCACAGGCTGGGGGACGCCAGTCCGCGGGGCATCCTGCAGGCCACGATCAGGGGGGGGCGCTGCTGGCAGCGGCAGCACGTGCCGAGGCTGGCCGGGCATCGCCCCGTGGCGAGTATCAGCCCTTTGCACCGCCCCGACCGCCGGCTGCTCCGGCGGCGGCCTGGCAGGACGAGGCCGCGGATGGCACTGCGGGGATGGATGCCGAGGCAGCTGCTGCACCCTGGCAGCACGAGGGCGGCCGGAGCGGGCAGATGGGCCAGCGGGCCCCGCGGCACGAGGCTGCGGCCTTCGGTGACGGGATCGGTGCCCACGGCATCGAGGGGGATGAGCGGGCAGGGCATGGCGTGCATGCCGGGCACGTGTCTTCCGCGGATCACCCGGCCCATCCGGCTGAGGCGGGCGGGGTTGCCGGCATGCCGGCGGCCGACGAGGCGCACGGGCCCGCCGACCCGCCGGACGGGACGGGTGCTGTGGCCGGGGCCGATCAGGATGCCGATCCGCAGCCCGATGCGCTGGTCGAGCACGTGGTGATCCTGGAGCCGCCTGCCCCGGTCAATACCGACCGGCTGGTGGTGCTGACCTCGTCGCTGCGTCATGTCGGCAGCAAGCCGGTGCGCATCGAGGTGGAGCGCCTGGGCGGGCACTGGACGACGCTGACGGCTGGCGAGAAGGCGGTGCGCCTGCGTTGCAGCCTGCTGCTGGCCAACCGTCAGGGTCCGCTCAACGCGGTCGAGCTGTCGGATTTCAATGCGGCCATCGAGTCGCTGGCCAGCCAGCTTCAGGCGCCGGTCAGCATCCCGGACATGGCGCCGATCCTGCGCAATGCCCGCGATCTCGATACCCTGGCCGCCCGCCTCGACACCCAGGTCGAGGTGATGGTCGAGCTGCCGGAGGCGGCCGAGGCCTCGCGCGTCAGCAGCCTGGTGCGCCAGCTGGGCCTGTCCGAACGGGGCAACGGCCGCTACGAAGCCTATGCCGATTCGGGCGACATGCTGTTTGCCCTGGCCTTCAACAAGGCGCGTGACCAGATCGACTTCGTGCTGGACGTGCCGCGCACGGCCGAGCGTCACGAGGCCTGGGAGGGCATGGTGGCCTGCGCCAGCAGCATGGCGCAGGGCCTGGGAGGGCGGCTGGTCGACAGCAGCGGCCGTGGCATGTCGGTGGGCATGATCAAGGCGGTCTCCCGACAGTTGGCCCAACGCTACGCCCAGCTGGCGCAGGTGGGGCTGTCGGCCGGCGGCAGCGCGGCGATGCGCGTATTTCACTGATCGGGGGCATCCGGCTTGTTACACTTGCCGGATGTCTCCAGAATCTCCCCTGTCCGGCAGCGTTGCCGATCCCGCATCCTCCCTGCCTCCCGACGACGTGCGCGCGCGGGTGGCCGAGCTTCGCGCCCAGCTTCAGGCACACAACCGGGCCTATTACGAGCAGGATGCGCCGGTGGTGGAAGACCGCGTCTACGACGCGCTCTTTCGTGAGCTGGAAGGGCTGGAAGCCCGCTGGCCCGCCCTGCAACACGAAGACTCGCCCACCCGCCGGGTGGGCGGGGCGCCTGCCCAGGGCTTTGGCACCGTCACGCACCGGGTACCGATGCGCTCGCTGGCCAATGCCTTCAGCGAAGCCGAGTTGCGTGCCTTCGACCGTCGGGTGCGTGCGCTGGTCGAGGCCGATGGGGCGCTCGACTGGAGCGCGACGCCCAAGCTGGATGGACTGGCCGCCACGCTTCGCTATGAGGATGGCCTGCTGGTACAGGGTGCCACGCGGGGTGATGGCGTCACCGGTGAGGATGTGACGGCCAATCTGCGCACCGTGCGGGGCGTGCCCGCCCGGCTGCCCGGTCCGGTGCCGGCCGTGCTGGAGGTGCGCGGTGAGGTGCTGATGCTGAAGGAGGATTTTCTGGCGCTCAACGCAGCACAGGCTGCACGGGGCGAGAAGACCTTCGTCAACCCGCGCAATGCCGCCGCCGGCAGCCTGCGGCTGCTGGATGCCGGCATCACCGCCAGCCGTCCCCTCACTTTCTATGCCTATGGTGTGGGCGAGGTCAGCGAAGGGGAGGGGCAGTCTGCCCTGCCCGATTCGCAGCATGCGCTGCTGATGTGGTTGCAGGCGCAGGGCTTTGTGCCGCCACCGGGTGCCGCCCGTGTGCATGGGGTGTCGGGGATGCTGGACTTTTACCGTCACGTGGGCGGGCAGCGCGCCACCTTGCCCTATGCCATCGACGGGGTGGTTTACCAGCTGGATGAGCGCCGCCTGCACGAGAAGGCCGGTTACGTGGCCCGGGCGCCGCGTTTTGCGCTGGCTCACAAGTATGCGGCCGAGGAAGCGGTGACGCGGCTGCTCGACATCTTCGTACAGGTGGGGCGTACCGGCGTGCTGACCCCGGTGGCACGGCTGGAGCCCGTGTTCGTCGGCAACGTCAATGTTGCCAACGCCACGCTGCACAACGAGGACGAGGTGCGGCGCAAGCAGCTGATGATCGGTGACAGCGTGATCGTTCGCCGGGCGGGTGACGTGATCCCCGAAGTGGTGACGGCCCTGCCCGAGCGCCGCCCGGCCGATGCCCGTCCCTTCGAGATGCCACGCCAGTGTCCGGTCTGTGGCTCGGCCGTGCAGCGCCTGCCGAGCGAGGCCAACTGGCGCTGCGTCGGCGGCCTGTTTTGCAGTGCACAGCGCAAGCGTGCGCTCTGGCATTTTGCCCACCGCCGGGCGATGGACATCGATGGTCTGGGCGATGTGCTGATCGAGCAGCTGGTCGACCGCGATCTGGTGCGTCAGCCCGCCGACCTGTACCGGCTGGATGCTGCCACCCTGCAATCCCTGCCGCGCATGGGCGAGAAGTCGGCTGCCAATCTGCTGGCCGCGATCGATGGCTCGCGTCAGCCGACGCTGGCGCGCTTCCTGTTTGCGCTGGGGATCCGTGCGGTGGGCGAGGAGGCTGCCCGTGTGCTGGCCCGCTCATTCGGGAATATTGAAGGTTTTCTCAACGTCGATTGGGAGAAGCTCCTGGCCGAGAAGGCCCTGGTGGCGCGTGAGAACGAGCGCCGGCGCAGTCGGGGCGAGCCACCGCTGCCGGTGCCGCTGGACGGAATCGGTCCCGAGATCGTCGGCAGCGTGGCGGCCTTTCTGGCCGAGCAGCACAACCGCGACTCGATCGCCCAGTTGCAGGCGGTCGGCGTTCAGCCCCGGCCCGATGCCCCGCCGGTGCCGGGCGCTGTGGGGACAGGGGCCGGCCAGAATGTGGCAATGGGTGTCTTGCCGGGCACAAAGCGTGCACAAGTGCCCGAAGGACCGCTGATCGAGCCGGGAATTGCGCGCCCGACGGCTCCGTTGGGCGATACTATCGACAAGGATGGCGACACGGCGCCAGACGCAGCCACGGTTGACGTTGTGCGGGCAGGGACGCTCGCCGGTCAGCCGCTGGCTGGGCAATCGGTGGTCGTCACCGGTACGCTGGCACGGATGACGAGGGACCAGGCCGAGGAGCTGATCCGCCAGCTGGGCGGTCGGCCGGCTGGTTCGGTGTCGCGGAAGACGGCTTTTGTCCTTGCGGGAGAAAACGCAGGGTCGAAGCGCTCGAAAGCCCTCGAACTGGGGATTCCGGTTCTGGGCGAAGATGAGTTTTTTTCAAAAATCGGTAACTAAGACAATGGCATACAACCGCGTTCGCAAAGCTGTATTTCCGGTCGCCGGACTGGGCACCCGCTTTCTTCCCGCCACCAAGGCGCAACCGAAGGAAATGCTGCCAGTGGTTGATCGGCCGCTGATCCAGTACGCGGTCGAGGAAGCGGCGGCCGCGGGCATCACCGAGATGATCTTCATCACGGGCCGTGGCAAGCGCAGCATCGAAGACCATTTCGACAAGGCCTACGAGCTGGAGGCCGAATTGCAGGCGCGTGGCAAGGACAAGCTGCTGGAGGCCGTGAAGGAGGCAGTGCCCTCGGGCATCAACTGCATCTACATCCGTCAGTCCGAGCCCCTGGGCCTGGGCCACGCGGTGCTGTGTGCCCGCGATGTGGTGGGCAACGAGCCCTTTGCGATCCTGCTGGCCGATGACCTGATGCAGGCGCCTCCGGGGGGCGAGGCCGTGCTGAAGCAGATGGTCGACCTGCACAACCGGCAGCACGCCAGTGTGCTGGCGGTGCAGGAAGTGCCCCGGGAGGAAACCAAGTCCTACGGGATCGTCTCCAGCACGCCGTGGGCCGAGCGCACCAGCCGCATCACCGGCATGGTCGAGAAACCCAAGCCCGAAGAAGCTCCCTCGACGCTGGCCGTGGTGGGACGCTATCTGCTGTCGCCGCTGATCTTCGAGCACCTGGCCCGGGTCAAGCCGGGGGCGGGCGGCGAGATCCAGCTGACCGATGCGCTGGCCCAGCTGATTCACGACCAGCCGGTGCTGGCCTATGCCTTCGAGGGGCGCCGCTTCGACTGCGGTTCGAAGATCGGCTACCTGGAAGCCACCGTCGAGCTGGGGCTGCAACATCCCGAAGTCGGTGCCGAGTTCCGTGCCTTCCTCGAAGCCCGTGCCCGTGACCTGGGGATCAGCAAATGCTAGGCATCATCGGCGGCAGCGGGCTGGGCAAGCTCGTTGGCCTGGAAGGCAGCCAGCGCAAGGTGGCCCGCACCCCGTGGGGCCAGCCGTCCAGCGCGCTGACCTTCGGGCGCCTGGGCGGGCAGCCGGTGGTGTTCATCGCCCGCCACGGCTATGGACACACCATTGCCCCGCACGACATCAATTACCAGGCCAACATCTGGGCACTCCGCGAGGCCGGGGCCACTGCCCTGGTGGCCTGCACGGTGGTGGGCGGCATTCGTGCCGACCTGCAACCCGGCACGCTGGTGGTGCCGGACCAGATCATCGACTACACCTGGGGCCGCAAGGCCAGCTATTTCAGTGGGGTCGATCAGCCGGTGGTCCATGTCGATTTCAGTGAGCCCTATGACGAGGGCGTGCGTGGTGCGCTGCTGGAGGCGGCCCGTGCGGCCGGACAAGCGGTGGTGGCCGACGGCTGCTATGGGTGCACGCAGGGGCCGCGCCTGGAAACCGTGGCCGAGGTGCGCCGTTACGAACGTGACGGCTGCGACATGCTGGGCCTGACGGCCATGCCCGAGGCGGCGCTGGCGCGTGAGCTGGATCTGCCCTATGCGGCGCTGGCGGTCGTCACCAACCGCGCGGCCGGCAAGGATGGTACGGCGGCCGGTACGCGTGAGCTGTCGCAGATTGGCCGCACGCTGGAGACGGTGATGCCGCGGCTGCTGGCGGTACTGACCGAAACCGCCGGCCAGCTGGCCCGCAGCCGGACACAGGCCGGATAAGCCCCGTGGCCGGACCTGTGCGCCGGCATGGGCAAAGGGGAGATGCCGGGTTCTGGTGCCGGTGCTTCCCGCCCCGGGGCACTCAGAGGACCGCCAGCAGCTCCTTTTCGAGGGCCAGGCGGCCCGCTTCGCTGCCCAGCTGCTCCGAGCCGATGGTGAAGCTGTCTTCGGCCCGCTCGCCCAGCGTGGTGATGCGGGCACCAAACAGGCCCACCCCGTACTGGGCCAGCACCCGGGCCAGGTCGTAGAGCAGGCCCGGGCGATCGGTGGCGGTGACCACCAGCTGATAGCGCTGCCCCGATTCGTCCGGGCGCAGGTCGATCTTGGGCGGAAGCGGAAAGGCGCGCGAGCGCCTGGAAAGCCGGAACGGGGCGGCCGGTTTCAGATCACCCAGCTCGAAGGGGGCGTCCAGCAGGCGCGCCAGGGCGTTTTCCAGCTGGCCGATCTGCGTGGCCGAGAGTGCACGGGCCTCGGACGAGACGACGACAAAGCTGTCCAGCGCCATGCCGTGTCGTGTGGTGTGGATGCGCGCCTCGGCGATCGAGAGGCGGTGATGGTCGAAAAAGCGGCAGATGCGGGCAAAGAGGGCGAGCTTGTCGGGCGTGAAGATCAGGAACTCGAAACTGCCGGCTGCGGCGGCCGCACGGCCGCGCACGATGCTGTGGGGCTCCTGTGCATGGGGGTGGAGCACTTCGGTGTGCCAGGCCACGTCCTGCGGGGCATGACGCAGAAAGTAGCCAATGTCCAGCAGTGCCCAGAAGGGCTGGTAGGCCTCTTCGGCGATGCCGCGTCCGGCCAGCAGGGCGGCGGCGGCGCTGCGGCGGGTGTCCATCTGCCGGTGCGGTTGTCCGGCGGTGCCGGCCAGGCGGGCCCGGGTCATCCGGTAGAGGTCTTCCAGCAGCTTGCCCTTCCAGGCGTTCCAGACGCGGGCGCTGGTCCCGCGGATGTCGGCCACCGTCAGCAGATAGAGTGCCGTCAGCTGGCGTTCGTTGCCCACGCGCCGGGCAAAGCCGTCGATCACGTCGGGGTCGGCCAGGTCGCGCTTTTGCGCCGTCATCGACATGCTCAGGTGCTCTCGCACCAGAAAGGCCAGCAGCCGCCGGTCATCCCCGTCGATGCCGTAGTCGCGGCAGAAGCGCAGCACGGTGCGCTCGCCCAGCAGCGAGTGATCGCCGCCACGGCCCTTGGCGATGTCGTGAAAGAGCGCCGCCACGATCAGCAGCCAGGGCTTCTCGAAGCTGCTCATCAGCTGGCTGCAAAACGGGTATTCGTGGGCGTGTTCGGCCATCATGAAGCGCCGCAGGTTGCGGATCACCATCAGGATGTGCTGATCGACGGTGTAGACGTGAAACAGGTCGTGCTGCATCCGGCCGACGATGCGCCAGAAGGGCACGAGGTAGCGCCCCAGCACCGACCACTGGTTCATCAGCCGCAGGGTGTGGGTGATGCCGACGGGCGTCTGCAATATCGACAGGAAGAGCGCACGGTTGGCCGGGTTGCGCCGGAAGGCGCCATCGATCTGGAAGCGGGCATGCCAGAGGGCCCGCAGCGTGCGCACCGTCATGCCCGAGAGCGAGCGGTTGAGTTGCAGGATGCGGAAGGCGCGCAGGATCAGGCCGGGATCGCGCTCGAAGGCGTCGGGGTCGCGCAGGTCCAGCTGTTCGTCGATCACGTCAAAATGCTCGTCCAGCGGCACCGCCGGGCCGGGGTGGGGGCGCAGCAGCCGGATTTCAAGCGATTGCACGAGGATGGTGCTGAGCTGGGTGATGGCCTTGGCCGCCAGGTAATACTGCTGCATCAGCTTCTCGGACAGGGCACGGGCACTGTCGCTGCCGGCCTTCAGGCGCATGGCCCGGGCCACCGCCGGCTGCAGGTCGAAGACCAGGCGGTCTTCGCGTCGGCCCGAGAGGATGTGCAGCCAGGCACGGATGCGCTTGAGCAGGCGCTCGTGCCGTTGCAGCTGGCTGGCTTCCAGGGGTTCGATGACGCCGGCACGCACCAGCGAGACCCAGGCCTGGCCAAAGCCGGCAGCCCGGCTGATCCAGCCCACCACCTGCAGGTCGCGCAGGGCGCCGGGGCTTTCCTTGCAGTTGGGTTCCAGGCTGTAGGGGGTGTCTTCGTATTTCTGGTGGCGCTGCCGCATCTCCAGCAGCTTGTCGCGCAGAAAGATCGGCAGCTGCAGCTGGCCCGCCATCGCCCCGCTCAGCAGCCGGGCATTGCGCCGGCTGCCTGCCAGCAGGCGCCGCTCCAGCAGTGCGGTCATCGTCGTGATGTCGGCCCGTGCCTCGTCACCGCACTGCACCGGCGTGCGCACGCTGTGGCCGATGTCGAGACCGATGTCCCAGCAGGCGCCGATGAACTGCTCGATGCGGCGGACGGTGTCTGCGGAGGGCTCGCCCTCGGGGGCCAGCAGCAGCAGATCGACGTCGGAGTGGGGTTGCAGCTCGCCCCGCCCGTAGCCGCCCACGGCAAACAGCGCCCAGTGGACGGGCATGCCGGCCTCGGTCCAGAGGATGCGCAGCAGCTGGTCGGTGTCCTGGGCCAGCCCGTGCATCAGCAGGCCGATGCGCTGGTCGCTCTTGAAGCGCTCGATGCGGTGCTCGCGCATCTGCAGGCGCTGCTGGCGCAATGCAGCGATGCGCTCGGGCGGAAAGAGGGTCTGGCCGGCGGGGGCGTCGGGCGGTGGGGCGGGGCGGTCGGCGTTCATGCGCACGGGGCAGAAAGGGCAGGAGGACGACGGCCCGCCACCCGAAGATGTCAGCGGGGGATGCGGGCCGACCTGGGCAGGAGGCCTGGCACCGGCGGGGCGGGCAGGCTCAGGCAGCCAGCGGTGCCGGGCGTGCGGGGGCGCCGGCCGAGAGGGTCAGCACCTCGTAACCGGTGGGCGTGACCAGCAGGGTGTGCTCCCACTGTGCCGACAGGCTGTGGTCCTTGGTGACGATGGTCCAGCCGTCGGCCAGCTCGCGGATCTCGCGGCGGCCGGCGTTGAGCATCGGCTCGATCGTGAAGATCATGCCCGGCTCCATCACCGGGCCGGTACCCGCCCGGCCGTAGTGCAGCACCTGCGGCTCTTCGTGAAAGCGGCGGCCGATGCCGTGGCCGCAGAACTCGCGCACCACCGAAAAACCCTGACCCTCGGCATAGCGCTGGATGGCGTGGCCGATATCGCCAAAATGGGCGCCCGGGCGTACCTGGTCGATGCCGATCCACAGGGCTTGCCAGGTGCTGTCGACCAGCCGCCGGGCGATGACCGAGGGCTGGCCGATGACGAACATCCGGCTGGTGTCGCCGTGGTAGCCGTCCTTGATGACGGTGATGTCGATGTTGAGGATGTCGCCGTTCCTGAGCTGACGCTCACCGGGAATGCCGTGACAGATCTGGTGGTTGATCGAGGTGCAGATCGACTTGGGATAGGGCTTGTGGCCCGGCGGTGCGTAGTTGAGCGGTGCCGGGATCGTGCCCTGCTGGTTGACCATGTAGTCGTGACAGAGGGCATCCAGCTGCTCGGTGGTGGTGCCGGCCTTGACGTGGGGCGTGATGAAGTCGAGCACCTCGGCTGCCAGCCGGCAGGCGATGCGCATTTTCTCGATGTCTTCCGGGGTCTTGATCTTGATCGTCATACCCGATGTGCTTGCGTGTCCTGGACGAATGAAGGGGCGGATGCCAGGGCCGGGCCGGCGCGCTGGGCGGTGCCGGCGGGTGCGGGCGTCCGAGCCCGGATGGTACTCGATCGGCCGGCGCGGCACGACACCGACGCAAAGCGCAAAAGACGGACAAAAGGGCAGGCCACGGTGGGGGATTGGGTGCTAGAATCTCGGGCGCCGGGAACGTGGCCCAAGGGGGGCTGCGTGTGGCCCGGCTTTCAAACGGCCCCGGATCAATCCAGCGTCGGGCTGCCGCTGTGCTGCTGCCTTCCGGTTGTGGCGGCGTCAGTCCTCATCCACGGAACAAGGGTGCCCGGCCGCCCAGGCGGCTTCGGGTTGGTTTCTCGTGGCGGACCGGGGTATGGTCAACCCTGTATCGGAGTTTTCCCGCTTTATGTCAGTCACGATCCGCCAGATGCTCGAAGCCGGTGTCCATTTCGGCCACCAGACCCGCTTCTGGAACCCGCGCATGGCCCCCTACATCTTCGGTCATCGCAACAAGATCCACATCATCAACCTGGAAAAGACCCTGGTCAAATACCAGGAGGCCACCCGCTACCTGCGTCAGCTGGCGGCCAACCGGGGCAACATCCTGTTCGTCGGCACCAAGC
>JAUNLD010000075.1 GCA_030532425.1 Lautropia sp. | reverse complement strand
TGCGTTCGGCCAGATGAAAATGCCCGGCCGCCGGGCCGATGGCCCGCATCCCGTCACTCAGGTCGGCCAGCTGTGCCCGAACCTCCTGCACGCAGATGGCATCGGCCCCGATGCCAGCCGCCCATTCGAACCACCCCTTGCGGGCCGCCGACCGGATACCGTTGAGATTCTGGGAAACGACACGGAGCATCTGCATCCTCATGGCTGCTACATCGAACACGGACCGAGTTTACCTGCCTTTGGCTCAGGTCTCCTCATGACGCGCTGCCGCCGGCTGAGAACAGCCCGGTCATGAGGCCTGAACGGCAGTTCCAGGCACGAAGCCGGTAAGATTGATGCCATGATCCAGCACCGGGCTGGCTGTTTCCCTTCCTGAAGACATTCATGAGCACCCTGTCCCACGAATTCATCCAGTTCGCCATCGACACAGGCGCGCTGCGCTTTGGCCAGTTCAAGACGAAGGCCGGCCGGCTCTCGCCCTATTTCTTCAATGCCGGGCTGTTCCACGATGGCACCACGCTCGGCCGGCTGGCCGGTTTTTACGCCGACAAGCTGCTGGCCGTCGAGGCCGGCACCGGGGCCGAGGCCGTCGAACCCTTCGACGTGCTCTTCGGCCCGGCCTACAAGGGCATCACGCTGGCCTCGGCCATGGCGGTGGCCTGCGCGGCCCGTGGGCGCAACCTGCCCTTTGCCTTCAACCGGAAGGAAGCCAAGGATCATGGTGAAGGCGGTGTGCTGGTGGGTGCGCCCCTGAAAGGCCGGGTGGCGATCATCGACGACGTGATCTCGGCCGGGACCTCGGTCCGTGAGTCGGTCGAGATCATCCGGGCCGCCGGCGCCACGCCGGCCGCCGTGTTCATCGCCATCGACCGGATGGAGCGCGCCGGCACCGCCGAGATCGTGGCGGCTCGCTCGGCCGTCGAAGAAGTACGGCAACGCTACGGGCTGGCTGTATACGCCTTGGCCACGCTTGATGACCTGCTGGGCTATCTGGCAGGCGACGACAGACGCGACAGCGCGCTCGCCGCTCATCGTACAGCAATCTCCGACTATCGTCAGCGCTATGGCAGCGGCCGCCCCGGCTGACTACAGTGTGCAGCATGACCTTGCTGCCCGTCCGTTCCGTGCTGTATCTGCTGGCGCTGCCAACGCTCTGCGGCATGCTGGCCCCATCATCTGCGCTCGCGCAGGTGCCTGGCCAGCCTGCCCCCGGCATCTACGTCTGCAAGGACGAACAGGGCCGGGTCATTTCGTCTGACCAGCCGATCAAGGCCTGTGCCCGCCGGCCGATGCGTGAGCTGAACCGCGATGGTTCGGTGCGTCGGGTGCTGCCGGCCCCGCTGACCCGGCAACAGGAAAGGGAAGCCGCCCGTCAGGCACTGATCGACAAGGAGAAGGAACGCACGCTGCGCGCCCAGCAGGCGCATGACCGACACCTGTTGCTCACCTACGAAAGCACAGCCGATCTGCGTGCGCGGCAGAAGGAGACGATCGACCTGATCGACGCCGAGATCGACGGCGCGATCCGCCGCATCCTGGTGCTGGACGAAGATCTGAAGAAAGTGCGCAGGAGTGCGCGCGAATGGCAGGTACAACAAGCCCAGCAGGGCAAGTCGCCGGCAGCACCGCTGCCCTACGCGATGCAGCAGCGCATCTCGTCTCTTGCCAACGCCATCCTGGCAGAGGACGCCCTCATCAAGGAGCGCCGCAGTGAACGGGAACGAATCAACCGCGACTATGACGGCAAGGCGGCACGCCTGACCGAACTGCTGGCCGATATCGCCAGCTCGCCACAGCAGCGCGACAGCGACCGCCACTGATCGGCATGTGGACGGCTGCACGACCGTGCGAGCCTGCTGCACCCAGGATGCTGCATGCTGAATGCAGGATCTGACGTTGATCTGACAGCGGAGCAGGCGTGCGGCCCGCCCCGTTGTCTTTCAAGGTGGATCAGCCCACCAACCGCTTGCGCAGCAGTTCGTTCACCTGCTGCGGATTGGCCTTGCCGCGACTGGCCTTCATCACCTGGCCCACCAGTGCATTGAAGGCTTTTTCCTTGCCGGCACGGAATTCGTCCACCGACTTCTGGTTGGCGGCCAGCACCGTATCGATGATCGGCCCGAGCACGTCATCGCCGCTGATCTGCTTCAGCCCCTGTTTCTCGATCAGGGCATCGACAAGTTCGGCGCCGCCGGCTTGCGGACCGTCAGCCCACAGCGCCTGGAAGACATCACGGCCCATCTTGCTCGACAGTGTCCCGTCGATGATCCGGCCCAGCAGCCCGGCCAGCTGCGCCGCACTCACTTTGGAGTCGGCGATGTCGAGGCCATCACGATTGAGCTGCGCAGCCAGCTCACCCATCACCCAGTTGGCGGCCGTCTTGGCCTGAGCCTCCGCATCGGGCAGAGAGGCCACCACAGCTTCGAAATATTCGGCGCTGGCCAGGCTGTCGGTCAACATCAGCGCATCGGCTGCCGACAAGCCCAGCTCCTGTTGATACCGGGTGCGCTTGGCGCTGGGCAGCTCGGGCATGCTGGCCCGCACCGCCGCCACCTGCGCCTGATCGATCACCAGCGGGGGCAGGTCGGGCTCGGGGAAGTAGCGATAATCATCGGCATCTTCCTTGGTCCGCATCGAGCGGGTCTCGTCGGCATCGGGATCGTACAGGCGGGTTTCCTGAACGACACGGCCGCCATCCTCGATCAGCTCAATCTGACGCCGCACCTCGAACAGGATCGCCCGCTCAAGGAAGCGGAAGGAATTGAGGTTCTTGATCTCGGCACGGGTGCCAAATTCCTGTTGGCCCACCGGGCGCACCGAAACGTTGGCGTCCACGCGGAACGAGCCTTCCTGCATGTTGCCATCACAGATGCCCAGCCACGTCACCAGCCCGTGCAGCGCACGGGCATAGGCCACGGCCTCGGCGGCACTGCGCAGCTCGGGCTCGCTGACGATTTCCAGCAGTGGCGTGCCGGCCCGGTTCAGATCGATGCCGGACTGGCCGGCAAAATCCTCGTGCAGCGACTTGCCGGCATCTTCTTCAAGATGCGCGCGCGTCAGGTTGATGGTCTTGACCACGGGAGGCGCCCCTGGCCTGTCGGCCGGCACGGCAATGTCCAGCGTGCCGCCGCTGACCACCGGCTGCTCGTACTGGCTGATCTGATAGCCCTTGGGCAGATCGGGATAGAAATAATTCTTGCGGGCAAAGATCGACACCGGCGCCACCTGTGCGCCGATGGCCAGGCCAAAGCGGATGGCATGTTCAACGGCCTGGCGGTTCATCACCGGCAGCGTGCCGGGCAGGCCCAGATCCAGCGGGCAGGCCTGGGTGTTGGGCGGCGCGCCGAAGCGGGTGGACGCCCCCGAAAAGATCTTGGACCGGGTCAAAAGCTGGACATGGGTTTCCAGCCCGATCACCACTTCCCACTGCATGAAGCATTCTCCCCGAATCAGCGGTCGAGACGGGCACACTGACCCGTTCGCGGGTTGAACATCACCGGCCAGGCTTCTTCGGCCACCCCTTTGGTGCACTGGGCATCACAACCCGAATGCGCCAGCGTCACGCGCCGCGGCTCCTGGTAGATCAGCAGCTTGCACCCGTTACCGCGCAGCGAGGTCAGCTCGATGTGCGGATGCTGCTTGACCTGACGGAAGTCGTGCAGGTTGAAGCTGCACTGACCACGCCGGCCCACCTTGACCCGCCAGTCGAGCACCCGCACCTGCCCCCCGACCACCTGCAGGCGCGCATCCTCGGCAAAACCATCCTCTTCGACCTGCTTGCAGTTGCCGGTGAAATGCTGCAGGCCACCCACCTTGCCATCCTTCGAGATGCCACGGGTGGCGGTCGCCGGCGCCTTGGCTGCCGGCCGCGTTTGCGTGACGCGCGGCTGACGCTTCTGCGCGTCATCGGCCAGATGGGCACAGGCCGCCATCACGGTGCACGTCAGCATCAGCGCCGCCCGCCCCCACCAGCGACCGGAGAAACCGTGATTCTGTAATTCAGCATTCTTCATTGTTTACTCGTCCTGCAGGCATCGCCTGCTCCTTGATCCTGGATGAACCGGATGGCCCTGATCCAGACGGTCCCATGCCGGTGGTGCGGGCCGACAGCCCCGGAAAACACCGGGTTGGCAGGCCCTCCGCGGCGTACCCCATCCTCCCGAAGAGGGCCATCCATCGTGCTTCAGGCTACCGGCGGGCGGCGCAGGTGCCAGTCGGTCTCCTGCTGGAAGGCATGGCCGATGCTCAGCAGCCGTGCTTCGGCAAAGGCCGGCCCTACCAGTTGCAGGCCCACCGGCAGGCCCGCCCCATCAAAGCCACAGGGCAGCGACACCCCCGGCAAGCCGGCCAGTGAGGCAGGCAGGGTGAAGATGTCGGCCAGATAGTTGCGCACCGGATCATCGGCCTGCTGCCCGATCGGCCAGGCCGTCTCGGGTGAGACCGGACCGGCGATTACGTCGACCTCGGCGAAAACACGGGCAAAATCGTCGGCGATCATCCGGCGCAACTGCTGGGCCTTGCGATAGTAGGCATCGTAATAACCATGCGACAGCACGTAGGTGCCGATCATGATCCGCCGCTTGACCTCGGCGCCAAAGCCCTCGGCGCGACTGTTCATGTAGAGCGCGCGCAGATCGCCGGCATCTTCGCTGCGATGGCCATAGCGCACGCCGTCGTAACGTGCCAGGTTGCTGGACGCCTCGGCCGGTGCGATCACGTAATAGGCCGGGATGGCCAGCTCGGTCAGCGGCAGCGACACCGGCACCACGGTGGCACCCAGCGCCTGCAAGCGCTCCAGGGCTGCCTGCACGGCAGCACGCACGTCGGCCGCCAGGCTCTCGCCAAAGAATTCGGCCGGCATGCCCACCCGCAGGCCGGCCAGCGGCCGGGCGGCGTCATCACTCACCCCCACCTTCGGTACGGCCGCCAGATCATCGGCTGGCGCCTGCAGGCTGGTGGAATCGTGCGTGTCAAAGCCGGCCATCACCGCCAGCAGCTGCGCGCAATCGGCAGCCGAGCGTGCGAACACGCCCGCCTGATCCAGCGAGCTGGCAAAGGCGATCATGCCGTAGCGCGACACCCGGCCATACGTGGGCTTGATCCCCGTGACCCCGCACATCGCGGCCGGCTGACGTACCGAGCCGCCGGTGTCGGTGCCGGTCGCCAGGGGCACCAGACCGGCAGCCACCGCAGCGGCCGACCCACCGGACGAGCCCCCGGCCACGCGGCTGGCATCCCAGGGGTTGTGTACCGGGCCGAACCACGAGTTCTCGTTGCCCGATCCCATCGCAAACTCGTCGCAGTTGAGCTTGCCGATGCAGACGGCGCCCGCCGCCTGGATGCGTGCCACCACGGTGGCATCGAAGGGGCTTTGGTAATCGGCCAGCATCCGCGAGCCGGCCGTCGATTTCCAGCCACGGGTGACGAAGGCATCCTTGTGCGCCATCGGCACGCCCAGCAGCGGGCCCGGCTGCTCACCCGTGCGGCGGGCCGCCACCAGCCGTTCGTCGGCCGCACGGGCCTGGGCCAGCGTCAGCTCGGGCTGGATGTCGACAAAGGCATTGATCTGGCTGGCCGTGGCCGCGGCCAGGCAATCTTCGGCCAGCTCGACGGCCGAGACCTCGCCGCGCTGCAGGGCGGCCGAGATGTCCTTCAGGCTGCCCGCCTGACGCAATTGACTGATCGTGCTCATTCCACCACCCTCGGCACCAGAAACAGGCCATCAGCCACGGCAGGCGCCGAGCGCTGGTTCTCGTCGCGGTTGTCGGTTTCGGTCACGACATCGTCACGCAGGCGCAGCCCCATCTGCTCGGGGTGGGTCATCGGCTCGACGCCGGTGGTATCCACCGCCCGCAGCTTTTCGATGATGCCGAAGATGTTGTCCAGATCGCTGAGCAGGTGTGCGCGTTCGTCGTCATCCAGCCGGATGCGGGCGAGTTCGCCGAGACGTCGAATGTCTTCAGGCGTCAATGACATCAAAAAAACCCCTGGTCGATCGCTTGATCGATACAAAAAGGAAAAGAGGGCACCACAGGGCACCCGCACGGCCAGCCGGTACCGCACGGCCCGGCCGGCGGCCTGCCACGGCGCCGGTGCCATCGGATGGCGATCGGGCGCATGGCCGGGGTGGTATCCCTGCAACGCAAAGGAAACGTTTGCCACCGACGGGCAACCGGCAGTCTCCGATCAGCCCTGTGGCGGCGCATCCCGAAGTGTATAACGGTATGATCCTTTGGCAATTTTGAAAACGCAGAGCGACGTTTCGACATGTTCGGTTTCATCAAGAAATTCTTTTCGAACGACCTGGCCATCGACCTGGGTACCGCCAACACCCTGATCTACGCCAAGGGCAAGGGCATCGTCCTGAACGAGCCCTCGGTCGTCGCCATCCGCACCGAGAACACCCCCGGCGGCAAGCGCAGCATCACGGCCGTCGGCCGGGATGCCAAGCTGATGCTGGGCAAGGTGCCCACCAACATGCAGGCCATCCGGCCGATGAAGGACGGCGTCATCGCCGACTTCACCGTCACCGAACAGATGCTGCGCCAGTTCGTGCGCCAGGCCCACCCGGGCTCGGTCATCACCCCCAATCCGCGCATCGTCATCTGCGTGCCCTGTGGCTCGACGCAGGTCGAGCGGCGGGCCATCCGTGAATCGGCCCTGGGGGCCGGCGCATCCGAGGTCTACCTGATCGAGGAGCCGATTGCCGCGGCCATCGGCGCCGGGCTGCCGGTATCGCAGGCCAGCGGCTCGATGGTGATCGACATCGGCGGCGGCACCACCGAAGTGGGCGTGATCTCGCTGGGCGGCATCGTCCATGCCCAGTCGCTGCGCGTGGGCGGCGACCGCTTTGATGAAGCGATCATCGCCTACGTGCGTCGCAACTACGGCATGCTGATCGGCGAGAGCACGGCCGAACAGATCAAGAAGGAAATCGGCTCGGCCTTCCCCGATGCGCAGGTGCGCGAGATCGAGGTCAAGGGCCGCAACCTCTCCGAGGGCATTCCGCGCTCGTTCCGCATCAGCTCGAACGAGATCCGCGAGGCGCTGACCAACCCGCTCAACACCATCGTCTCGGCCGTCAAGGACGCCCTGGAAGACACCCCGCCCGAAATCGGTGCCGACATCAGCGAACGTGGCATCATGCTGACCGGGGGCGGCGCGCTGATCCCCGGCCTTGACCGCCTGATCGCCGAGGAAACCGGCCTGCCGACCCTGATCTCCGATGAACCCCTGACCTGCGTCGTGCGCGGCTGCGGCCTGGCGCTGGAACGCATGGACGATCTTGGCGGCATCTTCACCAACGAATGAACCCCCGTCCCGGTCCTTCCACCCCGTACGGTTCCGGCCTGGCCGCCGTCCTCGTCCTGCTGGCGCTGGCAACGATGTTTGCCGACAGCCGCAGCGGCGGGCTGCTGGCGCCCGTGCGGCAGGTGCTGGGGACTGGGCTCTATCCGCTGCAACAGGCCCTGAACTGGCCTGTCGAGCAGGTGCGCAGCATCGACGGCCATTTCGATGACATCGCCCAGCTGCGCCGTGACAACCAGATGCTGCGCACCGTGCTGACCCAGCAGGCCGGCGAGCTGGCCGCCATTGAGCGCCTGCGCCGCGAAAACCAGGCGCTGCGCGAACTGGCCGAACTGCGCCCGCGCATTCCGCGCGCCGGCATCGTCGCCGAGGTGCGGGTGAGCAGCCGTGCCCCGCGCAGCCGGAAACGCCTGCTCGACAAGGGCAGCCACCACGGCGTGAGCGCCGGGCAGCCGGTGGTCGATGCCCTGGGCGTGATCGGCCAGATCACCCGCGTCTACCCGTTTCACAGCGAAATGACGCTCATCACCGACCCGGGAATCAGCGTGCCGGTCAGCGATCGCCGCAGCGGCCTGAACCTGATTGCCTTCGGTGCACCTGCCTCCGGACGGATCGAGCTGCGCTTTCAGACGGCCGAAGCCGACATCCGCACCGGTGACCTGTTGCAGACCTCCGGGCTGGATGGCCTCTACCCACCCGGCCTGCCACTGGGTCAGGTGGAGGGCATCGAGCCCGTGGCCGACGACCCCTTCGTGCACATTGCCGTCAAGCCTGCCGGCAACGTCGATGACCCCAGCCTGGTGCTGATCCTGCAAACCGACGACCTGGGCGAACGGCCCCCCGGCACGCAGACGGCCGACACGGCGCCGCGGTCCCTGCCCCCCCACGCGTCCACACCCCCGGCCGGCCACACGACCGCACCGGTGGCGTCCCGTCAGCCATGAAGATGCCGCACGCCCCCCACGCCGCTGCCGGCTGGCCCTGGATCGGCCTGAGCCTGGTGATCGCGCTGCTCGTCAACCTGGCCCCATGGGGCCAGAGCCCGGTGGTGCCCGACATGCTGGCCCTGGTGCTGGTGTTCTGGACGATCGTCGACCAGCCGCGACGGGCCCTGCTGGGCATCGGCTTTGTGCTGGGCCTGGTGATGGACGCCCATCAGGGCATCGTGCTGGGCCAGCATGCGCTGCTCTACACCGTGGCCGTGCTGCTGGCGATGCGTCTGATGCGCCGGATCAGCTGGTTTCACACCCCCGGCCGGATGCTGCACGTGCTGGGGCTGCTGCTGCTGGCCCAGGCCTGCCTGGCGGGCGCCCGTTTCCTGACCGGGCTGCCCTGGCTGGGGCCCGAACAGTTTCTGACCTGGCTGAGCACCATCCTGCTGTGGCCCCTGGTCGACCTGCTGCTGGTGTCGGGACGACGCACCGCGCCCGTCCCGCGCCAGGCGCCGCGCGCACCGGTGTCACCCACCATCGCCAGCGATCCCGATCAGCCTGCGTCCCGGCGGGAACCCTTCCTGGCGGCCCGCCCCGCCTTTCCCCGGCACGAGCGGCCGCACTAGACCCCGGGTGAGCTGCCGTGATGCGCAACGACGAGCTTCTTTCCCGGCCATTTTTCAACCGGCGCCTGCTGGTGGCGATGGCAGCCGTGCTCGTCGCCTTCCTGCTGCTGATGGCACGTGCCTGGTACCTGCAGGTGCTGCGCTATGACAGCTACCATGCCCTGGCCGAAGACAACCGCATCACCATGCTGCCCCTGCCCCCACAGCGTGGCCGCATCCTCGATCGCCACGGTGTCGTGCTGGCCGAGGACGTGCACACCCCGGCACTGGAAATCTCGCCCAGCCAGGCCGGCAACATCGATGCCCTGCTGAAAGAGCTGGGCCAGATCGTCAGCCTCTCGCCCGGCGAGCTGCGCCGCTTCAGGCGGCAGCTGGCCAGCAGCAGGAGCACCAGCGGCACCATTCCGCTCAAGAGCCGCCTGACCGACCAGGAAGCTGCCCGGATCGCCGCCGAGCGCTACCGTCTCGATGGCGTGGAAATCAAGGCCCGCCCCCGCCGCAACTATCCGCTGGGCAGCACCGCCGCCCATGCCATCGGCTACATCGGCCGCATCTCGACCACCGACAACGAATGGCTGGCCCGCCACGATCTGGTGTCCGAGTACGCCGGCAGCACCCACATCGGCAAGCTCGGGCTGGAACAGGGTTATGAAGCGCTGCTGCACGGCAAGGTCGGCATCGAGGAAGTGGAAGTCACCGCCAGCGGCCGGCCGGTCCGTTCGCTCTCGAAGCAGCCGGCACTGCCCGGTCGCAACCTGCGCCTGTCGATCGACATCCGCCTGCAACAGATGGCCGAAAAACTCTTTGGCGACTACAAGGGCGCCCTGGTCGCCATCGAGCCGGCCAGCGGTGAGATCCTCGCCTTTGTCTCGATGCCAAGCTTTGATCCGAACCTGTTCGTCGACGGCATCGACCAGCAGCGCTGGCAGGCACTCAATGGTGATCCGGCCCGGCCGCTGCTCAACCGCCCGCTGCGCGGCACCTATCCGCCCGGCTCCACCTACAAGCCCTTCATGGCGCTGGCCATCCTCGAAAACGGTGTGCGCAAGCCCGAGGACACCATCACCGACCCCGGCTACTTCATGCTGGGCAAGCACCGCTTCCGCGACTCCAAGCCCCAGGGGCACGGCCGCGTCGACCTGAAGAAATCCATCGTCGTCTCGTCCGATACCTATTATTACGGCGCCTCGTATGAACTGGGCGTGGACCGCATCCACCACTTCATGCAGCAGTGGCGCTTTGGCTCGCTCACCGGCATCGACCTGCCCGACGAAGTGCCCGGCATCCTGCCCTCCAGCCAGTGGAAAAAGGCCCGTTTCAAGCAGCCGTGGTACCCGGGTGAAACCCCGTCGGTGGGCATCGGCCAGGGTTACAACGCCTTCACCATCCTGCAACTGGCCCATGCCACCGCCGTGCTGGCCAATGATGCCGTGCCGGTGCGACCGCACCTCGTCACCCATGTCGATGACCAGCCGCAACCGCAGGCCGGCCCGCGTCCCGGCACGGCACTGCGGGTGCAGCCCGAACACGTCAGGCTGGTGCAGAAAGCGATGCACGACGTGACCACCCGCGGCACCGCCCGCATCGCCTTTGCCAACGCCGGCTACGCCTCGGCCGGCAAGACCGGCACAGCACAGGTGATCGGCATCGCGCAGAACGAGCGCTACGACGAAAAGCGCATCGCCCGCCATTTCCGCGACCACTCGCTCTACATCGGCTACGCCCCCTTCGAAAACCCGCGCATCGCCCTGGCCCTGATCGTCGAGAACGGCGGCTTTGGCGCCCGCACCGCCGCGCCGATCGCCCGCAAGCTGTTCGACTTCTATCTGCTGGGCAAGGAGCCGGCCGAACTGGCCCCGCCCACCAGCAGCAACGACGCCGTGGAGGCCGACAGCGCCGACGGCCAGCCCAGCCTGGAGACCGGAGAAGCCCCGGCCACCCCTGCAACCGTGCCGATAGCCGCCACACTGACCACCGCCAGCGGCACAACGGCCAGCGCAGCGGTGGGCACGGCTGCGGCCGCTTCTGCTGCCAGCACAGCCGAAGCCGCCAGGGCCGTGCCCGCCGCTGCCCGGCCCACAGCAGCCGCAGCCCGCACACCGGCGCGCAGCAGCCGGACACGCAAGGCAGAAGCTGCCCGCACCCGCCAGGCAGGCCCCCGGACACAAGCCCGTCCGGCTGCCCAAGCCACCCGACAACCGGCCGCGCGCCCCCGCGCGCCAGCCCCTCGCCCCGCAACCGCCCGTCCGCTGCAGGAGGCCCGGCGATGATGAACCGGCTCTGGCCGCTGCTGCGCCGTCACGTCTTCATCTTCGATCCGGTCCTGTTCGGCGTGCTGGCCCTGCTGAGCGCCCTCAGCCTGGTGACCATGTATTCCGCCGTGGGGGACAACAGTGCTCGACTGTTCGTGCATGCGCGCAATCTGGGCATGGCCACACTGATCTGCTGGCTGATCGCCCGGTTGCAGCCCCGACAGCTGATGAGCGCCGCCATTCCCCTGTACCTGATCGGCGTGGCCCTGCTGCTGGCCGTCGACCTGTTCGGCGTCTCCGCCAAGGGGGCTCGGCGCTGGCTCGACCTTGGCTTCACCCGCATCCAGCCCTCCGAGCTGATGAAGATCGCCATCCCGCTGGTGCTGGCCTGGTTCTTCCATACCACCCGCAACCGCTGGCCAGGCCACACCCCGCACCTGCTGGCGGCCGTCATCCTGGTGGTTCCGGTGGCGCTGGTGGGCCGGCAGCCCGATCTGGGCACTGCCATCCTCGTGGCCTCGGCCGGTGCCTTCACCATCTACTTTGCCGGGCTGAGCTGGCGCATCATCATCGGCGGCACCATCATCGGCATTGCCGCCCTGCCGCTCCTGTGGATCAACATGAAGCCCTACCAGCAGCAGCGCGTGCTGACGATGCTGGACCCGACCGACGATCCGCTCGGCAAGGGCTTCCACATCATCCAGTCGACCATTGCCGTCGGCTCGGGCGGCGTCGAGGGCAAGGGCTGGCTGAAGGGCACGCAGAGCCACCTGGATTTCGTGCCCGAACGCACCACCGACTTCATCTTCTCGGTGTATGCCGAAGAATTCGGGCTGATCGGCACCGGCGTGCTGCTGCTGCTCTACACGGCGCTGATCGCCCGCGGGCTGATGATCGCCTCGCAGGCGCAAAGCACCTTTGCCCGGCTGCTGGCCGGCTCGATGACGATGATTTTCTTCACCTATGCCTTCGTCAACATCGGCATGGTGATCGGCATCCTGCCGGTGGTGGGGGTACCGCTGCCCTTCATGTCATATGGCGGCACAGCCCTGGTGACGCTGGGCCTGGGCTGCGGCTTCCTGATGTGCGTGGCGCGCGAGAATGCGCTGGCACGGCGCAGCCCGGCCTGGCGCTACCAGCACAATCCCCTTGGCTGAGCCTCACTCGATCGCCGGGTTGACGGCCAGCACCAGCTTGCCGATGTGCTCGGAGCTTTCCATGCGCAGGTGGGCACTGGCGGCATCGGCCAGCGGATAGACCCGGTCGATCACCGGCTGCACCCGGCCCTCGGCCAGCAGCGGCCACACCTGCGCCAGCAGCGCCTGACACAGCCGCTCCTTCTCGGCCGCCGGACGGGCACGCAGCGTCGAACCGGTGAAGGTCAGCCGCTTGAGCATCAGCGGCATCCAGTCCACCTCGACCTTGCTGGTCTGCAGGAAGGCGATCTGCACCAGGCGCCCTTCCAGCGCCAGGCTGCGCAGGTTGCGCTCGATGTACGGCCCACCGACGATGTCGAGGATCACGTCCACGCCGTGCCCCTCGGTCAGGCGCTTGACCTCGACCGCAAAATCGCGGCGGCGGTAATCGATGGCGGCATCAGCGCCCAGCTTCAGGGCTGCCTCGGCCTTCTCGGGCGAGCCCACCGTGCACAGCACCCGTGCCCCCAAAGCCCTGGCCAGCTGGATGGCGGTGGTGCCGATGCCCGAGGTGCCGCCGTGCACCAGCAGCGTCTCGCCCGCCCGCAGGCGGCCGCGCTCGAAGACATTGGCCCAGACGGTGAGGAAGGTCTCCGGCAAGGCAGCCGCCTGCACCATGGAAAACCCGGCCGGCACCGGCAGCACCTGCCCCACCGGCACCGTCACGTACTCGGCATAGCCACCGCCATCCACCAGCGCACAGACGCGATCGCCCGCGGCAAACTCGCTCACGCCCTGGCCCACCGCCACCACCTTGCCCGAGACCTCCAGCCCCAGATAAGGCGAGGCCCCGCGCGGTGGCGGGTACAAGCCCTGCCGCTGCAGCACGTCAGGCCGGTTGACGCCGGCACAGGCCACCCGCACCAGCACCTCGCCCGCGCCCACTTCCGGCATGTCGCGCTCGGCCAGCGCCAGCACATGGGCCTCGCCGCCCCGGCCATGATCGATGTATTTCATGATGTCCCATTCTCCAGACTTGCGGACTGCATGTTACACAAAACCATGAACCAGCTCACAAGACAAAAGCTTCCATCAAAGTATTATGGCCGGTCAGAGGAGGCAACCACAAATCAAGCAAATCGCACGAACAAGACCAAAAAACAAACAACAGCATGAACAAACAAGCAAAACTGATTTTCTTTGTCGCACTACTGCTCGTTGCATCAGCAACAACCATCATTCACCACAACACCCCGGAAATTGTAATCAAGGCAATTGAGAGACAAAAGCAAGGAAATAAAACCCAGACAAACATATCGTCGATTGCAGAAGAATACATCCCACCAGGAACTCCAATAAAAATCGGAGAATCATTCCTCAAGAACAACGGCTTTAATTACAGTAATGTCGAATACGAAAACAGAAGATCAATAATAGGCTCCAGAAAAGAAAGGTACTGGAGATACGCAGGCCTCTACTACGAAGAAATCAGAATCATTCTGTTCACGGAAGGCGACACGATCAACAAAACAGAGGCATGGATTTTTTTTGACGGGTTATGAAAACAGAAAATATCGAAGTTTTCTACACCCCCATCATCATGATCCCGAAAGCCGGCCCGTAGACTTCCCCGTCAAGTGGTCCATTCAAAAGCAGAGGCTCGGGGTTGGTTTGACCTCCTCCCATCATTTGGTCCGGCCGTTGCTGGAAAAGTCGGCGTTTTGAG